>NZ_JBITFB010000077.1:0-17344 GCF_044455625.1 Kitasatospora sp. NPDC051164 | reverse complement strand
ACGCGGCCGCGAACGTCTTCCTGGACGCCCTCGCCGCCCAGCGCCGGGCCGCCGGACTGCCCGCCACCTCCCTCGCCTGGGGCCTGTGGGCCGACGGCGCGGGGATGGCCGGCAACCTGGCGAGCGCTGATGCCGACCGGATGGCCCGGTCGGGTGTCGAGGGGCTGGCCGCAGCGGAAGGGCTGGCGCTCTTCGACGCCGCCGTCGCCACCGATGCCGCGACGCTGGTGCCGATGCGGCTCGACCTCGCCGCCGTCCGCCGCGAGTCCACCGCCGGGGTGCTGCCGCTGCTGCGAGGGCTGGTCCGGGTGCCGACCCGCCGCTCCGCCCGCGTCGGGGCTGCGGCGGGCGGCTCCGAGCTGGCCGCCCGCCTGTCGGCCCAGCCGGCCGCGGACCGGGAGCAGACCCTGCTCGGCCTGGTCCGCACCCGGATCGCCGCGGTACTCGGCTACGCCGACGCGGGCGAGGTCGACGCCGGGCGGGCGTTCAAGGAACTCGGCTTCGACTCGCTGACCTCCGTCGAACTGCGCAACCAGCTCAACGGTGAGACCGGTCTGCGGCTGCCCGCGACGCTGGTCTTCGACTATCCGACCCCGGGTGCCCTGGCCGCGTTCCTGCTCGCCGAACTGGTCGGTGACGCCGTCGAGCAGGGCCCCGCCGTGGCCCCGGCCGAGGCGACCGACACCGATCCGATCGCGATCGTCGGCATGGCCTGCCGCTTCCCGGGCGGCATCGGCTCGCCGGAGGACCTGTGGCAGCTGGTCTCGGAGGGCCGCGACGCCGTCTCCGGCTTCCCGACCGGCCGCGGCTGGGACCTCGAGAACCTCTACCACCCCGACCCCGACCACCAGGGCACCTCGTACGCGCGGGAGGGCGGGTTCCTGCACGACGCAGGGCTGTTCGATCCGGGCTTCTTCGGGATCTCGCCGCGCGAGGCGCTGGCGATGGACCCGCAGCAGCGCCTGCTGCTGGAGACCTCCTGGGAGGCGTTCGAGCGGGCCGGCATCGACCCGGCGACGCTGCGCGGCAGCCGCACCGGCGTGTTCGCCGGCGTGATGTACCACGACTACACCAGCAATCTGGGTGAACTCCCCGACGGTGTCGAGGGCTACCTCGGCACCGGCAACTCCGGCAGCATCGCCTCCGGCCGGGTCGCCTACACGTTCGGCCTGGAGGGCCCGGCGGTCACCGTCGACACCGCCTGCTCCTCCTCGCTGGTCGCGCTCCACCTGGCGATCCAGGCGCTCCGCAGCGGCGAGTGCACGATGGCGCTCGCCGGCGGTGTCACCGTGATGGGCACCCCCGAGACCTTCGTCGACTTCAGCCGCCAGCGCGGCCTCTCGCCCGACGGGCGCTGCAAGTCGTTCGCAGCCTCGGCCGACGGCACCGGCTGGGGCGAAGGCGTCGGCCTGCTCCTCGTCGAGCGGCTCTCCGACGCCCGTCGCAACGGACACCGGGTGCTCGCGGTCGTCCGCGGATCCGCGGTCAACCAGGACGGCGCCTCCAACGGTCTCACCGCGCCGAACGGCCCGTCCCAGCAGCGGGTGATCCGCGAGGCCCTGGCCGCCGCTGGGTTGACGGGCGACCAGGTGGACGCGGTGGAGGCGCACGGCACCGGCACGACGCTCGGCGACCCGATCGAGGCGCAGGCCCTGCTCGCCACCTACGGGCAGGCCCACACGGAGGAACTCCCGCTCTGGCTGGGCTCGGTGAAGTCGAACCTCGGCCACACCCAGGCCGCCGCCGGTGCGGCGGGCATCATCAAGATGGTGATGGCGATGCGGCACGGGATGCTGCCGCCGACCCTGCACGTGGACGAGCCCTCGTCGAACGTCGACTGGACGGCCGGCGCGGTCGAACTGCTCACCGAGTCGCGGCCGTGGCCCGCGACCGGACGGCCCCGACGGGCCGCCGTCTCCTCGTTCGGCATCAGCGGCACCAACGCCCACACCATCATCGAGGAGCCGCCGAGCGACCTCCGCACCGTGCAGCGCCGCCCGGCGGAGCGCCGGGCGCCGGTGCTGCCCTGGCTGCTCTCGGCCCGCGGCGAGGATGCACTGCGGGCGCAGGCCGCGCGGCTGACGGCCCTGGTGGAGGAGTCGCCCGATCTCGAACTCGCCGACGTGGCACACACTCTGGCGACCGGGCGCGCCGTCCTCGAACGGCGTGCCGCGGTGGTCGGCGAGGACCGTGCTGCCGTACTGCGTGCGCTGCGCGCACTGGCGGCGGGCGAGCAGGACCCGGGGCTGGTCCAGGGCGTGGCCGCCGCCGGCCGGCAGGCCTTCCTCTTCACCGGTCAGGGCAGCCAGCGGGCCGGGATGGGGGAGGAGTTGTCTGCCGCCCACCCTGCGTTCGCTGCGGCGTTCGACGAGGTCTGTGCGGAGCTGGATCGCCATCTGGATCGTCCGCTGCGCGAGGCGATCGCGGACGCCGAGCTGATCGATGAGACGGGTTGGGCGCAGCCGGCGTTGTTCGCCGTGGAGGTGGCGCTGTTCCGCCTGCTGGAGTCGTGGGGCGTGCGGTCGGACTTCGTGGCCGGGCATTCGATCGGTGAGCTTGCCGCTGCGCATGTGGCCGGGGTGATGTCGCTGGCGGATGCGGCGCGGCTGGTGGCTGCGCGGGGTCGGCTGATGCAGGCGCTGCCGCGCGGCGGCGCGATGGTCGCGGTGCAGGCGTCCGAAGCGGAGGTCCTGCCGCTGCTGGGTGACGGTGTTGGCATCGCCGCCGTCAACGGCCCGACCTCCGTGGTGCTGTCCGGTGCCGAGGACGCCGTCCTGGCCGTGCTGGCGCAGCTGACGGGACGCAAGTCCAAGCGGCTCACCGTGAGTCATGCGTTCCATTCGCCGCTGATGGACGGGATGTTGGCGGAGTTCCGTGCGGTGGCCGGGCAGGTGGTGTTCGAGCTGCCGCGGATTCCGGTGGTGTCGACGTTGACCGGTGGGCTGGTCTCCGTGGAGTTGACGGATCCGGAGTACTGGGTGCGGCATGTGCGGGAGGCTGTTCGGTTCGCGGATGCGGTGGAGGCGTTGGCGACGCAGGGTGTTCGGACGTTCGTGGAGCTGGGTCCGGACGGGGTGCTGTCGGCGCTGGGCCAGGAGTCCGCGGCCGAGGGCGCGTTCGTCCCGCTGCTGCGCGCGGGTCGCCCCGAGGCGCAGTCGCTGGCGACAGCGCTCGGCCGGACCCACGTCCGCGGCGGGCACGTCGACTGGCCGGCCGTCTTCGCCGGCCACGACGCTCGCCCGGTGGACCTGCCCACCTATGCCTTCCAGCACGCCTGGTACTGGCTGGAGTCCGCCGCGCCGCAGGCCGGCGCCGTGGGTGCCGAGGACCCGGCCGCCGCGCACTTCTGGCACGCCGTCGAACGTGAGGACACCGCCAGCTTGGCGGCGGCCCTCGAGATCGAGGACGGCGACCAGCTGAGCGCCCTCCTGCCCAAGCTCTCGGCGTGGCGGCGGCGCAATCGTGAGACGTCGGTGGTGGACGGCTGGCGTTACCGGGTGGTGTGGCGGCCGGTGGTGGAGTCGGCGGACGGGCTGTCGGGTGTGTGGCTGGTGGCGGCCGGGGCCGGTGAGCTGGCCGGGGTGTTGGCCGGCCGTGGTGCGGAGGTGCGGTTCTTCGATGCCGACGCCGGCGCGGCCGACCGTGTCGTGCTGGCGGGCGAGTTGCGGTCGGTGCTGGCCGATGGTGCGGTGGTGGCGGGTGTGCTGCTGCCGGCCGTGGTGCCGGGCTCGGTGCTGGCCGTGGTGCAGGCGCTGGGTGATGCCGGGGTCGCTGCGCGGTTGTGGTGTGTGACGCGGGGTGCGGTGGCCACCGGCGGTTCGGAGCGGCTGGCGGATCCGGCGGCGGCGCAGGTGTGGGGTCTGGGCCGGGTGGTGGCGTTGGAGCATCCGGAGCTTTGGGGTGGTCTGATCGACCTGCCGGAGTCTCCTGATGAGCGGGCCTTGGAGCGTCTGGCCGGCGTGCTGGCCGATGGTGGTGAGGATCAGGTCGCGGTCCGGTCCTCGGGTGTGTTCGGTCGGCGTCTGGTGCGTGCGCCGCGGGGTGAGGGCTCGCCGTGGTCGCCGTCGGGGACGGTGCTGGTGACCGGTGGTACGGGTGCGCTGGGTGCGCAGGTGGCTCGTTGGCTGGCGCGGAACGGGGCCGGGCGTCTGGTGCTGACGAGCCGTCGGGGCCTGGAGGCGCCGGGTGCGGCCGAGTTGCGGGACGAGCTGACCGCGCTCGGGACGACTGTGACCGTTGCCGCCTGCGATGTTGCGGACCGGGACGCGCTGGCCGGATTGCTGGCGGAGCACGAGCTGTCGGCGGTCTTCCACACGGCCGGTGTGCTGGACGACGGTGTGATCGACGCGCTGACCGGGGAGCGGTTGGCGTCGGTGGCCCGTCCGAAGGTGGATGCGGCCCGTCATCTGCACGAGCTGACGGCCGGCCGCGATCTGTCCGCGTTCGTGCTGTTCTCCTCGATCGCGGGGACGATCGGCAGTGCGGGGCAGGGTAACTACGCGGCTGCCAACGCGTATCTGGACGCCCTGGCGGAGCAGCGGCGGGCGGACGGCCTTCCGGCGACGTCGATCGCCTGGGGTCCGTGGGCGGAGGCGGGCATGGCCACCGACGACGGGCTGGCCGAACGCCTGCGCCGCGGCGGAATGCCGGCCATGGCGCCGGAGCTCGGCCTGTCCTTCCTCCGGCGGGAGCTCGCCCCGAACGGTGAGGCTCCGGCGGTGGTCGCGGCCGACGTCGACTGGGAGCTGTTCGCCCCCGGGTTCACCGCTGCCCGGCCCAGCCGCCTCCTCGACGCGCTGCCCGAGGCCAGGGAGGTCCTGGACCGCACGGCGCACGCCGCGGCCGGTCCCGGCACCGGGCTCGCCGAGCGGCTCGCCGGGCTGCCGGTGGACGAGCGCGACGCCGCGCTGCTCGACCTGGTGCGCGGACACGCGGCCGCCGTCCTCGGCCATGCGGACCCGGCGGGCGTGGAGGTCGGCAAGGCCTTCCGCGAGCTGGGCTTCGACTCGCTGACCGCCGTGGAGTTCCGCAACCTGCTGGGTGCCGCGACCGGCCTCCCGCTGCCCGCGACGCTCGTGTTCGACTACCCGTCGGTCCGCGGCCTGGCCGACCACCTCCGCGACGAACTCCTCGGCACGGCCGCCGCGGAACCGGTCGCCACCGCCGTTCCCACCGCGGACGACCCGATCGCCATCGTCGCGATGAGCTGCCGCTTCCCGGGCGGCGTCGACACCCCCGAGGCGCTGTGGCGGCTGCTGTCCACCGGCGGCGACGCGATCGCCGGCTTCCCCACCGACCGTGGTTGGGACCTGGAGGCCCTCCAGAGCGGCGACGAAGCGCACTCCTCGGCCACCCGGGAGGGCGGATTCCTCTACGGGGCGGGCGAGTTCGATCCGACCTTCTTCGGGATCTCGCCGCGCGAGGCACTCGCCATGGACCCGCAGCAGCGGCTGCTGCTGGAGACCGCCTGGGAGGCGTTCGAGCGGGCGGGCATCGACCCGGAGACCCTGCGCGGCAGCCGTACCGGCGTCTTCGTCGGCACCAACGGCCAGGACTACCTCCAACTGGCCATCGAGGCCTCCGACGAGATCGGCGGGTTCCTCGGCACCGGCAACGCGGCCAGCGTGGTCTCCGGCCGTCTCGCCTACACCTTCGGCCTGGAGGGTCCGGCGGCCACCGTCGACACCGCCTGCTCCTCCTCGCTGGTCGCCCTGCACTGGGCCGTCCAGTCGCTGCGCAACGGCGAGTGCTCGCTCGCCCTGGCGGGCGGCGTGAC
This sequence comes from Kitasatospora sp. NPDC051164, assembly GCF_044455625.1. NCBI lineage: Bacteria > Bacillati > Actinomycetota > Actinomycetes > Kitasatosporales > Streptomycetaceae > Kitasatospora > Kitasatospora sp. NPDC051164. Next base: position 11,568 of record NZ_JBITFB010000077.1, on the reverse strand, counting down.
GGTGATGTCCTCGCCGGGTGCGTTCGTCTCGTTCAGCCGCCAGGGCGGCCTGGCCGCGGACGGGCGGTGCAAGGCGTTCGCGGCGGGCGCGGACGGCACCGGCTGGGGCGAGGGCGTCGGCCTGCTGCTGGTCGAGCGGCTCTCCGACGCGCAGCGCAACGGGCACCAGGTGCTGGCCCTGGTCCGCGGCTCCGCGGTCAACCAGGACGGCGCGTCCAACGGTCTGACCGCGCCGAACGGGCCCGCGCAGCAGCGGGTGATCCGCCAGGCGCTGGCCGCAGCCGGGCTGACGGGCGGCCAGGTGGACGCCGTCGAGGCGCACGGCACCGGCACCCGGCTCGGCGACCCCATCGAGGCCCAGGCGCTGCTCGCCACCTACGGTCGGGACCGCGCCGGGGCGGAGCCCCTCTGGCTGGGCTCGATCAAGTCGAACATCGGCCACACCCAGGCCGCCGCCGGTGTCGCGGGCATCATCAAGATGGTGCTGGCGATGGAGCACGGCGTCCTCCCGCGGACCCTGCACGTGGACGAGCCGTCGCCGCACGTCGACTGGTCGGCCGGCGCGGTCGAGCTGCTGACGGAGCACCGGCCGTGGCCGGAGACCGGGCAGCCGCGCCGGGCCGCGGTCTCCTCGTTCGGCATGAGCGGCACCAATGCGCACACCGTCCTGGAACAGCCGCCCGCGGCGGAACCGGTGCGGGGCGCGGCGGACACCGCCGGCGCTCCGGTGCCGCTGGTGCTCTCCGGCCGCACCGAGCCGGCCCTGCGGGCGCAGGCGGCGAGGCTCGGCGCGTTCCTGGCGCAGCAGCCGGAGCTGTCGCCGGCGGAGGTCGGCCGTGCCCTGGCGGCGACCCGTACCCGCTTCGACCACCGCGCGGTGGTGGTCGCGGGTGACCGGGCGTCTGCGGTGCACGCTCTGGCGGCGCTGGCGGAGGGCCGGCCGGCCGCCGGGCTGGTCCACGGCTCTGCGGGCCGGCCGCCGAAGGTGGCGTTCGTCTTCCCCGGGCAGGGCTCGGCCTGGCCCGCCATGGCGGTGGAGCTGCTGGCGTCCTCCCCGGTGTTCGCGGCCCGGATGGCCGAGTGCGCGGCCGCCCTGGCGCCGTTCACCGCCGACTGGTCGCTGCTGGACGTGGTGCGCGGCGTCGCGGGCGACACCTGGACGGACCGAATGGACATGGTGCAGCCGGCGCTCTGGGCGGTGATGGTGTCGCTCGCCGAGGTGTGGCGGGCGGCGGGCGTCGAACCGGCCGTCGTCCTCGGCCACTCGCAGGGCGAGCTGGCCGCCGCAACCGTGTCGGGTGCGCTGACCCTGGAGGACGCCGCCCGTGCGGTGGCGCTGCGCGGCCGCGCGATCGCCGAGGGGATGGCCGGCCGCGGCGGCATGGCGTCCGTGGCACTGCCCGTCGCCGAGGTGCACGCGCGCCTCGCCCCGTGGGCGGACCGGCTCTCCGTCGGTGCGGTCAACGGGCCCGCGTCCGTGCTGGTCTGCGGTGAGACGGCCGCCCTGACGGAACTGCTGGCCTCCTGCGCGGAGCAGGGGGTCCGGGCCCGCCTGGTCTCCTCGCATTTCGCCTCGCACTCCGCGCAGGCCGAGGCGATCCGCGAGGACGTCCTGGCCGTGCTGGCGGACCTCCGCCCGCAGGCCGGGACGGTGCCGCTCTTCTCCACCGTCAGCTGTGCGCCGACGGACGGCTCCGACCTGGACGCCGCGTACTGGTACCGCAACCTCCGGCAGCCGGTGCGCTTCGCGGAGGCGGTTGCCGCCCTGCTCGCGGACGGCGTCGACACCTTCGTCGAGGTCAGTGCCCACCCGGTGCTGACCACCGCGATCCAGGAGAACATCGAGGAGGCCGCCGCCGACGCGGTCGCCATCGGCACCCTGCGCCGCGAGGACGGCGGCCCGGACCGGGTGGTCGCCTCGCTCGCCGCGGCCCACACCCGGGGCGTCCCGGTGGACTGGACGGCGTTCCTCGGCGACGGCCGCGGCCCGCACGTCCAACTGCCCACCTACGCCTTCCAGCGGGAGCGCTACTGGGCGGAGCCCGCGCACGCGGCACCTTCCGACGTGGCCGCCGCCGGACTCGGCGCCGCCGAGCACCCGCTGCTCGGCGCGGCCGTCGAACTCCCCGACTCCGACGGCCACCTGCTCACCGGCCGGCTCTCCCTGCGCACCCACCCGTGGCTCGCCGACCACGCCGTCGGCGGCACCGCACTGCTCGGCGCGACCGCCTTCGTCGAACTGGCCGTCCGCGCCGGCGACCAGGTCGGCTGCGCCCTCGTGGAGGAACTCACCCTGCAGACGCCGCTGGCACTGCCGCCCACCGGGGCGGTCCGGCTGCAACTCGCCGTCGGCGCGCCCGACCCGGCCGGCCGGCGCCCGCTCGCCGTGTACGCGCGGCCCGAGGACGAGGACACCGGGCAGCCGTGGACCCGGCACGCGAGCGGCACCCTGGCCCCCGGCACGGCCGTGCCGACCGATCCGCTCGACCTGGCGGCCTGGCCGCCGGCCGGTGCGGTGGAGCTGCCGCTGGACGGCCACTACGACCGGCTCGCCGACGCCGGCCTGACCTACGGGCCCGCCTTCCAGGGCCTGACGAGGGTCTGGCAGCACGGCGGAGCGGTCTACGCCGAGGCCGCGCTGCCCGACGCCCAGCAGCCGCAGGCCGGTGCGTACGCGCTGCACCCGGCCCTGCTGGACGCCGGCGTGCAGGCGCTCGCCACGGCCGCCCACCACGGGAGCGGCACGGCGACCGCGGACGGGGACGGTACGACGGACGGGGACGGCACGGAACTGCGGCCGTTCGCCTGGAGCGGCTTCGCGCTGCACGCGGCCGGGGCCGGCACCCTGCGGCTGCGGATCGTCCCGACCGGCCCGGACACCGTCGCCCTCACGGCTGCCGACGGCACCGGCGCACCGGTCGCCTCGGTGGCGGCGCTGACCCTGCGCCCCGTCCCGCGTGAGCAGGCCGCGCTGGCCGGCCACCACGACGCGCTCTACCGGGTCGACTGGACCGTGCCGCCACCGGCCGCCGAGAACGGCGCCCCGGGCAGCTGGGCCGTCCTCGGGCCGGACGACTCCAAGGTCGGGGCGACACTGGAACGCGCCGGCCTGCACGTCGACACCCACGCCGACCTGGCCGGGCTGCTCGCTGCCGTGGCCGCGGGCCGGCCGGCGCCCGCCACCGTCCTGGCCGCCTGCCCGGCCGGGGCCACCGGTGCGGGACTGATCGGCGACGTCCACGCCACCACGGCGCGCACCTTCGAGCTCGTCCGGAACTGGCTGGCCGAGGACGCCCTCGCGGACTCCCGCCTCGTCCTGCTCACCAGCGGCGCGGTCGCCGCCGGACCGGGCGACGACGCGGACCACGACCTCGCGCAGGCCCCCGTCTGGGGCCTGGTCCGCGCGGCCCAGGCGGAGAGCACCGGCCGGCTGGTCCTGGTCGACCTCGACGACCACGACGAGTCCCGGCGGCTGCTGCCCGCCGCCCTGGCCGGCGGCGAGGACGAGTACGCGCTGCGCGCCGGCACCGTCCTGGTGCCCCGGCTGGCCCGGGTCGAACGGACCGCGCCGGGAACGGCCAGGGAAGCCGTCCCGACCCGCCCGCTCGACCCCGCCGGCACCGTGCTGATCACCGGCGCCACCGGCGGACTCGGCGCCCTGCTCGCCCGCCACCTGGTCACCGAGCACGGCGTGCGCAGGCTCCTGCTCACCAGCCGCCGCGGCCCCGCCGCCGACGGCGCGGACGACCTCCTGCGCACCCTCGCCGACCTTGGCGCCGAGGTCGACCTGGTCGCCTGCGACACCGCCGACCGCGAGGCGCTCGCCGCCGTCCTGGCCGCCGTCCCCGCCGAGCACCCGCTGACCGCCGTCGTGCACACCGCCGCCGTCCTCGACGACGGCGTGATCGGCTCGCTCACCCCCGAGCGGATCGAACGGGTGCTGCGCCCCAAGGTGGACGCCGCCGTCCACCTGCACGAACTCACCGCCCACCTGGACCTGGCGGCCTTCGTGCTCTTCTCCGCGGCCGCCGGCACCTTCGGCGGCGCCGGCCTCGCCAACTACGGCGCGGCCAACGTCTTCCTCGACGCGCTGGCCAGGCACCGGCAGGCGGCCGGACTGCCGGCGCTCTCCCTGGTCTGGGGCATGTGGGCCGAACGGCGCGGCATGGCCGGGCGGCTGACCGAGGTCGACCTCGCCAGGTCGGCCCGCGGCGGCGTCCTCCCGCTGAGTGCCGAACAGGGCCTGGCCCTGCTCGACACCGCACTGACGGTGCCGGACGAGCCGGTGCTGCTGCCCGTCCGGCTGGACCCCGGCGCGCTGCGCACCCTCGCCGGCACGCCCGGTGCCCTGCCGACGCTCTTCCACGGCCTGGTCCGGCCACCGGCGCGCCGTGCCGCGGCGCGTTCCGCCGGCATCGCCGCGGACCCGGCCGCCGACCTGGCCGCGCGGCTCGCCGGGCGGGACCCGGCCGAGCAGGAGCGCCTGCTGCTCGACCTGGTGCGCAGCCACGTCTCGGCCGTGCTCGGCTACTCCTCGGCCGAACTGATCGGCGCCGGCCAGGCGTTCCGCGAGCTCGGCTTCGACTCGCTGACCGCCGTCGAACTGCGCAACCGCCTCGGCGCCGCCGTGGGGCTGCGACTCTCGGCGACGCTGGTCTTCGACTACCCGACGCCCGCGCTGCTCGCCGAGCACCTGCGCGAGGAGATCGCCCCCGCACCGCCCGCCCCGCAGCTGCTCGCGGAGCTGGAGCGGCTGGAGAGCGCCCTCGCCGCGCTGGCCGCGGACGAGGTGTCCGCCCTCGCCCCCGACGGTGCGGCGCACGGCCGGATCGAGGCCCGCCTGCAGGGCCTGCTCACCGCCTGGAACGAGGCGGCGGCGACGGACGGCGGCGACGGCGGCGGCGGTGCGGCGGTCATCGACGACGCCACCGACGACGAGATCTTCGACTACATCGACCGGAAGTTCGGGCGGGGCTGAGCGCCCGTGCACCACTCCGACCCCCGCCGGGCCCGGCGGACAGCCCGCGGCCCGCACCCCGACGAACCGAATGGGCGACTCCCCGATGGCCAATGAAGACAAGCTCCGCGACTACCTCAAGCGCGTCCTGAAGGACCTCGACGAGGCCCACGCCAGGCTGCGCGACCTCGACGAGCAGGCCCGCGAGCCGATCGCGATCGTCGGGATGAGCTGCCGCTTCCCGGGCGGCGTCGACTCGCCCGAGGACCTCTGGCGGCTGGTCTGCGCCGGCGACGACGCGATCGCCGGCTTCCCCACCGACCGCGGCTGGGACCTCGACGCCCTGTACAGCCCCGACCCCGACGCGGAGGGCACCGCCTACACCCGCGAGGGCGGGTTCCTGGCCGACGCCGGGAGCTTCGACGCGGCCCTGTTCGGCATCTCCCCGCGCGAGGCGCTCGCCATGGACCCGCAGCAGCGCCTGCTGCTGGAGACCACCTGGGAGGTCTTCGAACGGGCCGGCATCGACCCGCACTCCCTCGCCGGCACCCGCACCGGCGTGTTCGTCGGCACCAACGGCCAGGACTATGTGCCGGTGCTGATGCGGGCCGCGGAGAGCTTCGAGGGCCACCTCGGCACCGGCAACACGGCCAGCGTGATGTCCGGCCGGCTCTCCTACGCCTTCGGCCTGGAGGGCCCGGCGGTCACCGTCGACACCGCCTGCTCCTCCTCGCTGGTGGCCCTGCACCTGGCGGCGCAGGCCCTACGGGCCGGCGAGTGCACGCTCGCCGTCGCCGGCGGCATCACCGTGATGCCCAACCCCGGCACGCTGATCGAGTTCAGCCGCCAGCGGGGTCTCGCCGCCGACGGGCGCTGCAAGTCCTTCGCCGCTGCGGCGGACGGCACCAACATGGCCGAGGGCGTCGGCCTGCTGCTGGTCGAGCGGCTCTCCGACGCCCGCCGCAACGGGCACCGGGTGCTCGCCCTCGTCCCGGGCAGTGCGGTGAACCAGGACGGCGCGTCCAACGGCCTGACCGCCCCCAACGGGCCCTCACAGCGCCGAGTCATCCAGCAGGCCCTGGCCGCCGCCCGGCTGACGCCCGACCAGATCGACGCCATCGAGGGCCACGGCACCGGCACCACCCTCGGCGACCCGATCGAGGCACAGGCACTGATCGCCGCCTACGGCCGGGGCCGCCCCGCGGAGCGGCCCGCCTACCTGGGCTCGGTGAAGTCGAACATCGGCCACACCCAGGCCGCCGCGGGCGTCGCGGGCGTCATCAAGATGGTGCTGGCGATGGAGCACGGCGTCCTGCCCCGGACCCTGCACGTGGACGAGCCGTCGCCGCACGTCGACTGGACGTCCGGTGCCGTCGAGCTGCTGACGGAGCACCTGCCCTGGCCGGAGACCGGGCGACCGCGCCGCGCCGCGGTCTCCTCCTTCGGTATCAGCGGCACCAACGCGCACGCCGTCCTGGAGCAGGCCCCCGCCGAAGCCCCGGCCCCACCGGAGCCCACCGCCCCGGTGGGGCCGCTGCCCTGGCTGCTCTCCGGCAAGAACGAGGCCGCGCTGCGCGCCCGCGCCGCCCAGCTGCGCGACCACCTCACCGGCCCCGCCGGCACCCGGGCGCCGCACCACCTCTCCTACTCGCTCGCCACCGGCCGGGCGGCACTCGACCGCCGGGCCGTGGTGATCGCCGCCGACCGCGCCGAGCTGCTGCGCGGCCTGGACGCTCTCGTCGAGGGCACCGCCGACGCGGCCCTCGTCCGCGGCACGGTCACCGAGGGCCGGCTCGCCTTCCTGTTCACCGGCCAGGGCAGTCAGCGGGCCGGCATGGGCGAGGAGCTGTACGCGGCGTACCCGGCGTACCGGGAGGCGTTCGACGCGGTCTGTGCCGAACTCGATCCGCTGCTGGACCGTCCGCTGCGCGAGGCGATCGCCGACCCGGCCCTGATCGACGGGACGGCGTACGCCCAGCCCGCGCTGTTCGCCCTGGAGGTGGCGCTGTTCCGCCTGCTGGAGTCGTGGGGGCTGCGCCCCGACCTGCTCGCCGGCCACTCCATCGGCGAGCTCGCCGCCGCGCACGTCGCCGGGGTGCTCTCGCTCGCCGACGCGGCGCGGCTGGTCGCGGCGCGTGGCCGGCTGATGCAGGCACTGCCGAGCGGCGGCGCGATGGTCGCCGTCGAGGCCGCCGAGGGCGAGGTGCTGCCGCTGCTGATCGGGCGCGAGCACGAGGTGGGCATCGCCGCAGTCAACGGCCCCCGCTCGGTGGTGCTCTCCGGCGAGGAGCAGGCGGTGCTGGAGGCCGCCGCCGACTGGACCGCGCAGGGCCGCCGGACCAAGCGGCTCACCGTCAGCCACGCGTTCCACTCGCCGCTGATCGCCGGCATGCTGGCGGACTTCCGCAAGGTCGCGGAGAGTCTGACGTACCGGGCGCCGCGGATCCCGATCGTCTCCACCCTCACGGGCCGGACGGCCGAGGCGGACGAGGTCTGCACCCCCGAGTACTGGGTCCGCCACGTCCGCGAGGCCGTCCGCTTCGCCGACGCTCTCGGCACGCTGGCCGCGGAGGGGGTGCGCACCTTCCTGGAGCTCGGCCCGGACGCCGTCCTGTCGGCGCTGGGCCCGGACGCCGTGGATGCCGAGGCTGCCTTCGTCCCCGCGCTGCGCGCCGGCCGGGCCGAGCCGCAGGCGCTGGCCGCCGCGCTCGGTGCGGCCCAGGTGCGCGGCGCGTCGGTGGACTGGCCGGCGTACTTCGCGGGGACCGGCGCGCACCGCGTCGAGCTGCCGACCTACCCGTTCCAGCGCCGCCGGTACTGGCCGGAGACCGCGCCCGAGGACGGGCCGAGCGGAGCGGGGGTGGACGCCGCGTTCCGGGCCGCCGTCGAGCAGGAGGACCTGGCCGCCCTGACGGCCCTCGTCGGCGTCGACGGCGAGCAGTCGTTCGGTGCGGCGCTGCCCGCGCTGGCCGCCTGGTTCCGGCGGCAGGACGCCCTGCCCCCGGCCCGGGCCGCGGCGCCGACGCATGACCAGGCCGGGGAGGGCCCGACGCTGGCGGCCCGGCTGGCCCTCCTCCCGGAGGTCGAACGGGAGGCCGCCGTGCTGGCACTGGTGCGGGCCGAGGTGGCCGCCGTGCTCGGCTACCCCGGCCCGGAGGAGGTCGATCCCGGCCAGGCGTTCCGCGACCTCGGGCTGGACTCGCTGACGGCGGTGAACATGCGCAACCGCCTCGCCGAGGCCACCGGACTGGTCCTGCCGGCTTCGGTGGTCTACGACCGGCCGACGCCGGCCGCGCTCGCCGCGCACATCCGCCAGGAGCTCGCCCCGGACGGCAGCGGCGCGGGCGCCGACGTGCTGGCCGGGATCGACCGGCTGGAGGCCGCGATGGCCGAGGCCGCGCCGGACGGCGTGACCCGCGCCCGGGTGCAGATGCGGCTGCAGGCGCTGGCCGCCCACTGGGCCGACAGCCCGTCACCCACCACCTCCGGTGAGGGCACCGCCGTCGACCTGACCGCTGTCGACGCCCTCGGGGCCGCCTCCGACGAGGAACTGTTCGCCTTCATCGACGACAGCCTCGCCTGACCGACCGCTCCGCTCCGCGAGCGGAACCACCCGGGGCGCCCGGTGCATCCGTTGCACCGGGCGCCCCGGCGCCGTCCTACTCCTCCCCTGGCCCGCGGCCACTGCGACGAACCCGAGCGGGTCACCGACGAACTCGAACTCCGGGTGCAGGAGACATCGAGCCGGTGGCTTCGGGGCGTGGGGAAGTCGGTCCCGCCACAGTGGCCTGAAGCCGAAAGCAGATCTCGAACAACTCCTGAAGATCCTGAGAGACACCGCCGACGAGCTTGCGCCGAAGGATCTTGGCGTGGGCGAGATCGCTGCGCAGGGCGAGTGAGTCCCCGTTCTCGCCAGCCCGGCGGGCCTTATCCAGCAAGCTGTGGATGCGGGCCAGGATGCCGTCCGCCTCGCGCGAACTGATCCACTTGTGTAGGTCCCTCAGCAGCCGCCGAAGCGTCCTGGCCGTCGAGCCTGGCACCCCGGGTGCGCCGAGGGCACGCACTGCCTCCTCGCGGATTCCGGTTGCGGCGGACACGTTGTTCGCGGCCTTGGCCCGCGCGAAACGGGACATCAGGTCATCGGCCCGTGCGGCGTGGCCGGACGAGGGACGATTCGCCTGGCGGGCGGCCGGGATTCCGGCTTGCCGCATTCAAGTGGCGTCTCCAGCCTTGGCGATGAGTGCGGACTGGTCGGCGTTCTCGGCTTTGGTGGTGCGTGCCACTCCGGTGGTGCGGCTGTCGGGTCGGGTGGGGTGGGGTGGGGTGGCTCCCCGAGCCGGGGGCGCCAGCCCGGCCGGTGACCGTGGTTCCTGCGGATCGGGTCGGATCGGGGCGGGCGGTCGCCAGCCGTGCCCTCTGGTGGGCCGTTCCGGGGGCGACTTGGTCGGCGGCGGTGTGTCCGAGTGTGAGGCCGCCTGCGATGGCCAGGCCGATGGCCGCGGCTTGGCCGATGGTCAGGAGCCCCGGGGCGAGCCGGCCGTGGCTGAGGTGGAGCATGCCTTGGTAAATGGTGTAGCCGGGAGCGAGCGGTGCGATGCCCGCGATGGTGAGCAGCAGTGCAGTGGTGTTGGTGCGGTGCGCGAGGGTCTGGGTGGCGAGGCCGACGAGAGTGGCCGCGACTGCTGCGGCCAGTGGCGGCGGGAGGCGGAATTCCTGCCAGAGCACGAGGTAGACGGTCCAGGCCATCGCGCCGGCCAGGCCGGCCGTGAGCAGGTTCCACCGAGTCCCCTGGAGGCAGAAGGCCAGGCAGACGCAGACCATCGTCGCGGCCAGGATCTCCAGGGGGAGCGCGGCCCAGCCGTGCAGGGCGAAGCCGTCCGGCTGGACCTGCGGGGCCCGCAGCCCGGAGTGCGCCGCAGTGTAGAGGGCCGCTCCCACTCCGGCGACTATCGCGGCGACGGTCATCGCCACTTCCAGGGCGCGCGCCGCGGCGGTGACCAGGTACCCCGCTATGGCGTCCTGTACTCCGCTGACGAAGGCCAGGCCCGGCAGCAGCATCGCGATTCCGCCCGCTACGACGAGCGGTGCCTGGGTGGTCGTGCCGGTGAGGAAAAGCCCCGTCGCAGTGGCGGTGGCGACCGCTCCCCCCAGGACCACCTGGTGGAAGTCGGGCACGCCGCGCCGCGACAGGTGGTGGTTGGCGCGGTCGATGAAGGCGGCCACCACGGCGGCGGCGGCGAACACCGTCGGCCCGCCGCCCAGCATCACGGTGAAGAAACCCCCCAGGCCCGCCCAGGACAGCGTGACCTGCCACGCGGGGTGAGCAGGCTGGGCGGCCTCGATCTGCGCCAGGCGGTACCGCGCCGCGCGGACGTCCAAGCGCCCCTGCCCGACCTGTTCGACGAGACGGTGGACGGCGTCGATGCGCGAGTAGTCCAGGGTGGCGCTGCGCACGACCCGGATCTCGGTCATGGGCACCGCGCGCGGCCCGCTGCGGTAGGACAGTGAGAGGGCGCCGGCGGTGACGTCCACGGTGCAGCCGTGAAGTCCCAGGCCCGCCGCCATCGCGGTCGTCGTCGCCACGACGTCGGCGGCCGGCGCGCCATTGGCCAGCAGCAGTTCACCGGTGCGCAGGGCGAGCAGCAGGAGCTCACCGGCGTATTCGTGCGAAGGGGGAGCAAGGCGGGCGAACCGGCGGACGGTCACTGGCTGTTGTGCGGTGGTCATCGGGCCGTACTCTCGTTGGGCAGCCGCCGAAGATGGTCGCTGCGGCCGACCTGAGGGCCCGGGGACGGCTCGTCCGCTCCCGTGCCGTCGGGGTGTGTCCGCAAGCAGACCTCGGTAATGGCGAAGTGGCGGAGCGCCTCGAAGTTCTCGGGCAGGTCGAGGTGGCCTTCGGCCATACCTCCGGGACGTTCGGCGACGAGGCGACGTGCGTGGGCGAGGTAGGCGGCCTCAGACGGCGCCTGTGCATCCGGCCGGCCGGTAGCCGCACGCCCTGCCGCCCGCTTCCCGCCCGAGGCGTCCGGACTTGTGGCCCGTGTGTTCCGGCGAGACCGACGGAACAGTCCGTACGGCTTCCTGAGGGTCGTGACAGCAGTGCTTTCTTCCACGGACTGCCTTACGACGAGTTCCGGCAGAAGGTTCATTCAGCCTGACTCTGGTCATAAACAGTCACGTTCGGCCCTCGTGCTCACGGGCGCAGGTTGACGTCGGCAGCCACCGGGCACGGGAGCTTGACGAACGAGAACGGCAGCGGGTTCAGCGGTGTCCGGAGTCTTTCCGGGCCGACCACAACGACCGGGCCCGGCAACGGCTCCACCAGTCCCGGCATTGCCGGCTACTCGACGCCCGGTCGGGGGTTTCGTCGGCCCGCCGCGGCAGGAGCGGACCGGCCATCATCGTGGTGGCCAGCGCCATCACCACCATGACCGCGAACATCCGGCCGTCCAGTACGCCGAGTTCCACGCCGACCTTGAGAGACGGCGTCGACCCCGATCCACGAGGTGACCTAGTTGTACTGACCACAGAGGTTGGTGACGGGGTTCACAGGCGGGTGATCTTGAAATGAGTGAGGGCCTTCTGGCTCGGTGTGGATTGCGACATCTGCA
>NZ_JBITFB010000076.1:0-17811 GCF_044455625.1 Kitasatospora sp. NPDC051164 | reverse complement strand
ACGGCGCCGAACGGTCCGTCGCAGCAGCGGGTGATCCGGCAGGCCCTGGCCGGTGCCGGGCTGACGGCGGACCAGATCGACGCGGTCGAGGCGCACGGCACGGGCACCCGCCTTGGTGACCCGATCGAGGCACAGGCCCTGCTCGCGACCTATGGCCAGGAGCGGGCCGACGACCGGCCGCTCTGGCTCGGCTCGGTGAAGTCCAACCTCGGGCACACCCAGGCCGCGGCCGGTGCCGCCGGTGTGATCAAGATGGTGCTCGCGATGCAGCACGGCGTCCTGCCGCGGACCCTGCACGTGGACGCGCCGACCCCGCACGTCGACTGGACGGCCGGCAGCGTCTCGCTGCTGACCGAGAACGTCGACTGGCCGGAGACCGGCCGCCCGCGCCGTGTGGGCATCTCCGCCTTCGGCATCAGCGGGACGAATGCCCACACGATCCTGGAGCAGGCCCCGGTGGTCGAGGAGGCCCCGGAGGACGCCGCGGCGACCGTGCCGGTGCTGCCGGTGGTGCTGTCCGCCAAGAGCGAGACCGCACTGCGGGCCCAGGCCGAGCGCGTCATCGCCGTTGTCGAGGAGCAGCCCGAGGCCCGGCTCGCCGACCTGGCGCTTTCCGCGGCAGTCGGCCGGGCTTCGCTCGAACACCGGGCGGCCGTGCTGGCCGAGGACCGGACGGAACTGCTGGCGGGCCTCCGGGCCCTGGCCACGGGCGGCTCGGGCGCGAACGCGCTCCACGGCACGGTGGTGGAGGGGCGGACGGCGTTCCTGTTCACCGGTCAGGGCAGCCAGCGCGTCGGGATGGGGGAGGAGCTGTACGGCGCGTTCCCGGTGTTCGCGGACGCGTTCGATGCGGTGTGTGCGCACCTGGACCAGTTCCTGGACCGTCCGCTGCGTGAGGCGATCGCGGACGGGACGTTGATCGATGAGACGGGTTGGGCTCAGCCGGCGCTGTTCGCGCTGGAGGTGGCGCTGTTCCGGCTGGTGGAGTCGTGGGGTCTGACCCCGGACGTGCTGGCCGGGCATTCGATCGGTGAGCTGGCTGCCGCCCATGTCGCGGGTGTGTTCTCGCTGGCGGATGCCGCGAGGCTGGTGGCGGCTCGGGCCGGGTTGATGCAGGCGCTGCCGCGTGGCGGTGCGATGGTCGCGGTGCAGGCGAGCGAGGCCGAGGTGCTGCCGCTGCTGACCGAGGGTGTCGGGATCGCCGCGGTCAACGGGCCCACCTCCGTGGTGGTCTCGGGTGCCGAGGATGCGGTGCTGGCCGTGGTCGCGCGGTTGGAGGGTCGGAAGTCCAAGCGGCTGACGGTCAGTCATGCGTTCCATTCGCCGCTGATGGACGGCATGCTCGCGGACTTCCGTGCCGTTGCCGAGCAGGTCACCTACGAACTTCCGCGGATTCCGATTGTCTCCACTCTCACGGGCGCTCCTGTCTCCGCCGAGCTGACCGACGCCGGGTACTGGGTGCGCCACGTCCGTGAGGCCGTCCGTTTCGCGGACGCGGTCACCGCCCTGGAGGCGGATGGTGTCCGGACGTTCGTCGAGTTGGGTCCGGACGGGGTGCTGTCCGCGATGGGTCAGGAGTCCGTGGCCGAGGCCGTGTTCGTCCCGGTGCTCCGCGCCGGCCGCCCGGAGGCCCGCACGCTCACGGCGGCCCTGGCCCAGGCGCACGTCCGCGGTCTCGCGGTCGACTGGCAGGCCGTGTTCGCCGGTACCGGCGCGCGCCGGGTCGACCTGCCTACCTACCCCTTCCAACGGCAGCGGTACTGGCCTGAGGCCCCGGTCTCCGTCGCGGCCGCCGTGCACGGCGCGGCGGGCCAGGGCGGCGACCCGGTGGACGCCCGGTTCTGGGAGGCGGTGGAGAGCGAGGATCTGACCACGCTGGCGGCGACCCTGGAGGTGGACGCCTCGGACGAACGGTCCCCGCTGACCGCCCTGGCGCCCGTCCTGCCGGTTCTCTCGGCCTGGCGACGCCAGCAGCGCGAGCAGCACCTGGTGGACGGCTGGCGCTACCGGGTGGTCTGGCGGCCGCTGGCCGACGCCTCGTACGACGGGGTGCTGACCGGTGACTGGCTGCTGGTCGTCCCGGCGGACGGTACGCTCCCGCAGGCCGCGCGGCAGTGGACCGCCGCCGTCGAGCGGGCCCTGTCGGACGGCGGGGCGCGGGTGCGGCGGATCGCGGTCGATGCCGGCACGTGCGAGCGCGCCGCGCTCGCCGATGAGCTGCGCGCTGCCTGGGACGCGGCAGGGGGGACTCCGGCGGGTGTCCTGTCGTTGCTCGCCGTGGACGAGGAGCAGCACCCCGTCCACCCGGCGCTCGCCGCCGGGCCGGCCGCGACCGCGGTGCTCGTCCAGGCCCTCGGCGACGCCGGGATCGGCGCCCCGCTGTGGTGTGCGACGCGCGGAGCGGTGGCGACGGGTGCGGCCCAGGGCGTGCTGAGCCCGGTTCAGGCGCAGGTCTGGGGTCTGGGCCGGACGGTGGCCCTGGAGCACCCCGAGCGCTGGGGCGGTCTGGTCGACCTGCCGGTGACGGTGGACGACCGGGCGGCGGCCCGCCTGGCGGGCGTGCTGTCCGCCGGGGACGGCGAGGACCAGCTGGCGGTGCGCCGTTCCGGGGTGCTGGCCCGGCGCCTGGTGCGCGCCGAACGGCCCGTTGCCCCGACGGCTCCGTGGCGGCCGCGCGGCACGGTGCTGGTCACCGGCGGCACCGGCGCGCTCGGTTCGGAGGTGGCCCGCTGGCTGGCCCGCAACGGCGCTGAGCACCTGGTGCTCACCGGCCGGCGCGGCGCCGAGGCCCCCGGTGCGGTCCGGCTGCGCGACGAACTGGCGGCCACCGGAGTCCGGGTGACCCTGGAGGCCTGCGACGCGTCCGACCGCGAGGCGGTGGAGTCGCTGGTCAAGCGCTTGCTCGTCGGCGAGGACGGCCTGCCGCTGCGCGCGGTGGTGCATGCCGCCGGCGTCACCCAGGACACCGCCCTGATGGACAGCGACCTCGCCGAACTGGCGGCGGTCGTGGACGCCAAGGTGTCCGGGGCGGTCCACCTCGACGCGGCCCTGGGCGCCACCGAGCTGGACGCCTTCGTCCTCTTCTCCTCGATCGCGGGCGTGTGGGGCAGCGGCGGGCAGACCGGCTACGCGGCCGCCAACGCCTTCCTCGACGCCCTCGCCGAGCGGCGCCGTGCCGCCGGACTCGCCGCCACCTCGGTGGCGTGGGGGCCCTGGGGCGGCATCGGCATGGCGGCCGAGGACGCCGCCGCTGCCGAGCAGCTGCGCCGGCGCGGCCTGCGGGTGATGGCGCCGGAGCTCGGCATCGCCGCGCTCCAGCAGGCGCTGGACCACAGGGAGACGGCGCTGACGGTGGCGGACGTGGACTGGGCGCTGTTCGCGCCGGCCTTCACCGCCGCTCGCCCGCGGCCGCTGATCGGCGACCTGCCCGAGGTCGGCGAGGCGCTGGAGGGTGCCACCGCGGGTCCGGAGGCGGGCACCGCCGAGCAGTCCGCGGCCTTCCAGGAGCAGCTGCGGTCGCTGCCCGCCGCCGAGCGGGAGCGGGCGCTGCTCGACCTGGTCCGCGGCGAGGTCGCCGCCGTCCTCGGCTACGCCGGGGCTGCGGCGGTCGAGGCTGCGAGGGCGTTCACCGAGCTGGGCTTCGACTCGCTGACCGCGGTCGAGCTGCGCAACCGGCTCGGCACCGCCGTCGGCCTCCGGCTGCCCACCAGCCTGGTGTTCGACTACCCGAACCCGACCGTGCTCGCCGCCCACCTGCGGGCCGAGATCGCCGGCGACGACGACACCGGGGCGGGCTCGGCGCTCGCCGAACTCGACGCGCTCGACCGGACGCTGTCCGCCGTCGCCTCGGACCACGCCGACCGCGCTCGCGTCACCGCCCGCCTCCAGGCCCTGCTGGCCAAGTGGAACGCGGCCGGCGGCGCGGTGGACGAGGCCGACGAGGACGAGCTGGACGACGTGTCCGCCGACGACCTCCTCGACCTCATCGACAAGGAATTCGGCAGGTCCTGACCGTGCACCCCGTGTACGCCGGGGCGGGCCGCGCCCGCCCCGGCACCCCGTCGGCGTCCCCCCTGTCCGGGGCGCCGACCTCCCCCGGCACCCCTGCCGGCCCGATCACCACCCTCCGCTCGACCTCTCCGTCCCCTTGCGCGACGAGCGCGATCCACCCGGCACCTTCGAAGGCGGCCCGCTGATGGCAGACGAAAAGAAGCTCCTCGACCACCTCAAGTGGATGACCGCCGAGCTGCGCCGGGCCAACCGCCGGCTGCGCGAGGTCGAGGAGGCGGAGCAGGAGCCGATCGCGATCGTCGCGATGAGCTGCCGCCTGCCCGGCGGCGTCCGCTCGCCGGAGGACCTGTGGCAGCTGGTGTCCACCGGCACCGACGCGATCTCGCCGTTCCCCGCCGACCGAGGCTGGGACGTCGAGAACCTCTACCACCCGGACCCGGACCACCCGGGTACCTTCTACGCGAGCGGGGGCGGATTCCTGCACGGCGCCGCCGAGTTCGACGCCGAGTTCTTCGGGATCTCGCCCCGCGAGGCGCTCGCGATGGACCCGCAGCAGCGGCTGATGCTGGAGGCCTCCTGGGAGGTCTTCGAGCGGGCCGGCATCGACCCGGCGTCGCTGCGCGGCAGCCGCACCGGCGTGTACGTCGGCGGCAGCTACCAGGGGTACGGCTCGGAGCTGCGCGAGGTGCCCGAGGGCGTCGAGGGGCGGCTGCTGACCGGCAATGCGACCAGTGTGCTCTCCGGCCGGATCGCCTACACGCTGGGCCTGGAGGGCCCGGCGGCCACCCTGGACACCGCCTGCTCGTCCTCGCTGGTGGCACTCCACTGGGCCTGCCAGGCGCTGCGCGACGGTGACTGCGCGCAGGCCCTGGTCGGCGGTGTGACGGTGATGGCGACGCCGGACGTGTTCGTCGAGTTCAGCCGCCAGCGGGGCCTGGCCGCCGACGGCCGCTGCAAGTCCTTCGCGGGCGCGGCGGACGGCACCGGCTGGTCCGAGGGCGTCGCCGTCCTGCTGGTCGAGCGGCTCTCCGACGCCCGCCGCAACGGGCACCCGGTGCTCGCCGTGGTCCGCGGTTCGGCGATCAACCAGGACGGCGCGTCCAACGGCCTGACCGCGCCGAACGGCCCGGCCCAGCAGCGGGTGATCCGCCAGGCGCTGGCCGACGCCCGGCTCGCCCCCGCCGACGTGGACGCGGTGGAGGCGCACGGCACCGGCACCGTCCTCGGCGACCCGATCGAGGCGCAGGCGCTGCTCGCCACCTACGGCCAGGAGAGGCCGGCCGAACAGCCGCTGTGGCTCGGCTCGTTGAAGTCGAACATCGGCCACACCCAGTCCGCCGCCGGTGTCGCCGGCGTGATCAAGATGGTCATGGCGATGCGCCACGGCCTGCTCCCGCAGACCCTGCACGTGGACGAGCCGTCCCCGCACGTCGACTGGACGGCGGGTGCGGTCGAGCTGCTGACCGAGCCCCGTCCCTGGCCCGAGACCGGGCAGCCGCGCCGGGCCGCAGTCTCCTCGTTCGGCGTCAGCGGCACCAATGCCCACACCATCCTGGAGCAGGCCCCCGAGCCCGCCGAGGACCCGGACGCCTCGGCCCCGGCCGCCGCGCCGGTGGCCCTCGCCGCGGACCGCGCCAACCGTACGGCCGTGCCGTGGCTGCTCTCCGCGCGCAGCGCCGACGCCCTCCCGGTGCAGGCCGCCCGACTGCTGGCCCACTTGGACACCGTGTCCGAGGCCGATCCGCTCGACATCGGCTACTCGCTGGCCACCACCAGGGCCGCGCTGCCGCACCGTGCCGCCCTGGTCGCCACGGACACCGATGAGCTGCGGCGTTCGCTCCGCGCCCTCGCCGAGGGCGAGCGCGGGCAGGCGCTCCAGGATATCGTCGCCGACGGGCCGTCCGCCTTCCTGTTCACCGGCCAGGGCAGCCAGCGGGTGGGGATGGGTGGGGAGTTGTACGTGGCCCACCGTGTGTTCGCCGCGGCTTTCGACGAGGTCTGTGCCGAGCTGGACGGTCATCTGGATCGTCCGCTGCGTGAGGCGATCGCCGATGAGGCGCTGATCCATGAGACGGGTTACGCGCAGCCGGCCTTGTTCGCGGTGGAGGTGGCGCTGTTCCGGCTGGTCGAGTCCTGGGGTGTGCGGCCTGACCTCCTGGCCGGGCATTCGATCGGTGAGATCGCCGCCGCGCACGTCGCCGGGGTGTTCTCGCTGGCGGATGCGTGCAAGCTGGTGGCCGCGCGCGGCCGGCTGATGCAGGCGCTGCCGCGCGGCGGCGCGATGGTGGCTGTGGAGGCCGCCGAGGGCGAGGTCCTGCCCCTGCTGCTCGGGCGCGGCGACGAGCTGGGCATTGCCGCCGTCAACGGGCCTTCCTCCGTGGTGGTTTCCGGCGACGAGCGGGCGGTCCTGGAGCTGGCTGCCGACTGGGAGGCCCAGGGTCGGAAGACCAAGCGGCTGACGGTCAGTCATGCGTTCCATTCGTCGTTGATGGACGGGATGGTGGACGCGTTCCGTGCGGTGGCCGGGCAGGTGGTGTTCGAGGTGCCGCGGATCCCGGTCGTGTCGACGTTGACGGGTGCGCTCGTCTCGGCCGAGCTGACGGATCCCGAGTACTGGGTGCGGCATGTCCGGGAGACGGTCCGGTTCGCCGATGCGGTGCAGGTGCTGGAGGCACAGGGCGTCCGGACATTCGTGGAGCTCGGGCCGGACGGGGTGCTCTCGGCCATGGGCCAGGAGTCCGCGGCCGAGGCCGTGTTCGTCCCGCTGCTGCGCGCCGGCCGCCCCGAGACCGAGACGCTGACCAGCGCCGTGGCGCGTGCCCACCTGCGCGGCGTCACCGTCGACTGGGCCGCGTTCTACGCCGGAAGCGGCGCACGGCGGGTGGAGCTGCCGACCTACGGCTTCCGCCCCGGACGGTACTGGCTGGAGTCGGGCGGCCCCGTCCCGGCCGGGCTGCCGGCCGACCCGGTGGATGCCCGGTTCTGGGAGGCCGTGGAGAGCGAGGACCTCGCTGCGCTCGCCGAGACCCTCGGCGTGGAGGACGGCGACCGCCTCGGCGACGCGCTCCCGATGCTGGCGGCGTGGCGGCGGCGCAGCCGTGAGGCGACAGTGGTCGACGGCTGGCGCTACCGGGTGGCCTGGCGGCCGCTGGTGGAGTCGGCGGACGGGCTGTCGGGTGTGTGGCTGGTGGCGGCCGGCGCTGGGGAGCTGGCCGGGGTGCTGACCGGTCGGGGCGCGGAGGTGCGGGTCTTCGAGGCCGGCACGGCCGATCGCGGTGTACTGGTGGGCGAGTTGCGGTCGGTGCTGGCCGATGGTGCGGCAGTGGCGGGCATTGTGCTCCCGGCTGCCGCACCGGGCGAGGTGTTGGCTCTCGTTCAGGCGCTGGGCGATGCCGGTGTCGCTGCGCCGCTGTGGTGTGTCACGCGGGGCGCGGTGGCCACTGGGCGTTCGGAGCGGGTGGCCGATCCGGTGCAGGCGCAGGTGTGGGGCCTGGGCCGGGTCGTCGCGCTGGAACATCCGGAGCGGTGGGGTGGTCTGGTCGATCTGCCCGTGGACGCGGACGAGCGGGCCTTCGGCCGGCTGGCCGGTGTGCTGGCCGATGCCGGTGAGGATCAGGTCGCGGTCCGCGCGTCCGGTGTCTTCGGCCGCCGTCTGGTCCGTGCTGCGCGTGGGGAGGGCTCGGCGTGGTCGCCGTCCGGGACAGTGCTGGTCACTGGCGGGACGGGTGCGCTGGGTGCGCAGGTCGCGCGCTGGCTGGCCCGCAACGGTGCCGGGCACCTGGTGCTGACCAGCCGCCGTGGCCCGGATGCCCCGGGGGCTTCCGAGCTCCGCGACGAGCTGACCGCCCTTGGCGCGGCCGTGACCGTGGCGGCCTGTGATGTCGCCGACCGCGAGGCGCTGGCGGGCCTGTTGGCCGAGCACGAGCTGTCGGCGGTCTTCCACACGGCCGGCGTTCTGGACGACGGCGTGATCGACGCACTGACCGCCGAGCGGCTGGCATCGGTGGCCCTGCCGAAGGTGGACGCCGCGCGCAACCTCCACGAGCTGACCAGCGGTCACGACCTCTCGGCCTTCGTGCTGTTCTCCTCGACGGCCGGGACGATCGGCAGTGCAGGTCAGGGCAACTACGCCGCGGCCAACGCCTACCTGGATGCGCTCGCCGAGCAGCGGCGGGCCGACGGACTGCCCGCGACCTCGATCGCCTGGGGTCCGTGGGCCGAGGCGGGCATGGCGACCGACGACCGGCTCGCCGTGCGCCTGCGCCGCGAGGGTGTGCCCCCGATGGCTCCCGACCTCGCCATGACCGCGCTTCAGCAGGCACTGGAGAACGGCGACACTGCGCTCGCCGTCGCCGACATCGTCTGGGAGCGGCTGCTCGACGGCACGACGGTGCCCGTCCCCCTCTTCGCCGAGATCCCCGAGGCCGGCCGCTCCACCTCCGCGCAGTCCGAGCCCGACCGCCCCGAGGGCCCGTCCGACGGACTTGCCGGCCGCCTGGCCGGGCTGGCCCCCGACGACCGGGCCGCCGTCCTGCTGGATCTGGTCCGCACCGAGGTGGCCGGGGTGCTCGGCTACGCGGAGGCGGACGCGGTGGACGCGGGCCGGGCCTTCCGCGAGCTGGGCTTCGACTCGCTGACCGCCGTCGAGCTGCGCAACCGCCTCACCGTCGTCACCGGCCTGAGCCTGCCCTCCACACTGGTCTTCGACTACCCGACCGTCACCGCCCTCGCCGGCCACCTCGGGACCGAGGTCCTCGGCCACGCCGAATCGGCGGTCCCGGAGACCAGCGGTGCCCACTTCGCCGGCTCCGCCACCGACGAGCCCATCGCGATCGTGGCCATGAGCTGCCGTTTCCCCGGCGGGGTCGGCTCACCGGAGGAGCTGTGGCAGCTGCTGCTCGACGGCGGTGACGCCGTCTCCGGGTTCCCCACCGACCGGGGCTGGGACCTCGCCGCCCTGCACGGTGACGGGCCCGGCCGGGCCGGTACCAGGGAGGGCGGATTCCTGCACGACGCCGCCGAGTTCGACCCGGTCTTCTTCGGGATCTCGCCGCGCGAGGCGCTCGCCATGGACCCCCAGCAGCGGCTGCTGCTGGAGACCTCCTGGGAGGCGTTCGAGCGGGCGGGCATCGACCCGGCCGCGCTGCGCGGCAGCCGGACCGGCGTCTTCGTCGGCACCAACGGCCAGGACTACCTGACCCTTGCCGCCAACTCCTCCGACGACCTGGAGGGGCGGCTCGGCACGGGCACGGCGGCAAGTGTCGTCTCCGGACGGCTGTCGTACACCTTCGGTCTGGAGGGCCCGGCGGTCACCGTCGACACCGCCTGCTCCTCCTCGCTGGTCGCGCTGCACCTGGCGGGCCAGGCTCTGCGGGCCGGGGAGTGCTCGCTCGCCCTGGTGGGCGGCGTCACGGTGATGTCGACGCCGGGTGCGTTCGTCGAGTTCAGCCGGCAGGGCGGTCTGGCGGCCGACGGCCGCTGCAAGGCGTTCGCGGCCGGCGCGGACGGCACCGGCTGGGGCGAGGGCGTCGGTCTGCTGCTGGTCGAGCGGCTCTCCGACGCCGAACGGAACGGCCACCGGGTGCTGGCCGTCGTCCGCGGTTCCGCCGTCAACCAGGACGGCGCCTCCAACGGCCTCACCGCCCCGAACGGGCCCTCCCAGCAGCGGGTCATCCGCCAGGCACTCGCCTCCGCCCGCCTCGGCGCCGCCGACGTGGACGCCGTCGAGGCGCACGGCACCGGCACCCGGCTCGGCGACCCGATCGAGGCCCAGGCGCTGCTCGCCACCTACGGCCAGGACCGCACCGGTGCGCAGCCGCTCCGGCTCGGCTCGGTGAAGTCCAACATCGGCCACACCCAGGCCGCCGCCGGTGTCGCGGGCGTCATCAAGATGGTGCTGGCGATGCAGCACGGCGTCCTGCCGCGCACCCTGCACATCGACGCGCCGTCCACCGAGGTCGACTGGTCGGCCGGGGCCGTGGAACTGCTGACGCAGAACACGGCGTGGCCGCGGACCGGCCGCCCCCGCCGCGCGGCGGTCTCCTCGTTCGGCATGAGCGGCACCAACGCGCACGTCGTCCTGGAGCAGGCACAGGAGCCGGAGCCGGCCGTCGCCGAGCCGGGCCCGGCCGCACCGCCGGTCTGGCCGGTGCCGCTGTCGGCCCCCACGGAGGACGGCCTGAGGGCCCAGGCCGAGCGGCTGCTGCGAGCGGTGGCCACCGGCGCCGCGCCCGGCGACGCCGCGTACTCGCTGGCCACCGGCCGCTCCGCGATGGAGCACCGGGCGGTCGTGGTGGCTGCCGACGAGCAGGGGTTGATGCGGGGTCTACAGGGGTTGGCCGCCGGCACTCCCGGTGCGACTGTGGTCCGGGGCTCGGCCACGGGCGGCAAACTCGCCTTCCTCTTCACCGGCCAGGGCAGTCAGCGGCGGGGCATGGGAGCTGAGTTGTACGAGACGTACCCGGTGTTCGCCGAGGCTCTCGACGCGGTCTGCGCGGAGCTGGACGGCCACCTGGAGCGTCCGCTGCGCGAGGCGATCGCGGACGCCGAGCTGATCGACGAGACGGCGTACACCCAGCCCGCGCTGTTCGCGCTCGAGGTCGCGCTGTTCCGCCTGCTGGAGTCGTGGGGTCTGCGCCCCGACGCGCTGGCCGGTCACTCCATCGGCGAGCTGGCCGCCGCCCACGTCGCGGGCGTGTTCTCGCTGGCGGACGCGGCGCGGCTGGTCGCGGCGCGCGGGCGGTTGATGCAGGCGCTGCCGCGCGGCGGCGCGATGGTGGCGGTGGAGGCGGCGGAGGACGAGGTGCTGCCGCTGCTGGCCGAAGGCGTCGGCATCGCCGCGGTCAACGGCCCGACCTCCGTGGTGATCTCGGGCGCCGAGAGCGCCGTGCTCGAAATCGCCGAGAAGCTCGCCGCCGACGCACGCCGCACCAAGCGACTGACCGTCAGCCACGCCTTCCACTCGCCGCTGATGGACGGCATGCTCGACGACTTCCGTGCCGTTGCGGAGCAGGTGGCGTACGAGGCGCCGCGGATCCCGGTCGTCTCGACCCTCACCGGCGCACTCGCCTCCGCCGAGTTGACCGAGCCCGGCTACTGGGTGCGGCACGTCCGCGAGGCCGTCCGCTTCGCCGACGCCGTCCGGACGCTGGAAGCCCAGGGCGTCACCACCTACCTGGAGCTCGGCCCCGACGGCGTCCTCAGCGCCCTCGGCCAGGGCTGCGCCGCCCGGCCCGCCGCCTTCGCCCCGGTGCTGCGCCACGGCCACCCGGAGGCCCGGACGCTGACGACCTCCCTCGCCACCGCCCAGACACGCGGCGCGGCCGTCGACTGGCCCGCGTACTTCGCCGGCAGCGGTGCCCGCCGGATCGACCTGCCGACCTACGCCTTCCAGCGGGAGCGCTACTGGCCCGCGCCCGTGGCAGCGGCCACCGCAGGGGTGACCCGGGAGCCGGATGCGGTGGACGCCCGCTTCTGGGAGGTCGTCGAGCGCGAGGACCTGACCGCGCTCACCGACGAACTGCGGCTCGACGCCGACCAGCCGCTCGGCACCGCCCTCCCGGCGATCGCCGCCTGGCGCCGCCGCAGCCGCGAGCAGTCCACCGCGGACGGTTGGCGCTACCGTGCCGTCTGGCGGCCGGTCACCGAACCGGCCGCCCCGGTGTCCGGCAGCTGGCTGCTGGTGGTCCCCGCCGGGACCGACACGGCCGACCGCACCGCCGAGGTGTCGGCCGCGCTCACCCGCGAAGACGCCGACGTCCGGGTGGTCACCTGGGCCGTCGGCGACGACGACCGCGCAGCACTGGCCGCCCGGCTTCGCGAGGAGGCCGAGGCCGGCACGCCGTCCGGGGTGCTCTCGCTGCTCGCCCTCGACCCGGCGCCGCACCCCGCCCACCCGGCACTGCCCGCAGGCCTCGCCGCCACCCTCCTCCTGCTGCAGGCCCTCGGCGACGCCGGGCTCGGCGCCCCGCTCTGGTGCGCGACCGCGGGCGCGGTCGGCACCGGGGCCGGCGACCGTCCCACCGCGCCCGAGCAGGCCCAGGTCTGGGGCCTCGGCCGGGTGGCGTCCCTGGAACACCCCGACCGCTGGGGCGGTCTCGTCGACCTGCCCGAGCAGCTCGACGCGCACACCGGTCCGCTGCTGGCCGCCGCCCTCAGCGGCGCCGACGGCGAGGACCAGCTCGCCGTCCGGGCCACCGGCCTCCACGTGCGCCGCCTGGAGCGGGTCACCGGCCGGCCCGAGGGCCCGGCCGTGCCCTGGCGGCCGCGCGGCACCGTGCTCATCACCGGCGGCACCGGCGCCCTCGGCGCCCAGGTGGCCCGCCGGCTGGCCGACGAGGGCGCCGAGCACCTGCTGCTCACCGGCCGCCGAGGCCCCGAGGCCCCCGGCGCCGCCGAGCTGGTCGCCGAACTCGGCGCGCTCGGTGCCCGGGTGACCGTCGCGGCCTGCGACAGCGCCGACCGCGACGCACTGGCCCGGGTGCTCGACGGCATCCCCGCAGACCTGCCGCTGACCGCCGTCGTCCACGCGGCCGGCGTGGTCGCCGACGCGCCGCTCGACGACAGCGGACCGGCGCAACTGGCCGCCGTCGTCGCCGCCAAGGCCGCCGGCGCCGCCCACCTGGACGCCCTGCTCGGCGACCGGGAACTCGACGCCTTCGTCACCTTCTCCTCCGTCGCCGGGGTCTGGGGCAGCGGCGGCCAGGGCGGCTACGCCGCGGCCAACGCCCACCTGGACGCCCTGGTGGAGGCCCGCCGGGCTCGCGGACTGGCCGGCACCTCGGTGGCCTGGGGTCCCTGGGCCGAGGCCGGCATGGCCGCCGGCGCGGACGCCGAGCACCACCTGCGCCGCTTCGGCCTGTCGGTGATGGCCCCGGGCACCGCGCTGCTCGGCCTGTGGCGCGTCCTGGCGGACGGCGAGCCCACCGGCGTCGTCGCTGACGTCGACTGGGCGGCGTTCACGCCCGCCTACACCGCTGCCCGCCGGCGCCCCCTGATCGGCGACCTGGCCGAGGTCAGGGCCGTCCTCGACACGGAGCCGGCCGACGACACCGGCCGGCAGGGCGACGACGACGGCGCCCTGGCTGCCCGGTTGGCCGGGCTCCCGGCCGCCGACCGCGACCGCGCCCTGCTGGAACTGGTGCGCGGCGAGGTGGCCGAGGCCATCGGCTACCCGGACGCCCGGTCCGTCGAACCGGACCGCGCATTCCGGGCGCTCGGCTTCGACTCGCTGACCGCGGTCGAGCTGCGCAACCGGCTCACCCTGGTCACCGGGCTGAAGCTGCCCGCAGGCGTCGTCTTCGACTACCCGACGCCCGCGGCCCTCGCCGAGCACGTCCGGGACCGCCTGTTCCCCGACGGCGCCCGGGAGGCGGCGGTGGACCCGCAGGAGGCACAGCTACGGGAGGCACTCGCCGCGATCCCGTTGGCGCGCTTCCGCGAGGCCGGCCTGCTGGACACCCTGCTCCGGCTCGCCGGTCCCGGCACGGACGGCTCCGCCACCAGCTCCGACGACGAGTTGGACCTGATCGACACGATGGACGTGGCGAGCCTCATCGACATGGCCCTCGACAGCAACGAAACCTGACACGTCCGAAGTGCGGAGCTCACGATGACCACGCCCAACGAGAAGATCGTCGCAGCGCTACGGGCCTCCATCAAGGAGACCGAGCGCCTGCGGCGGCAGAACCAGCAGCTGATCGCGGCCTCGCGCGAGCCGATCGCGATCGTCGGGATGAGCTGCCGGTTCCCCGGGGGCGTGGAGTCTCCGGAGGCTCTGTGGCGGCTCGTCGCCGACGCCGGCGACGCCATCTCCGAGTTCCCCACCGACCGCGGCTGGAACCTCGCCGACCTGTACGACGCGGACCCGGACCGGCCGGGCACCTTCTACGCCCGCGGCGGAGGCTTCCTGCACGATGCCGCCCGGTTCGACCCGGCGTTCTTCGAGATCAGCCCGCGCGAGGCGCTGGCCATGGACCCGCAGCAGCGGCTGCTGCTGGAGACGTCCTGGGAGGTCTTCGAGCGGGCCGGCATCGATCCGACCACGCTGCGCGGCAGCCGGGCCGGCGTCTTCGTGGGCGCCTCCTCGCAGGGGTACAGCGCGGTCGCGGACGACCTGCCGGACGGTGTCGAGGGCTACCTGCTGACGGGCAACGCGGCGGCGGTCGTCTCAGGGCGCCTGTCCTACACCTTCGGCTTCGAGGGGCCGGCGGTCACCGTCGACACCGCCTGCTCCTCCTCGCTGGTCGCCCTGCACCTCGCGGTGCAGGCGCTGCGCAACGGTGAGTGCTCGATGGCGCTCGCGGGCGGTGTGACCGTCCTCGCCACCCCCGACGTGTTCGTCGAGTTCAGCCGCCAGCACGGGCTGGCCTCGGACGGCCGGTGCAAGGCCTTCGCCGCCGCGGCGGACGGCACCGGCTGGTCCGAGGGCGTCGGCATGCTGCTCGTCGAGCGGCTCTCCGACGCGCGACGCAACGGCCACCAGGTACTGGCGGTGGTGCGCGGCAGCGCGGTCAACCAGGACGGTGCGTCCAACGGGCTGACCGCCCCGAACGGCCCGTCGCAGCAACGGGTGATCCGGCAGGCCCTGGAGAGTGCCGGTCTGGCGGCGGATCAGATCGATGCGGTGGAGGCGCACGGCACCGGCACACGACTCGGCGATCCGATCGAGGCGCAGGCCCTGCTGAACACCTACGGCCAGGAGCGGGCCGACGACCGGCCGCTCTGGCTCGGCTCGCTCAAGTCCAACATCGGCCACACCCAGGCTGCCGCCGGTGTCGCCGGCGTGATCAAGATGGTCATGGCGATGCAGCACGGCGTCCTGCCGCGGACCCTGCACGTGGACGAGCCGTCCCCGCACGTCGACTGGACGGCCGGCGCCGTCGAACTGCTGACGGAGAACCGGCCCTGGCCGGAAACCGGTCGGCCGCGCCGGGCTGCCGTCTCCGCGTTCGGTGTGAGCGGGACGAATGCCCACACCGTCCTGGAGCAGGCTCCGGCCGCGGAGGAGGCCGCGGAGGATGACTCGGTGGCCCTGCCGGTGGTGCCGGTGGTGCTTTCGGCGCGGAGCCCGGAGGCGCTTGCGGCGCAGGCGGCGGGGCTGGTGGCGGTGGTCGAGGGCGATGGTGCGCCGAGTGTGGCGGATCTGGGGTTCTCGCTGGCGACGGGCCGGGCGGCGTTCGAGTACCGGGCGGGGTTCGTGGCCTGCGATCGTGCGGAGTTGCTGGCCGGGCTGGCCGCGGTGTCCGGTGGTCAGGCCTCGGTGGTGGAGGGGCGGACGGCGTTCCTGTTCACCGGTCAGGGCAGCCAGCGCGTCGGGATGGGGGAGGAGCTGTACGGCGCGTTCCCGGTGTTCGCGGATGCGTTCGATGCGGTGTGTGCGCACCTGGACCAGTTCCTGGACCGTCCGCTGCGTGAGGCGATCGCCGACGGGACGTTGATCGATGAGACGGGTTGGGCTCAGCCGGCGCTGTTCGCGCTGGAGGTGGCGCTGTTCCGGCTGGTGGAGTCGTGGGGGCTGACCCCGGACGTGTTGGCCGGGCATTCGATCGGTGAGCTGGCTGCCGCCCATGTCGCGGGTGTGTTCTCGCTGGCGGATGCCGCGAGGCTGGTGGCGGCTCGGGCCGGGTTGATGCAGGCGCTGCCGCGCGGCGGTGCGATGGTCGCGGTGCAGGCGAGCGAGGCCGAGGTCCTGCCGCTGCTCACCGGCGGGGTGGGCATCGCCGCCGTCAATGGCCCGACCTCCGTCGTGGTCTCGGGTGCCGAGGATGAGGTGCTCGTGCTGGTCGCGCGGTTGGAGGGTCGCAAGTCCAAGCGGCTGACGGTCAGTCATGCGTTCCACTCGCCGCTGATGGACGGCATGCTCGCGGACTTCCGTGCCGTCGCCGAGCAGATCACCTACGAACTCCCGCGGATTCCGATCGTCTCCACGCTCACGGGCGCTCCTGTCTCCGCCGAGCTGACCGACGCCGGGTACTGGGTGCGCCATGTCCGTGAGGCCGTCCGTTTCGCGGACGCGGTCACCGCCCTGGAGGCGGATGGTGTCCGGACGTTCGTCGAGTTGGGTCCGGACGGTGTGCTGTCGGCGATGGGTCAGGAGTCCGTGGCCGAGGCCGTGTTCGTCCCGGTGCTCCGCGCCGGGCGCCCGGAGGCCCGCACGCTCACGGCGGCCCTGGCCCAGGCGCACGTCCGCGGCCTCGCGGTCGACTGGCAGGCCGTGTTCGCCGGTACCGGCGCCTGCCGGGTCGACCTGCCCACCTACCCCTTCCAACGCCGGCGTTACTGGCTGGAAGGCGGCACGTCGGTCGGCGATGTCGCGTCGATCGGGCTCGGTGCGGCGGGGCACCCGCTGCTCGGTGCGAGTGTGGAGTTGCCGGATTCGGACGGTGTGGTGTTCACCGGCCGGCTGTCGGTGCAGTCGCACCCGTGGCTGGCCGATCACGCGGTGATGGGCGCGGTGCTGCTGCCCGGCACGGCGTTCGTCGAGCTGGCGATCCGCGCCGGTGACCAGGTCGGCTGCGGGCTGCTGGAGGAGCTGACGCTGGAGGCGCCGCTGGTGCTGCCCGAGCGCGGCGGCGTCCAGCTGCGGTTGGCGCTCGCGGGCGTGGACGAGGCGGGCCGGCGGACGCTGAGCCTGCACTCGCGCCCGGAGGAGGCCGTGGAGGGCGAGCCGTGGACGCGGCACGCCACCGGTGTGCTCGCACCCGACAGCACGGCCGCCGTCCCGTCGTTCGAGCTGGTCGAGTGGCCGCCGACCGGTGCGGTGCCGGTTCCCCTCGACGACCTGTACGAGCGGCTGGCCGCGGCCGGGTTCGGGTACGGACCGGTGTTCCAGGGCCTGCGCGCCGCCTGGCGGCACGACGGAGACACCTACGTGGAGGTGGCGCTGCCGGACGACGCACGGGACTCCGCCTCCTCCTTCGGCCTGCACCCGGCGCTGCTGGACTCCGCGCTGCATGCGGTCGCACTCGGCGACCTGCTCGACGACACCGGGCGCGGGCGCCTGCCGTTCTCGTGGAACGGCGTCACCCTGTTCGCCTCGGGCGCCGGCGTGCTGCGGGGCCGGCTGTCCCGCGCCGGCGCGGACGCGATCACGCTGGGACTCGCCGACGAGAGCGGCCGGGCCGTTGCCGAGGTCGGCTCGCTGGTGCTGCGTGAGGTCTCCGAGAGCCAGGTGCGCGGCGGTCCTGCCGAGTCGCCGTACCGGGTGGAGTGGACCGTGCTGCCGGTCTCCCCGGCGCCGACGGGCGACTGGGTCGTGCTCGGCGGGGAAGGCCTCGGCGCCGAGCTGTCCGCCGAGCCGTTCGCCGACCTGGTGCGGCTCCGCGAGGCGGTCGACGGGGGCCGGTCCGTCCCCGACACCGTGCTCCTCCCGCTTCTCGCGACGTCCGACGGCGAGGTGTCCGCCGCGGTCCGCGCCGCGCTGCACGGGGTTTTGGGGACGGTGCAGGAGTGGCTGGCTGATGAGCGGTTCTCGGCGTCGCGTCTGGTCCTGGTGACCCGTGGGGCGGTCGGTGCCGAGGTCGAGGACCTGGTGCACGCCCCGGTGTGGGGCCTGGTGCGCTCGGCGCAGACGGAGAACCCGGACCGGTTCGTCCTCCTGGACGTGGACGGTTCGGAGGTTGCGGATGGCCTGCTGGCGGGGGCGCTGGCCGCCGACGAGCCGGAGCTGGTCGTGCGCGGTGGCGAGGTGCGGGTGCCGCGTCTTTCGAGGGCGGCGGCTGCGTCCTCGGAGGCGGTGTCGGTGTTCGGGTCGTCGGGCACGGTCCTGGTGACGGGTGCGTCGGGTCTGCTGGGCGGGCT
>NZ_JBITFB010000075.1:0-17885 GCF_044455625.1 Kitasatospora sp. NPDC051164 | reverse complement strand
CATCGACGTCGTTGTGTTGGCGGTGATAACTGCCTGGGCGGTACCGAAGTGCACGGCGGTGGCGTTGGCCAGGTTGTGGCCGGTGAGAGTCACGGCGGTCTGCCCGGCCGTGGACCCGTGGCCGGGGATCACGGTCGTCGCCATATCGCTGACGTTATTTAACAGAAGCCTGGGAGAATCCACCGGTGAACGACGTAAACGAGATCTCCCGCCAGACCCTGCTCCGCCGGGGTTTCACCCTTGAGTACGCCACCCTGGCCTGGAACGTGATCGGCATCGTGGTCCTCGCGATCGCCGCGATCGGCGCCCGCTCGGTCGCGCTGGCCGGCTTCGGCCTGGACTCCCTGATCGAGATCGGCGCCTCCACGGTGGTGATCTGGGAGCTCTCCGGAACCGGCGAAGAGCGCCAGAAGCGGGCGCTGAAGCTGATCGGGGCTGGCTTCGCGCTGCTCGGCCTCTACCTGCTCGCGCAGTCCACGATCGTTCTGGTCAGCGGCTTCCATCCGCAGCATTCGTCGCTCGGCATCGCCTGGACCACCGTCACCGCCACGGTGATGTTCGCCCTCGCCTTCGGCAAAGCCCGTACCGGCGCCGCTCTCGACAACCCCGTCCTGCGGACCGAGGGCCGGGTCACCCTGATCGATGGCCTGCTCGCCGCCGCGGTCCTGCTCGGCCTGGTCCTCAACAGCACGCTCGGCTGGTGGTGGGCCGACCCGGCCGCCGGCTACGTGTTGGTCTACTACGCTGCCCGCGAGGTCCACGAGATTTTCTTCGGTGACCACTGAGCCCCCAGCCGCCCCGCCGAAACGGGTCATCAGGCGCGCTGCGGCTCCCGCTCCCTTCTCAGAGGGCATTTGATGAGAGTAGTTTGCCCTTTATGTCCTAGGTAGGTTCCTCGCCAGGTTGGTGTGGTTTCGTCCGTTATGCGCTTGGCGAGGTTGTCGATCGAGGCGATGTGGATCACGGCTTCGGAGCTGGTCGGCAGTGTCTCGTAGTCGCGGGCCAGCCGGCGGCGCTGCATGATCCCCCCCCAGACTCCGTTCAACCACCCACCGCCTTTTCACCACGTGAAATCCGGGGACGTCGGACTTCCGGTGGACGACCTCGACGTCGCCCAAGCGTGCGCCGTGCTCGATCACGGCGTTCTTGAAGCCGGTGTCGACCCAGCTCTTGGAGATGCTTGGGTACGTCTTCTTGGCCTGGTTGAGGAGGCGTATTCCCAGGGCGTTCTCGGACAGGCTCGCGGCGGTGACGGTGACGGCGAGGATGAGTCCGATGGTGCCGGTGAGGATGCCTCTCTTTCGGCCGACGACTTTCTTCGCGGCATCAGTTCCTTGGCTGGTCAGGGGAACGTTGGTGGAGGTCTTGACGCTCTGGGTGTCGATCAGCCGTGGCCCAGCGGCGCGCCGTGCCAGCGCCAGTTCGTCCGGCGGGGGCGATCAGGCGTCTCGATGCGTCCGGTGGCCCACAGAAGAGTCGACCACGGCGTGTCGATGACGAGGACGTCGGGGAACAGCCGCGCCAGGACTCGCTCACTCAGGTCCTGCGGGGCTTCCCAGACGCGATTCAGCCCCTGGGTGATGTCGTGGGTGTGGACCAGGGTCTCGACGACGCCCATCGCTGCAAAGCCCTCCGGGTCGGAGGCGCCGAAGACGTGTGGGGCCAAGGTGGTTGCGTCGGTGGTCTCGACGACCGTCGCGAGCAGTCCGCCGCAGGCCTCCACGACAGTCAGGAGTCCCTCGGGCCCTGCCTCGTGATCCCCGAAGATGACATTGGCCGGGCCATCCGGTCGATCACTGGAAATGCGCAGTGGGACGCGCGGTACGGCGATGGGCTGCGCGAGCCCGAACCGTAGCGCGTAGGTGAGCAGGTCGTCCGCGAGGTGTTCGAGAGTCTCCCAGCACGTCCACTCCAAACCGCCAGCCGGGGCGTGCCATCGGGCAGCCGGGACATCTTCCAGGGCGTCGACGCAGTGGGCGACGGCCTGGCGCACGTGCTCCCCGCGCACCGGCATGTGAGGTTCTCCGGGCTGTGGCATGAGGGGAGCCTACAAGGCCGAAGCGATGTGATCGGCCAGCAGCCCTGGCCGCCTTGGCCACAGCAGCCGGGTCCGTGTCGGCCTCCGACGCGACGAGTCGCACGAGGTGCCCTCACCAATCGCCTGTCCGCGCGTCCTCTTATCGGAGCACAACCGCTGAACCACCAGGCGTTCGCGCCCGCCGTGGCGAGCACAACCGTCACCTCTCCAGGGTGATTCGTCGGCCGCCTTTCGGAAAGACGAGCACTGCCCGTCCGTCCGAGTTCCGGGAGGCTCACCATGGTCAAGATTCTCTACAAGCCGCTCGGGCTGCTGTTCAGCGTCCTGGGCGGCGTCGCCGCCGGTGCCCTGTTCAAGCGCCTGTGGGCGCTCCTCGGACACCAGGACGACGCGCCGGCCGCCACCGACCAGGACCGTACCTGGACCGAGGTGCTGACCGCCGCGACGCTCCAGGGAGCGGTGTACGCGCTCGTCAAAGCAGCCGTCGACCGCGGCGGCGCGGCCGGCACCCGCCGCCTGACCGGCACCTGGCCCGGCTGAAACCCCATCGTCAACCCGACCGGCCCGCCCCCCGGGTGGCACCGGACACGGCGAGCCCCGATGCTCGAAAACATGGGCAAGAAGCAATGGGCCGCAGCCGTCGTGCACTGCCTGCCGAACGCAGTGCCCGGCACAGCCGCAGCACACCTCGCCGGCCGCGTACGCGTGACCGGCCGGTGGGTGAGAATCCGCCCCGACGGCGCCAACGGTACCGACGAGACCTGGATCTCCGCCGCCGCCGTCCAGCGCATCGTCTGGGCCGCCTCCGACCCCAGCTGAGCCCGCAGCATCGAAGGGCAACCATGCCCCCAGCCCGTCCAATCGCGACGAGACACCTGAAGAGCGCGCCGACCGGCTCTGGAGTGAAATGCTCCAGGAAGTCCGGGTCTGCCAGACCGGCGCCCAGATTCTCTTCGGCTTCCTCCTTTCCGTCGTCTTCACCGCCCGCTTCACCACCCTGCCCGTCCTCGACCGCCACCTCTGCGTCGCCACCGTCCTCCTCGGCGCATTCGCCACCGGAGCCCTCGTCGCACTCGCCGCCTTCCACCGGTTCTTCGCCGGCCACGGCCTGAAACCCGAACTCGTCCACGCAGCCGGGCACCTCATCTCCACCGGCCTGGTCCTGCTCGCCCTGACCATCACCAGCGCCATGCTGCTCCTGCTCCGCAACGCGCTGCACACCGCCGCCGCGGCCTCGGCCCTGAGCGGCGTTGTGCTGCTCGGGTTCACGACGTGCTGGCTCGTCCTGCCGAACCTGGTCCCTGCGGCGCGAAGCCCGTCGGCGAGAGCGAGACACGGGTAGCGCACGCGGACGCTGAGCCAACTTCCGGGGCACACGGATCCGGACGGCGGCCGATCGCGGTCCCCGAAACGCGGGTCTGCTCCCGTGGTCACGCAGCTCGGCGGCCAGCTGCTGGGCCTGCCCCCGGGCTTTCTCCATGACCTTCGTCACCTGTTCCTTGGCGTACCGGCTACCTCGGAGGCCTGCTCGCCGACAGCGGCGGCTGCGTCAGTCGTCTTGTCCTGTGCGCTCTGGGCGATCGCCGTCCCGGTGCTCTGATCCGGGCTCACGCCTCGTCCCTCCTTGCGGGGTGGTACGGCTGGGCATCCCCGGTGTCTACCGGGTCAGCGCGAGCTCTCCGCCATGTGTGGGCCGATCGGATCAACCCGCGCCGTCGTCGCCGGCCGGCCACTTGCGGGTGTCGCGGGGCGGCACGTACGGCTCCCTGCCGGGCGGTATCCCGCCCTCGATGGCCCGCTCCCGAGCAAGCTCCGCATCGAACTCCAGCCCCAGCAGGATCGCGAGGTTGGACAGCCACAGCCACACCAGGAACACGATCACCCCGGCGAGCGTGCCGTACGTCTTGTTGTAGGAGCCGAAGTTCGCCACGTACGCGGCGAGCCCGCCCGACAGCGCCAGCCATAGCAACACCGCCAGGACACTGCCCGGGGAGACCCACCGGAACCCGCGGCCGCGCACATTCGGGGCCGCCCAGTACAGGAGGGCGATCATCAGCGAGACGAGCACGACCAGCAGTGGCCACTTGGCGATCGACCATGCCGTCACCGCGGTGTGGCCCAGGCCGAGGGTCTCGCCGGCCCGCCGGGCCAGCGGGCCGGTGAACACCACGATCACCGCGCTCGCCGCCAGCAGCACCATCATCAGCAGCGTCAGACCCACCCGCAGCGGCGTGATCTTCCACACCGGCCTGCCCTCCCGGATGTCGTAGACCGCGTTCGCGGCGCGGATGAACGCGGCGATGTAACCGGAGGCCGACCACAGTGCGCCGGCCAGGCCCACCGCCGCCAGCACCCCGCCCGTCCCCCGGCTGGCCTGCAGCTGCGTGACCGCGCTGCGCAGAATCTCGCGCGCCGAGCCGGGTGCCAGCTTCTGCAGGTTGTCCAGCACGGCGTTGGTGGCGGAGGAACCGACCAGGCCGAGTACCGATATCAGCACCAGCAGCGCCGGGAAGATCGCAAGCACGCTGTAGTACGTCAGGGCGGCGGCTCGGTCCGGCAGCTCGTCGTCCAGGAACTCCCGGCCGGTGCGCTTGAGCACCGCCAGCCAGCCCCCTCCCGGCAGCTTGGTCGGCTCGTCCGGGCCGCGCTCAGCGGCGACGTCGGCCTCGCGAGCCGGATCGGGGCGTTCCGGATCGCTGCCGGGGCGGCCTTTGTGATGGAACAGTCGCATGTCCCGCGTCTTCCCAGCCAGCGGAGTCCGACGCGCGATACGCCCTGAGAACCCGCCCGGTCAGCCCCAGCCCCTCGCCGGGACGCTCATCATCGTTTACCGGCGCATCCGCCGGGGACCTGCAAGAAAGGGGAACTGAACTTTCGGAGGCCCTCGTGATCATCCTCGGAGTCATCCTCCTGAT
Organism: Kitasatospora sp. NPDC051164; assembly: GCF_044455625.1. NCBI lineage: Bacteria > Bacillati > Actinomycetota > Actinomycetes > Kitasatosporales > Streptomycetaceae > Kitasatospora > Kitasatospora sp. NPDC051164. The sequence continues at coordinate 12,932 of NZ_JBITFB010000075.1, read as the reverse complement.
CATCGGCTTCGTCACCGGCATCTCGGTGCTGTGGACGATCGGCATCATTCTCGCGGTCATCGGCCTGGCCCTCTGGCTGTTCGGCGCGATGGGACGCGAGGTCGGCGGGCGCCGCCACTACTGGTGACGACGGGAGCCCTGCGCCGTCCACGCCACCGGCCCGAGATTCGCAGCTGACGGTTTATCAGATAGGGCGTAAGGAAAGGCTCGTGCGCGTTCGTCACGGACGCGGGCCTGCGGATCGTCGATGTGTGGGAGTCTCCCGAGGCGTTCCAGGCCTACTTCACCCAGCGGGTGCAACCTCTCGCTGTGGCAGAGCAACCCCTCGACGGGCTGCCCCGATCGCGTGCCCGCGCGCTGGTCAACGGCGTCATACTGCTGCGTCGTTACTCCCGGGAACTCGGCCTCGATCAGTACAGCCATGACGATCTCCCTGAGGAGTAGGGGACCTCCCCGACCGCCGGGCGGCGGATGCGCCGCCTTCAGCCTCTTCTCGCAGCTTCGGGTGCGCAAACCAGCAACCGACCCGCCCTGGAACGAGGGGGTTCAGACAACAGGTACTGACCGGCACACAGTCGTCACGCATCGACCCCTTCGGCCCGATCTTCTGCGGCGCCGCCGGGCTTCATGCTCTCCTTCAGGCCCGCCAGGACGCCGAGGCAGCCGGAGCGCGGCCGACCCCGGCCACACCCGCGCCCCCGTCCTGGAGATCCGCGACCGACGAGACCGTCACCACCTGCGGCGGTGTCCGGCCCGCCCCCGGCACCACGGGCACCGAACCGCCCGGCAAAGGAGCAGCCATGGACACGCCCTCGCGCTACGAGATCACCCTGCCCGGCACGCCCGGCTGCCACGCCCCGCCACGGATCATCGTCGCTCATGCGACCGGCGAGAGAACCCGCAACGGCGAGGCGGTGTACGCCGATGCCGCCGGGACTCTGCGCGTCACGGTCACCCACGGGGTGGCCGAACCCGTCGACATCCCAACCAGCCCAGGCCAGCACACCTGCCTGCACGCCCACCCGCTGCCGTGACGGTCTTCTCTCGCGCGCCTGCCAGCCGAGCCCGGTCAGCGGCGATCCCGATGGGAAGCGATGGGATGGCGGCCGACCACCGAGAGCGGGACTGCCCTGAACCCCTGGACCAGGGCCCGACTCAGTTGTCGCTGGACGGCTGATGCCCGATCCCGAGCAGTCCGTGTCCGCACATCGCACAGCGGCCAAGCCTGGTCCGCCTGGTCCCGTTCCCCGCGCAGAGCCTCGACCTCGGTACCCCGACCGGCCCCGCCATGACGGCATCCGACGCCGCCCGGGCCCGCCGGCAGCGGGATCGAGGACGAACTCGCCAGGCCGCGGCCCGGCGGTGGGCCAAGACCCCTGCCGCCATCGCATCGATGGACGCGACGGACTCCCGCTACCCCGCCCGCGAGCGCCGCTGATCCGTGACCACCTCTGCTCTGAACAGGGCTGTCAACAGTTCAACAGTGTCTTCACAGTCGGGCCGCCCGCCCCACCCCAGACACCAAGAGGCCCCCACCCCTCGGGATGACAACCTCCGGTGCTCTCTGTGAGCAAAGAGCCTACGGAGCACTCGACCGCTTTCGTCGGCCGGACCGGGCCGTGTCACAGATTCCAGGGGCCGTTCCAGCGCACGGTGTAGGGGTGGGTGCTGCCGGCGGCGCCGATGCCGGTGCGCTCGGTCCAGATCACGCCGACCGGGTGCTTGCCCTCGGGGACCAGCACGTCGGTTCCGCCGCTGGCGACGATGCCCAGGGCCAGTGCCTGCGTGGTGCCGGGGCGGCAGTCCAGCGAGGTGAAGCCGCTGCCCTGTTCGGTGGTGATGGTGCCATCGTCGAGGACGGCTTCCAGTAGCAGCCGTGGTTTGCCCTGGACGTCGAAGGGTGTCGGGTCGGTGCCGCCGTACAGCGCTCCCAGGGAGGGGACGGGCGGGGGTGGTGCGCCGTTGGTGGGAAGAGGCTGGGGCACGGGTTGCTGGGTGGGGTTGGCGAGGATGTAGGTGATGCAGTAGGCGGTGTACCCGTGGGTATCGGGCGCGGTGGCGCCCTTGGCGGTGAAGCTCGCTGTGGCGGGGTACTTCGCGGTCATCACGGAGGCGATCGTGATGGCGAGGGTGGTGCGCCGGTAGGTGGGCTGGGCACCGGTGCCGTAGGAGCTGTCGTACAGGTAGGGGATCTTTGCGACGTCGTCGGCGCCGAGGACGGTTCCTGACGCGGTTTCGCCTGTCTGGAGCGGCAGGATGCTCGGGCCGGCGGGGGCGGTGCCGTGGCGGGTGACCACGGCCACGGTGGTGGCGGCCACCGCCACGGCCACGGCGATGGCGATGGCCGTCCGGTGGCGCCTGGCGAAGCCGGGCGCCACCGGGAGTGCGGGCGGTGGGTTGTCCGCGGCTGTAGCGGCCACAGGAGTGTCCGGAAGGGTGAGCGCGGCGCTGGGCGGCCGGGTTGTCGCCTCGTGGAATGGCGGCCGCTCGTTCTCGGGGGTACGCAGCCGGACGGTGGCGGGATGGGCGCCATTCGCCGCGGTGGGGGCGTCGTTGAGGCGGGCGAGGGCGGTGGCGGCGTCGTGGGGGCGGTCGTCCGGGTCTTTGGCGAGCAGGTCCAGCACCAGGTGGTCGAGGTGGGCCGGCAGCTCGGGGCGACGCCTGCTCGGCGCCGGGGGCGTCTGGTGGAGCTGCTGGTGGAGCAGCGCGGCGACACCCGTGCCGGTGTCGAGCCAGGGGGTGCCGGTCAGCAGCTCGTAGAGCACGCAGCCGAAGGCGTACAGGTCGGCGCGCTGGTCGAGGGGACGGGCCTGGATCTGCTCCGGGGCCATGTAGAGCGGGGTGCCGGCGATGGTGCCGGTGGCCGTGAGACGGGCCGCGTCGGCGAGGCGGGCGATGCCGAAGTCGCAGACCTTGATCCGTTCGCCGGTCGTCAGGAACAGGTTGCCCGGTTTGATGTCGCGGTGGACGACGTCCTCACTGTGGGCGGCGCCGAGGGCGTCGAGGATCTGGCGCGCGTGATCGGTGGCGCGCTCGATGGGCAGGCCTGTGGGGTGGTCGGCGATCACCGTGCGCAGGTCGGTGCCGCGCAGAAGTTCCATCACCAGGAACAGCAGCGTGTTGCCGGCTTCGTCGGCATGCTCATCGACGTCGAAGACCGTGGTGATGCCGGGGTGGCTGAGGGCGGCGGTGATCTGCGCCTCACGGCGGAACCGTTCGACCGCCTCGCGCTCGCCGTCGCCGGCCTGCGGCAGGATCTTGATCGCGACGGCGCGTTGCAGGCGTTCGTCCCTGGCCTGCCAGACCTCGCCCATGCCGCCGCGGCCGAGTATCTCTTCCAGCGTGTAGCGGCCGGTCAGCCTCAGTCCACGTCGCACTCTTGCCCCCCGTAGCGCTCCCTCGCGCCGATGTCCGTGGGCCCAGCATCTCACGACAGAGCGCTCGGCCGACTTCCAGCTCACAACCCGCATAGCCGAGCCCAGTCACTTGATCGGTCACATACCGCGCTCTGGGCCGTACATCGGCGCGGGGCGGTCATCGGGTGACATCGGCAGCGGTTCGAGCAGCACCGGGCCGGGATAGAAGGCGGAGCTGTTCGGGCCGACCATGTCCTCGCCGACCAGATAGCGGTAGAGCCACTCGGAGAAGCTCATTCGGTACTCGTACCAGGCGCCGTCGTGTTCCACCGCACAGATCCGGTGTCCCGTGCGGTCGGGCAGCGGAGCCAGGAAGATGTATTCGCCGCGATCGGTGCTGGTGATCGGGATCAGGCCGTCCTTCGTCCCGAACCTCACCTCCTTCAGATTGAGGACGGCACGGATGTCCTCCTCGGGCTCCAGCCAGTCCTCCCGGTCCCAGTCGAGCGCAGCCCAGGCCTGGGAGGTCTCGCGGATGTTCTTCCCGAGGTTCCACCGATTGGTGGCCGGATGCGAGAGATACAGGTGCCCATTGATCTGCATTGGGGCGTAGGCGTCGACGACCGCCTTGTAGTCCTCGGGGAAGTCAGTACCGATCTCGGATTCCAACTCGACCCATGCATTGGGGCTGGTGAAGCGCTGTTCGCCAGGGCCGAGCATGGCGAAGACCTCAGCGAGATAGTCGCGCACCAGCTCTCCTCATCGGGTTCGGGCGTCAGGACGCCGCGTCATCGCCACCACGAGCACTGTGGCCTGCCGTGAGGGTAGTCGGGACCAGCGACATCGACTCAGCCGGGCGAGATCGAACCGCCTGGGAAGCACACCCCATGACTGAGGGAGGTCTGCACTGGCTGTCCTGGCCTTGCATCGGACTGCTCTACGGCATCCCCCTGGGGCACAGCCAGGTGCGAGCTCCTGAGCCGCATCTTGTCAGGGAGGCAGCCCAGGGCCCGCACCCACAAGCTATCGACGCTCCTGAAGTGGCACCCCCGGACACTCCGCCCCAACCGGCACGTCACCCGATCAGTGGCTCCCGAACTCGCCGAAATGGCGCCCGTTCCCACCGAAAACCACGGAGCACTGTCGAGTACATCCCCGCCACGAACAGCCCAACCCTGGTGCCCGTCCCCGCCGAAGACGTGGCCTCCATATGACCCGACTAAATCACTCCGCTGAAGGAAGCCCTACTCGGACGCTCCAGGGGTGGGCAGACCAGCAAGGTTCATTGCGCCGGCGACCGAAATTGCCGCCCTGCTGGTGTTCATCCTGACGGAGGGGCAGGCCGCGGACGGCCGGCAGTCCGCTCACCGGCTGGTCAAGGTGCGTCAGACTGCCCCATATCCTGGCGGGCGGCGATCTTTGGTGCCTTGAAGAGCTGCGGGCCCCACTCCGGAGCAACTTGACGGGTCCGCACCAACGGCGATGACGGGCGAGGGAGCTGTGGGGCCGGGTGCAGCGCCTTCGTCAGTCTTCGCCCTGCGCCGGGACGCCACCGGCGGCGACGGCGTCGAATTGGGTGGTCAGGTCACAGGTCAGGCGAGTGAGAAGGCGGATGAGCTCGGTGCGGTCCCGGTGCGGCCACTGGGCGAGCGCCGAGGTCAACCAGCCGTTGACGATGGCGGTGTACCGGCCGACGATCCGCTGCCCGGGGGGTGTCAGGGCGATCAGGCGGGCCCTTTGGTCCTCAGGGTCAGGGACGCGCTTGATGATCGCCCGCTTTTCCAGGCTGTTGAGGTGGCGGGTGACGTGGGGTCCGACGACCTGCATGCGGGTGGCGATCTCGCCCACCCGCAGCGGGCGTTCGGCGGCGTCCAGGACGACCAGGATCGTCAGGGCAGGCCGGTCCAGTGCCACTCCGGCGTCCTGGATGGCCTGCTCGTAGAGCTGCCCGCGGTTGAGCAGGGTCCGCAGCTGGAGCAGCTGCGGCAGTAGCCCGGCGGTCGCGTCGCTGAGCGGATCCACGTCCCACACTCCCTTGATAGATACCTAACGTAGGTATATTGTCTCTTTCGGAAGCCGACCTCACAGGAGATCGGGCCGCCGTCAAACATGATACCTAAGGTAGGTAATTAGCGTCATGAATGTGCCCGCCCCCACCACCGCGAACGTGACCACGACCGACGTCCTGATCATCGGCGCCGGCCCCACCGGCCTGACCCTGGCCTGCGACCTGGCCCGACGCGGTGTCAGCTTCCTCCTCCTGGAGCGCTCCACCACCCTCAGCACCGCCTCCCGCGCCAAGACCATCCAGCCCCGCACCATGGAGGTCGCCGACGACCTCGGCGTGGCCGGGCGTGTCCTGGCCGAGGGCCGGGTGAACGTCCCCACCCGCCGCTACGACCGCGACCGGGTGGTCTCCGAGGCGGTGGAGCTCGCCGCAGGGGTGCACACCACGGACACCCCCTACCCGCCGGTCTGGCTCTCCCAGCCGCGGTTCGAGCAGATCCTGCGCGACCGCCTGACCGAGCTCGGCGGAACCGTCCACTGGGGCAGCGAGGTCACCGCCCTCCAGCAGGACGGTGACGGCGTCACCGCCACCGTCACCGCCGGGCCGGACGCGGGCAGCCGCACCGTCCACGCCCGCTACGCCGTCGGCGCCGACGGCGGACGCAGCACCGTCCGCGCACTGGCCGGCATCGAACTGCACGGCGTCTCCCTGACCGACCAGCGCTGGCACCTGGGCGATGCCCGCGTCACCGGCCTGTCCCGCCACTGCCAGCACCTGTGGACCAGCAAGGAGGACGGCCTGCTGTCCCTGTTCCCGCTGCCCGGCACCGACCTGTGGCAGTTCCAGGCCTCCATTCCCGCCGACCGGACCGAGCCCGAGGAGCCGTCGCTGGAGCTGTTCCGCCGCATCTTCGCCGAGCGCGCCGGCGTCCCCGGCGTGGTCATCCGGGACGTCGCCTGGCTCTCCCTCTACCGGATCAACGTGGTCCTCGCCGACCACTACCGCAACGGCCGGATACTCTTGGCCGGCGACGCCGCCCACATCCACTCCCCGGCCGGCGGCCAGGGCATGAACACCGGCATCCAGGACGCCTACAACCTCGGCTGGAAACTCGCCGCCCTCCTCGACGGGGCCGACCCCGCCCTGCTCGACACCTACGAGCACGAGCGCCGCCCCGTCGCCCGCAACGTCCTGGACGACAGCACCACCCGCCTCGCCAACGTGATGCGCGCGGCAGCCGAGAGCGCCGGCCCCTCCGCCCAGCAGGGACTCACCGACGACCGCACCACCGGCCTGGGCGTCGCCTACACCGACAGCCCGCTCACGCACGGCACCGACGCGGGAGTCCGCGCCCCCGACGCGCCCTGCCGAAACGCCGACACCGGCCGCCCCACCCGCCTGTTCGACCTGCTGCGCGGCCCCCACTGGACCCTGCTCTCCTTCGGGAACACCGCCGTCCAGCAGACCCCGGACGGCCCGCGCACCATCCGCGTGACCACCGACCTGACCGCCACCGGCGCCGACACCGTCATCGACGCCGATAACCTCGCCCACCACGCCTACGGAACCACCGGCGACGAACTCGTCCTCATCCGCCCCGACGGCTACATCGCCACCCGCCGCCCCACCGACGACCTGGCCGCCGTCCTCGCCCTGGCGGCTGCCAACGGCATGTGACCTGCCGAGCTGGACGGAGCCCGTCAGATAGTTCGCATAAGTCCGTGACCTGAAAGGCTGGCCGGGGCCCTGGCTTGGGGGCTCTGACCGGCCGGAACGGACACGTCCCACTACCGGCCCCGCCCGCCAACAGCGTTCCAGCAGTACCTCGAAAACCACGAACGGCGCAGTACGGCAGCCGCAGCGCGCCTGGAGGACCGGCGGTGCGCCGATCCCGGCGGGCGCCGGGCGGGGACGGCGCGAGGGTGAGGCCCTGGGGAATCGGGTGCCGCCGGCTCAGGGGCGGTCGTCGTGGTGGCCGCACAGCCACGCCAGCGCCATGTAGACCCCCGGCGTCCGCTCCGTCTCGCCCGGATGGTCTGCGCCCGACTGGAGACGCACCGCGGCGGCCTGGCACTCAGCGAGCAGCTGCGCCCGACACGGCCCGTACGCGCCGACGGCGGCGTTCGCCGTGACCGGCGCGCCGATCTGGGCGCCCACCGCCCACCGGTAGGCCTCCAGCAGGCCCCGCTCGACACCGGTGCGGGGCACGTTCACCGCGTCCAGCGCGGCGAACACCTCGTCCACCGACCGCACCCCCACCGCTACCGCCGTCGTGTCCTCGCTCGCCATGGGTTCGACGCTACGGGCCCCACAACGCCGGTGCCGCACGGTCGCCGCGCAGAGACGCCGCCTTCCAGGGGACAAGCGTGCCGCGGCGCCTCGCACAGGACGCGGGCCCTCGACCCCGCCCTGGCGGGGCCGATGCTCAGGGGCCGGTGGCCACCAGGCCGCCAGGCCGCCAGGCCGTCGGCCGGACCGCCAGCCCGCTCAGCGCGCCGTACGGGCGGCTCATCCCGGCCGGAGCAGGTCGGCGGCTTGGCGGAATCGGTGTCGTCGCGCTTCGTGGCCGGGGATGATGGACACCGGCCAACGCGCGACCCGGGGACGGCGGATGACGCAGTTAAGCACAGACGGGCAGGCAGGCGAACCAAAGGAGCGGCACGCTGCCCTGGCGCCCGACCGTGCACATCCACCCCCAACCCGCCGCGGGCGGCCACGAGGCCGCGGAGCGCGGCCGACCCGGCAAGCCGATCAGGCAGTGGGACCCGCTCGATCTTGAGGTCCACCCGGCCGGGACCGACCGGACCAGCGCGCAGCGGGCCCCCCGCCGCCGCGTCCGCCAACAAGAAACCGCGCCGATCCGCACGGCCCGCATCGACACCCGCGACCGGGTACGCAGGGCCTGGTGGGCGGCCTCCCAGGCGCGGTCGGCGACGTCGCGGCGGTGGCGCTGAGTGCCGCGCCCGGCCCCATCGCCGCAGGAGCAGGTCCACTGCGCGCGAACCGCATGCGGCGAACGAAGCAGTCCAGACGTGTTGAGGCGCAGGCCGCCGGGCCCGGGAACGAGGGGGTGCGTTCCACGCGGGCCCGGCCGGTGGGAGGCCAGCAGCGCCGACGGGAGGCGCGGCTGCTCTGCTCGGCGGCCCGGTGAGTGTTGTGGTGGGGCCGCCGTGCCGGAATGCTAGACCCGCCAGTCAGCCCATGGCCAGGGCTTTGACCTGCGAATTCCGGCCGCGAACATGCCATGCGGCAGCGCTCAAACGGCCGGCGAGCAGGGCCCTCGACCCCACAGGCGAGGTCCTGGGTGTACCCGGTGATCGGCCGTGGTCAGAGCAGTGGGGCAGATGCCGACCGGTTGTGTCAGCCGAGCCAGACGATGTCGATGACGTGCAGGCGTCCTCGGGCCCGGTTAACCAGATAGACGAGGCTCAGCTGGCCGATGGAGGCGCAGCGGACTTCGGCGACCCTCCCTGGCGTTCCTCGTACGGCGGTGCGTGCGCGGGCACGCACCGCTGGCGTGCGCACACCCAATGGAATGCCGCTGCTCGCCGCACCCGCTGCCATCAGCCCGGCACGATCAGGCCGCTCTCATAGGCCACGATCACCAGTTGGGCCCGGTCCCGGGCGGCGAGCTTGGCCAGCAGCCGCCCGACATGGGTCTTCACCGTCGCCAGGCTGACGACCAGGCGGTCCGCGATCTCCTGGTTGGACAGTCCGCGGCCGACGAGTTCGAGCACCTCCCGCTCGCGGTCCGTGATCGCGGTGAGGCCCGTGGTCGGGCGGCGGCCCAGCTCGGGCATCCGGGCGAACTGCTCGATGAGCCGCCTGGTGACCCCGGGGGCCAGCAGTGCCTCGCCGCGTGCGATCACGCGGATCGCGGCGACCAGGTCGGCGGGCGGGGTGTCCTTGAGCAGGAAGCCGCTCGCCCCGGCGCGCAGGGCTCCGTAGACGTACTCGTCGAGGTCGAAGGTGGTCAGGACGAGGACGCGCACGCCCTCGTGAGCCGCGATGATCCGGCGGGTGGCCTCCAGCCCGTCCAGCTCCGGCATGCGGATGTCCATGAGCACGACATCGGGCAGTTCCCGCGCGGCGAGTTCGACCGCCTCGCGTCCGTCGGCGGCCTCGCCGACCGCCGTCAGGTCGGGCTGGGAGTCGAGCAGCAGGCGCAGGCTCCCGCGCAGCAGCGTCTGGTCGTCCGCGATCAGCACCCGGGTCATGAGCACGCCTCCAGCGGGATCCGGGCGCTGACCCGGAAGCCCTCACCGGGCAGTGGGCCGGCCTCCAGTTCGCCGCCGTAGACGGCCACCCGCTCGCGCATGCCGACCAGCCCGTGGCCGGCCGATCCGACGGACCCCTGCGCGCCCTGTCCGTCGTCGACGACCTCGATCCCCACCGAGTCCTCCCCGTAGGCGAGCACGGCGCGGACGCGTCCGGCATCGGCATGCTTGATCACGTTGGTCAGCGCCTCCTGGGCGATCCGGTAGACGGCGAGTTCGAGGGGGGCCGGCAGCTCGCGCCTGTCGCCGACGACCCGCAGCTCCACCCGGAGTCCGGACTCGGCCGCCCTCGCGACCAACTGGTCGAGGTCCGCCAGGCCCGGGGCCGGCACCAGCTCGGGATCCTGCGCCCGCCCGTTGCCGTCCCGCAGCATACCGAGCAGCCGGCGCATCTCGTGCAGCGCGCCGCGTCCGGTCTGCTCGATCAAAGCCAGGGCCCTGACGGCCTCTTCGGGACGGGTGTCGGCGACGAAGCCTGCGACCGAGGCCTGCATGGTGATCAGCGACAGGTTGTGCGCGACGATGTCGTGCAACTCCCGGGCGATCCGCAGCCGTTCCTCGACGACCATTTCGCGGGCGCGCTGCTCGGCCTGCGCCTGCAGCCCCGCCGTGTAGGCGCGGTTGGCGCTGACCGCCACGCCGATCATCCAGACCCCGCACAGGGGTGGTGCGAGCAGCAGCAGGCCCAGGACCTCCATGCGGATCGCGTGGTGGAACTCGACCGGGTTCGCGAATGTCGGCCCCAGCAGGCCGACCTGTGCCGCGACCACGCCGAGCGCGGTGCAGCCGAGCAGGGCGCCCAGGCCCCGCACGGACACCCGGCGTGGCACCCGCACGGCGAGCGTGTACAGCACGAGTGCCATCGCGACGGGGACCGGGAACGGGAACGTCTGCGACTCCTGCGCCACAACCGGCGAGGCGAGCGCGACGGTCCACAGCGACGGCCACGGACACAGCCGCCGCAACCCGACCGCGGCGCCGAACACCAGGGCCACCGCCACGACGACCAGGGCCGGGAGCGAGACCACCGCCTCATGCGGACCGAACCCGCGTACCAGCGTGAGGGCGCAGAGGGCGGCGCCGGTCAGCGCGTCGAGGATGAGCAGGCCGCGGGGACGCAGGCGTCGGGTCAGAGGCGGTGTAGCGGCCGGGGTGATCATGCGTCGACGGTAGCCGGGAGCGCCAGCCCGGCACATCGTCCCCGAAGCCGTCATCCCCAGGGCGGACGGGCGCCGCCGGGTCATGCCGTGGCCGTACGCCCGGAAGTCACCCCGCGCTCCGACGCCGACCCCCGGGCCCGGCTGGCACCTTGGACGCCTCTTGAACGCCGAAGGGAGACATGATGATCGAAGTCACCGAACTCACCAAGAGGTTCGCCAGGATCACCGCGGTCGACGGCCTCACGTTCACGGTCCGGCCCGGCCGCGTCACCGGCTTCCTCGGGCCGAACGGCTCGGGCAAGTCCACCACGCTGCGCGCGATCCTCGGCCTCGAGACGCCGGACCGCGGCACGGCCCTCATCGACGGGCGGCCCTACCGGACACTCCACCACCCGCTGCACCACGTCGGCGCGCTGCTCGACGCCGGCGCCGTCCACCCGGGCCGCTCGGCGCGGGCGCACCTGACGGCACTGGCAGTGGCCAGCCGCATCCCCCGGCGGCGGGTGGACGAGGTACTGGAACAAGTGGGCCTCGGGCAGGTCGCCCACAAGCGGGCCGGCGGGTTCTCGCTGGGCATGCGGCAGCGGCTCGGCATCGCCGGTGCGCTGCTCGGCGATCCGCCCGTCGTCCTGTTCGACGAGCCGGTCAACGGGCTGGATCCCGAAGGCATTCTGTGGATCCGGCACCTGATGAAGTCCCTGTCGGCCGAGGGCCGCACCGTCGTGGTCTCCAGTCACCTGATGTCCGAGATGGCGCTGACCGCCGATCACCTCGTCATGATCGGCCGGGGCCGGCTGATCGCCGACATGGGCGTCGAGGAGTTCCTGCGCGAGCACGGCACCAGCCAGGTGCACGTCCGCTCGCCCGCCCGCAGCGCGCTGGCCGGGGTGCTCCGGGAGCGGGGCGCGACCGTCGAGCACGAGGGCGCGCAGACGCTGGTGGTCACCGGGCTGACGGTCGAGGACATCGGCGACCTGGCCGCGCGCAACGGGCTGCCGGTGCACGAGCTGGCGGCCCGGCAGGCATCGCTGGAGGAGGTCTTCATGGATCTGACGAGGGACGCTGTCGAATACCAGGGCGGTGTGTGATGGGAAGCGATGGGACGGGAACCGGCGTGATGGGAACCGAGCTGCTCGGCGCCGAATGGATCAAGCTGCGGTCGGTGCGGTCGACGTACCTGTCTCTGGGCGCGGCCGCCGCACTGGTCATCGTCGTGGCTCTCTCGGTCGCCACCACGACCGCCGAGAACTGGCCGACGATGAACGCGCGCGACCGCTCGGCCTTCGACCCGGTGGCGGCACCGCTGTTCGGTGCGATCTTCGCGCAGCTGGTCATCGGTGTGCTGGGGGTCCTGGTGGTCAGCTCGGAGTACTCCACCGGGCTGATCCGGACGACGTTCTCCACGACGCCGCAGCGCCGGAAGGTGCTGCTCGCCAAGGTCGTCGTCACCGCCGCGCTCGCCGTGGTCGCGGGCACGGCCATCCTCGGAGTGACCTTCCTGGTGAGCCAGGGGGTCATGGCCAACGGCCACGGCGGGGTCTCGCTGGGCGATCCGGGCGTCCTGCGGGCCGTCGCCTACGCGGTGTTCTACCTGGTGATCGTCACGGTGCTGGCCGCCTCGCTGGGCGCGATCATGCGGTCCACCGCCGGTGCGATCGCCGTGCTGTTCACCCTGGTCTTCCTCCTGCCCCAGGTGCTGGACCACCTCCCGCCGAACCTGCGTCACGACCTCATGCGATTCGGCCTGCAGCGGGCCGCCACCAGCGCCGTGTCGATCCGCCCGCAGGTGGACACCTTCTCGCCGACGGTATCGATCCTGGTGTGCGCGGCCTACGCGGTCGTCGCGCTCGCACTCGCGCTGTTCCTGACCGGACGGCGTGACGCCTAGACGGCGGTGAGCCGGCGGTCGACGAAGAACAGCCTGCTCAGCCCACCGTTGGGACGCGGCTGGTGCCGCTTGACGGAGTAGCCCGTATCGGTCAGCGCCAGGCCGGGGCTCAGGGTGCCGACCGTGGCCTGGAGAGCCTGCTCGCTGTGCTGGCGGAAGCCGTCCGCGGTGAAGCGAACCTGTTCGGGCCGGGGAGCGGGCGGGTGCGCTTCGTCGTAGCTGATCCACCACCACACACCCACG
>NZ_JBITFB010000074.1:0-18209 GCF_044455625.1 Kitasatospora sp. NPDC051164 | reverse complement strand
CCGGTGCTGCCGCCCTGTTCTGACCGGAGGCGTTCCGGCCGTTGCGCCATCGCTTGCCCGTGCGGAGGTTGATGCCGACCGCACGGGCGGCTTCCGCATAGCTGGCACCCTGCTTCACGAGCCGGAAGTATTCCTCCCGCTCACGCGTCAGCTTGCGACGGCCCTGCCCCGTCCGGTCCTCGCGGATCTCGAAGGTCATTGCACTCCCCAGCCGGGGTGTTGCAACGATCCCTGGAACTCAAGGTTGCTCTCCGGGGCCCTTCGGCGTGCGCCGGGTCAGCCCTCCTGGGTGGTGGGACGGTCGGCGGTGAGGCGCCGGCCGTCGGCCGCGTCGCCGGTACGGGTCTCGGTGCGGCGGCCGCGGGCCAGATAGTCGCGCAGGACCAGTTCGACGGCGTCCTGCGGGTTCGTGGTACCGGAGAGCATCATCGCGTCGATCGCGAGGTTCGCGTCGATGGTGACGGTGACCTGGGCCATGTGACTCCTCCTCGGGTGCGGAGCAGCAGCTTGCCCGTTGGGGCGGCGTTTCACCACGGGTATACGCCGGAACCCCCGGGGAGGAGCGACCAGACTCTCCCCGGGGGTGGCGGGTGGTCAGCGTTCGGAGGACGACTGACAGCTGACAGATGTTGAAATCTGTTATCTGTTATTTGTTGTCCGGCAGTCGAAATCCGTCAGCTGTCGGCTGTCAGCCGTTCGCCGTACTCAGACCCGGCCGGCGAAGTCCGGGGCCCAGTTGGCGACGGTCTGCTCGCGCACGCCCGAGCTCGGGTTGGCGGCCTCGACGTACTTGCCGCCGCCGACATAGATCGCGACGTGGTAGACGCCCGAGTCCTGGCCGTTGTTGGACCAGAACAGCAGGTCGCCCGGCTGCAGGCTGTCCAGCGAGACGTGGGTGCTGGCGGCGGCCTGGTCGGCGGCGACGCGCGGGACGGAGATGCCCGCGGCGCGCAGCGCGGCCTGGGTCAGGCCGGAGCAGTCCCAGCCGCCGTTGCCGGTGCCGCCGTAGACGTAGGCCTGGCCGACCTTGGACTCGGCGAAGGCGACCGCGGCGGCCATGCTGCCGGTGGCGGTCTGGGCCGGGGCCTGGGTCTGCGCCTGGGCGGCCGGCTTGGCGGCCGGGGTCTGGGTCTGGGCCGCCGGCTTGGCGTTCACGGCACCGCCGTTCGCGGACTGACCGGACTTCTGCGAGCGGTTGAACCAGGTGAAGTCCGAGCCGGACTTGTCCGAGGAGGCGGACTGGTCGGTGGAGGCCGACTGCTGGGACTGGCCGCCGTCGCCGAAGGACAGGTGCTGGCCCGGGTAGATGGTGTTCGGACCGTCGGTCAGGGTGCCGCGGTTGAGGTCGTACAGCCGCTGCCAGCCGCCCTGGACGTTGTGCTTGTCGGCGATCGAGGACAGCCAGTCGCCCTCGACCACGGTGTAGTCGCCGCTCTGGGCCTGCTGCTGGTGCTTCTGGGTCCAGTTGCCGGTGGCAGAGTTGGTGGCGGCCTGGGCAGCGTCCTGGGCGGGCGCGGCCGGCTTGGCGGCCGGGGCCTGGGTCTGCGCCGGCTTGGCGGCGGGCTTGGCGACCGGGGCGGCGGGCGCGGCGGGCTTGGCGGCGGTCGAGGTGTCGACAGACGCCGGGGCGCCCCCCTTGGTGAGGCCGGCCTGGACCGAGCACACCGGCCAGGCGCCGGGGCCCTGCGAGGCGAGGACCTTCTCGGCGACGGCGATCTGCTGGTCCTTGGTGGCCAGGTCGGCGCGCGCGGCGTAGGCGGTGCCACCGAAGGCGGACCAGGTGCTCTGGGTGAACTGGAGGCCGCCGTAGAAGCCGTTGCCGGTGTTGATGCTCCAGTTGCCGGTGCTCTCGCACTGGGCGACCTTGTCCCAGGTGGCGACGGAGGCCGCGGAGGCGGTGCCGGAGACGAGGCACGGGACGGTGAGGCCGACGCCCGCGACGCCGATGGCGGCGATCACGCGGCGGGTGCGGCTGGACAGACGGGTGCCGTTGGTGGGCAGCATGAAGACGCGGTCCTCTCCCACGCCTGCGAGGTGAGCTGTCGGATTCGGGCTGGAGTTGCCCGGCCGCGCGTGAGCGCGGCTTCACCCCTAGCCCTGGACGTTCCGGGGAACGGTCCGGGGCGACTTACCTGTGGGTCCCCCGCTCCTGCCGTGGTGCGTTTTCGCGCTTCCAGGACATCCGACGGCAGGACTCGGCGTTGCGGATGAACTGGGTCCGTGTGGCCACGAACGGGGAGCACGTTAAGCAGACTTAAGTTCAAACTGCAAATAGCTGTGACGCGCATCACGGTTTAGTGGGAACTGCCAAAATGTCAGGTAATCATGATCGTAAATGATCGCTTTTCGGCAATGTCGTTGCGGATGCCCACAACTGTCTTCGCCTCAGGAGTGACGTGACGGTGTATTGAAGCGCGAAGCGGCGCGCTGTCCGAGCCGGGGGAGTGGCCGCGGATTCGAGCGCCGGAGAGTGCGCTCACCATTTCCTTGCAAATGGCGCCAGAACGGACATTCCCTTCATTGCTCGCTTAACTCCTGTAACTCCCGTACGGCACAGGAAAGCAGCAGGAGGGGCAGCAGGAGAGGCAACGAGAGAGGCAAAGCGAAGGGCCCGGAACGCAAGCCGTTCCGGGCCCTGTGTGCGCGCCGACCGGCGCGTGGTGTCCTTACTGTCCGGCAGGCGCCTCGGCGGCCGCGTGAGCGCGCCGGGCGCCCTCCACGACCCCCTCGGCCTCGGCGGCGGCCGCCGCGTCCGCCTCGGCCTGCGCCAGCTCCTCCGGGGACGGCGTGGGCAGCGCGGCCAGGTAGGTGGAGGCGATCAGCTGGCCGACGGTCGGGTACGCGCCCAGCGGCGCCGCCGACGGGCAGCCGGTCTCCTCGGCGGCCGTGGCGAGCAGCTCGGAGTCGGCCTCCGGCCCGATCACCAGCGGGGCCAGCGCCGGGCGCTGCGAGCCGGTCTCCTTGAGGTGGTTGACGGCCGCGGCCACCGAGCCGGGCACGTCGAGCGCGGCGGCGACGACCGGGACGGCCAGTCGGGCGGCCAGCAGTACGCCGGTGATGCCGGCTGCGGCGGCGGCGTCCTCGCCGCCGACGGTGGTCAGGACCACGCCGTCCGCGGCGGTCGCGATGGCGAACAGCCGGGCCCGGTCGGCTCGGGCCAGCCCCGCCTCGGAGAGTCGCACGTGCACGGCCTCGGCGAGCAGCGGGTGCGGGCCCAGCGCGTCGGTGACCGGCGCGCCGTACTCGGCGGCGAGCGCGTGGAGTTCGGCCAGGAAACCGTGCGGACCGGGCACCAGTGGCACCAGGACGGGCGTCGGCAGCCCGGCCTCGGCGGCCATGGCCAGGAGCTCGGCGACGGTGCGGTCCTCGCCGCCGGCGCCCTCGGCGTAGTCGCCGGGGAGGTAGCCGACCGCGGCCTGGACGCCGTTCTGCTCGCTGCGGACGATGGAGAGCAGCTCCTCGACGACCGAGCGGGACTCGGGCCCGGCGGTCGCGGGCACGGCGAGCACCAGGGCCGGCGCGTTGGCCGGGATCGCGGGGCGCTCGGGACGACGGTGGCGCCCCCGCGCACGGGAGCCTGGAGTGCGGACGGGCAGTGGCGCGCCCGGAATGGCTGCGGTGCTCATGCCGGAGATCGTAGGACATCGGCCCGTCCGGCCTGCAGTCGGCTGCCGTACGGGTTTGGCGCGGTCGCGGTGCGGACCCGGTGTGTCCGCCGTGCCGGTCCGGGCGGTTTGCCCATAATCCGGACATTCCTCACCCAACCCCGTGCGAGCACGGGCCATTGCTTTGACGTGCCCCACGTGGTGCGGCGTTGCGACTGTGGTGCGTGAGATGTCTCACAGTCCGGAGGTCGTCTGACGGAGGGTCACGGCGGCGCGACTCCCGGCATTCGAAGATCAACATTCAGCGGGGAGCCGCTCACGGCGGGTTATCGCGGCTCCGGTGATTCAGTCGACTATGTCCGTTTACGTACCGTCAGGGGAGACCCCGTGAAGAGTTCGGGGCCGCGGGTAAAAGGCCTCGTGCACCTGCAACGTCCCGTGCTGATGCACGTGCACTGCAGCTATCATCGCGTCAAGTGAGGCGTTGTGCCGGGCCGGTACGGGGCCGGTCCGTTCGTTCGGCGGTGCCGGGGGCGCCGCGCTGGACGACAACTCCGGAGCTCTTCGGGAGATTTCTATGCACGACTCGCACGACTCGCAGGACACGCACGGCTCGTACGACACCCACAACGGGATGGCCGCGGCCGATCTCACGGGGGTGGTCTGGCAGAAGAGCCGGCACAGCAACTCCCAGGGCAACTGCGTCGAGTTCGCGGCCCTGCCGGGCGGTGATGTGGCGATGCGCAACTCGCGCTTCCCGGACGGTCCGGCGCTCATCTACACCCGGGCCGAGATCGCCGCCCTGTTGTTGGGGGCCAAGGACGGGGAGTTCGACCACCTGGCGGTCTGACCGGCTGCCGTGCTTCACCATCGGGGGGCCGTCGTGGGTGCCGACACCACGACGGCCTTTGACTTTCCTGCCGTCTTTTCCGCTGCTGCCTTCCCGGCCACCGGCCGGGGCGAACCGCCGACGGGGCCTGGCGGAAGGGCCCGGGGCGTGGTCCTCCCGGGGCTTCCCTCGACCGGCCCACTCGGCCGGCTGCCGTACCCGACGTCCTGCCGGACATCCTGCCGGACATCCTGCCTGACGCCCTGCCTGACGCCCTGCCTACCGTCCGAGCTGGCATGGGAGCGGGCCCTCGGCCCGCTGTTCGACCGGCCACGCGCCGCTCGGCGCTAGGCCGAGCGCCGGTGCCGTCCACCGACGTCGACCGGTCCGCCGAGCGCGTCGAGCGCCGAGCGTGCACCGATCTCCGCGTGCCCGCCGATCTCCGGGTGTCCGTCGAGCGCGCCGCCCGCCGGCTCCGCCTCGAACATGGCCCAGACCACCTTGCCGCTGCCCAGCGGGTGCCAGCCCCAGGAGCGGCTGAAGGACTCCACCAGGTGCAACCCGCGGCCGGATTCGGCGACGAAGTCCGCTTCCCTGGCCACCGGGCCGATGCTGCTCGGGTCGCTCACCGCGCAGACCACCTGGGGTGCGCGGTGCACCAGGCTTATTCGGATCGGCAGCCGCCCGTCCGGGGTCGCCCGTGTGGGAAAGTCGTACTCGCCCTGGGCGCCGCCCGCAGGGTCGGGCCGTGCGCCGATCGCATGCCGGAGCGCGTTGGTCACGAGTTCCGAGGCCACCAGCGCGACGTCGTCGAACAGCTCCGGCAGGCTCCAGCGCCGGAGCGTGGTCCGGGCGAAGTCGCGCGCGGTTCTGACGGCTTCGAAGCGAGGAGCGAGCGTACAGGTGACCACATGGGGGTCAACCGCCAAAGCCGTACCGGTGCTCATGAAGAGCTCCTCCCATAAGGGGGCGGACACGGCTGGACCCGCCGGGGTCATGCCGGTCACCTCCGACTCGCTCGGCCGCTCGGCCGCCCCCTCGACCAGACGCGCGCGCACTCGAACGCCCGATGGCGCGGGGGGACGCCGTCGGGCCGGTGCACGGAGTCGCGCGTGGGGTCGACGCGGAGCCCGCGGGATTGCCAGGGATGTGCAGGTGCACGTGCACCATGGTGGTGTGCGCTCACTGCAGATGCAAGAGTCGATTCACGTGCAGTCGCACTATTGGCATATGCAAGCGCCGGATGCACGTGCATCCTGGTGTGCGGAGTGCAGAACTGATAGGAACATCCGTCAGTATCGGCACCGTGAGCGCTCAACTGATGGCAGACTGTGCGCTGTTTGCCCTAGGTGGAGGTTTCGACCGCATGACCACAGTTCAGCCGGGCGGCGGCTCGATGGTCCGCCGGATCCTCCTCGGCTCGCAGCTGCGTCGCCTGCGTGAGGCGCGCGGCATCACCCGCGAAGACGCGGGCTACGCGATCCGAGCCTCCGAGTCCAAGATCAGCCGCATGGAACTCGGTCGCGTCAGCTTCAAGGAGCGCGACGTCGCCGACCTGCTCAGCCTGTACGGCGTCGACGACGGCATGGAGCGGGAAGCCCTGCTCGGCCTGGTCCGCGAGGCCAACAAGTCCGGCTGGTGGCACAGCTTCAACGACGTGCTGCCGGGCTGGTTCCAGACCTACGTCGGACTGGAGGAGGCCGCCCAGCTGATCCGCACCTACGAGGTGCAGTTCATCCCCGGGCTGCTGCAGTCCGAGGAGTACGCACGGGCGGTTTTCGGCCAGAGTCGGCCGGTCATCAGCGAGGAGGAGGTCGAACGGCGGGTCAGCCTCCGCCTGCGCCGCCAGAAGCTGCTGGCGGAGGGCGCCAGCCCGCGCCTGTGGGCGGTCATCGACGAGGCCGCGCTGCGCCGGCCGGTCGGCGGGCCGAAGGTGATGCGCGGTCAGGTGCAGTACCTGATCGACGTCGCCGAGCAGACCAACGTGGTGATCCAGGTCATGCCGTTCCGTTTTGGCGCGCACGCGGGCGAGTCCGGGGCGTTCACGATCCTGCGCTTCCCGGAGCAGGACCTCGCGGACGTGGTCTACCTGGAGCAGCTCACCAGCGCGCTGTACCTGGACAAGCGGGACGACGTCGACGCGTACATCCAGGTCATGGAGCGGCTCTGCGTGGACAGCCTCACGCCGGAGCGCACCATAGACCTGCTCGCCTCGATCCTGAAGGAGCGCTGAGCCGCTGCCGTCCGGGATCCGTGAGGACCTTTCCTTGCGGATCCCGGACGGCAGCGGGTCGCGACCGATAGGCCGCCCACCCGCCGTCAACCGCGGGCCGGCGGCCTTTCGTGTTCCGGCGGATCGGTCTGCGGTGAGTCGGTCTTCGGTCGGTCGATCTGCGGTGAGTCGGTCTGCGGCGGGTCGGCCTGGGGTGGGCAGCCGAGGTGCCAGGCCAGGTCGTAGCGGCGGAAGAGGTCGGCCCGGATCGGGGCCAGCGGGATCTCGGCGCCCGGCAGCAGCACCCCGATGCAGCCGCCCATCAGCGCGCTGCGCAGCACCGCGTGCTCGGCGATCGGGTCCGGCGCGCCCCAGTCGCGGAGTAGTCCCTGCAGGATGGCGCCGAGTTGTTGCTGCTCCGGGTCCTGGATGAAGGCGCCGGTGTCCGGGTCGAGGATCAGTGCCAGGTGCGAGCGCATCACCCGGGGGTGGTCCATCGCCAGCCCGAGGACGGCGTCGATGGCGCGGGCCAGCCGGGCCTCGGGGGAGGAGCCGGGCGCCAGTTCCGCCAGCGCACCGGACAGCGACTGGTGCATCATCCGGTGCGTCGCGGCCTGCATCAGCAACCGTTTGCCGTCGAAGTAGTAGGAGAGCAGCCCGCGGGCGAGCCCGGCCCGCTCGGCGATATCGGTCAGTGTGGTGCCCGCGTAACCACGCTGGTCAACCAGCTCGACGGTGGCCCGCATGATGCGTCGGCGGGAGCGCTGCCGCATCTCCTCATTGACCGAATCACCGCGAGGTGCCATCGTGTCTGCTCCGAACGTTCGTTGGCTCCGGGCCAATATACTTGCGAAGCCGACAGCCGCCCCGCACCGTGCCCCGACGGGTGCCCCCGGCGGCCGGTACGAAGACGGCCGGCTCCACCAACACGGGGGTTTGGTGGAGCCGGCGCCATTGCCCGAGGGCCTGGAGTCGGCCGCGGGCGGGGCCCATGGGGTCAGTGCCCAGTACTCGGCACTTGGTACTCGGTGCTCGGCACTCAGTGCTCAGTACTCGGTGAGGGCTCCGGTCCGGGCTGCTGTCGGACCCGCTGACGGGTAATCATAGTCGGGCACCGGCGAAGGGATCGCGGCGCGGCGTCGGTCCACCAGCGCTCCGACCGTCGCGACCACCAGCCCGACCAGTGCGACCGCGGTGACGAACACCAACGCCGGGCGGTAGCCGTCAAGTTGGGCCTGCGGGCTGTCCCCGCCCGCGCTGCCGGCCGTGATCATCGCGGTCGCCCCGGCCAGCACCACCGCGGTGCCGACCTGGATCGCGGTGTTCACCAGACCCGAGGCCAGGCCCTGCTCCTCGTCGGCCACGCCGTCGGTGGCGGCGATGTTCACCGAGGGGAAGGCGAGCGCGAAGCCCACGCCGAGCAGCAGCATCGAGGGCAGCACTAGGGCGACGTAGGAACTGTGCTCGTCCAGCCGCAGGAAGAGGGCGAAGGCGCCGACCAGGGCGAGCAGGCCGATCGGCAGCAGCCGCCCGGTGCCGAAGCGGTCCACGATCGGACCCATGAACGGCGCCGAGAGGGCGATGAACGCACCGGCCGGCAGCAGTCCGAGGGCCATCTGCAGAGCCGACCAGCCGAGCAGGTGCTGCAGGTAGAGGGTGACCACGAACTGGAAGCCGCCGTACGCGCCGGTCATCGCGAAGGCGACCAGGTTGGCCCTGGCGACCGAACCGTTGCGGAAGATGCCGAGCCGGACCAACGGGTGGGCGGTGCGGCTCTCGACCAGCAGGAAGGCGGCGGCCAGCGCGGCGACCACGACCATCGAACCGAGCGTGCGCAGGCTCAGCCAGCCGGCGCCCTGCGCCTCGGTGACGGTGAAGACCAGCAGCAGCACGGTGGCGGTTCCGGTGATCGCGCCCAGTACGTCGTAGCCGCCCTTGGCGGGCTCCTCGACCGGGCGGGGGAGCAGGCGGATCGCGAAGACCAGGGCGAGCAGCGCGACCGGGACGGGCATCAGGAAGGTCCAGCGCCAGCCGACCGAGGTGAGCAGACCGCTCAGCACCAGGCCGAGCGAGAAGCCGCTGGCGCCGCAGGTGGTGTAGATCGACAGCGCGCGGTTGCGGGCCGGGCCCTCGGCGAAGGTGGTGGTGATGATCGACAGGCCGGCCGGGGCGGTGAAGGCGGCGCTGACGCCCTTGAGGAAGCGGGCCGCGATCAGCAGGCCGCCGTTGTCGACCAAGCCGCCGAGCAGTGAGGCGGCGGCGAAGACGGCCAGGGCGACCAGGAAGACCCGGCGACGGCCGAGCAGGTCGGCGGCGCGGCCGCCGAGCAGTAGTAGGCCGCCGTAGCCGAGCACGTAGCCGGAGACCACCCACTGCAGGGTGGAGGTGGACAGGTGCAGCTCGGAGCCGATGGACGGAAGGGCGACGCCCACCATCGAGACGTCCAGGGCGTCCAGGAACATGGCGGCACAGAGCACGATCAGGGTGCCCCAGAGGCGGGGTGTCCAGTGCGGTCCGTTGGTTGACGGGGCGTCGGGTGACGTGACGGTCGCGGTGGTCATGGGGAGGACAGTACATGCACGTGCATTCAATGCAAATGAATTAGATGTGAATGCAATAATTGACGATGCAGGTGCTAGGGTGGCGGCGTGGCTGAACTCGACTCCCCGGCGGAGGCCGGTCTCGTTGCGCAGTGGCGCGAGCTGCTGGCCCGGCACGCTGCGGCCGCCTGCTTGCTCGACCGCGAGCTGGGCGACCGGTTCGGGCTGGGCATGAGCGAGTTCGAGGTGCTGGAGCGCCTCGTCGAGGGCTGCGACGCCGGTGACGGTCACGCGCTACGGGTGAGCGAGCTGGCGCCCACCGTCCACCTCAGCCAGAGCGCCCTCTCCCGGCTGATCGCCCGCCTGGAGAAGGCTGGACTGGTCACCCGGGCGATGTGCGAGAGCGACCGGCGGGGCATCGTGCTCACCCTCACCGAGGCCGGCCGGGAGCGCTACGAGCAGGCCAGGCCGCTCCACCGCGAGGTGCTGGAGCTGACCCTCGGCGGCGAGCTCGGCAACGCCGGCGAAGTCCCGTCGGCCTGACCTGGCCGCGCTTGGCTGACTTTGCGTCACATTCCTTCCGCCCGGCCCGGGTTGGCTCAGAGGAGCGAGTGCAGCCCCGGGGCGACGGCCAGCAGGACGACCGCGGCGGGTGCGGCGAGAGCCGCGGCGGTGAGCCGCAGCCGGTGCGAGACGGAGAGCCGCGGGCGGCCCGCGAGCAGCCGGTCCACCCGCTTCGGGGACTGCGCCAGGCCGGGCGGGCAGGAGCCGAACACCCCTCGGTCCAGGTTGAGTTCGGCCAGGGCGAGGGCGGTGGTGTGCCGGCCGTGCCGCCGTGCGGCGCGGTCGTCGGCCGCCAGCTCGACCAACTCCGCGACCTGGTCTCGGAAGGCGCTGAACACGCCGACGCCGGGGAAGCCGGAGGCGAGCGCCTGCGCGAACTGCTGCAGCCAGTGGTGCCGGGCCCGGACGTGGCCGCGCTCATGGCTCAGCACGGCCGCCAGCTCCCGGTCGGTCAGCTGCTGGAGGGCGCCGGTGGTGACCACCAGGCGGGAGTCCGGGCCCGGTAGCGACCACGCCTCCGGGCGGACGTTCTCCAGCACCACCAGCCGCTCACGACGGCTCCGAGTGGCCTCGATCGACTCGGGCAACTCCGGCGCCCGGGTCGTCAGTTGGGCGTGCCGGCGGTCGCGCAGCGCCTTCGCCGTACGGACCTCGCGGGTGAGCGCCAGCACCGTCTGGACCCCACCGGCCGCCAGGACCGCGGCGCACAACCGACCCCAGCCCTCGGCGTCCTGCAGGCCGTACGCGGCCTCCACGCCGTGCGGTGCGCCCGAGAACACGAGCGCGCGCAGCTCCGGCAGGGCGGCGGAGGCGGCCAGCAGCAGGCCCAGCGCGCAGGACAGCAGCACCGCCACCACGAGGCACTGCCACACCAGCAGTGCCAGCACCGGTTCGCGCTCCGCCCAGCGGGCCCGGGCCAGCAGCCGGGGCGCGACGGTCGAGAGCAGCAGTCCGAGCAGCAGCAGGCCGATCAGGGCAGGCATCGCGTGGGCTCCCCGAGTACGCACGGAACGCGACAGCGCGCTCCCCGCCAACCTATGCGCTGGCGACGCCCGGTGGAACGGCTTTCGACCGGCCAGTGACCAACGCCACGCGCGCGACCGGGGCTTGGTGTGCGAACGGGGGCGTCACATGGTCAGCAGCATGGCGAACATGCCGATGCCCATGGTGAGCCGGCAGGCCTGCGGCAGCCCGGCGGTGCCGACCGCGAGGGTGCCGGCCGGGGTGCGCAGCAGGCGGCTGCCGGCCCAGACGGTGTACCCGCCGAAGTAGAGGAGGAGGACGCCGGTCAGCAGCGGGACGCCCAGGCCGCCCGCGTGGTGGTGCTGGTGGCCGGGGGACACCGCCATCGCGACGGCCATGTACGTCATGGCGATCGCGCCGACCGCGTGGTGCAGCCGGTGGGCCCGGCCGGCGGGGGCGTGGACGGCGGCGAGCAGGAAGGCGGCGGCGGGGGCGCCGAACAGCGCGGCCCAGACGGCGGCCGGGACGGCGGCGCCGGTGACGGCCATCGCGGCCATGCCGAGCCCCATCAGGGCCTCGGCGGCGTCGGACTCCCGGGCGAGTGGGCGGTGTGCGGCGGACGCGGCGCCTGGGGCACCCGGGACGCCCTGGGCGCAGGGGGAGCGTCGCAGGCGGACCAGGCAGGAGGCGCCGGCCGCTGCGGTGAGGAGGGCGAGGAGCCAGTTGACCAGGATGGGTCCGTGCAACGGCGGCCTCCCGGGGCGGTGGGCGACGGGGGCGGCGAACAACGAACAGCGGTCAGCGAACAGATGATGAAAGCTGTCAGCTGTCGCCCGTCATCTGTTCGCCCGTCCATCTGTTCACCTGTGCGCCGACCCGTGCGCGGCGACGGTCGTCCACCCCACGATCACCGCTGCCGACCGGGCGCGGACAGGGCGCGTACGGGGGCGCACAGTGGTGCCCGTCGTGGTGAATGCCCTGGCTGCACACCGGTCGCCCGCCGCCCGGGCTCAGCCCTGGAGCCGCCCCGAGGCGACCACCCGGCTGAGGAACTGCCGGGTCCGCTCCTCCCGCGGATCGCCGAAGACCTGCTCCGGCGGCCCCTGTTCGAGTACCACCCCGTCGTCCAGGAAGCAGACCCGGTCGGCGACCTCGCGCGCGAATCCCATCTCGTGCGTGGAGAGGACCATCGTCATCCCCTGTTCCTTGAGGTCCCGCACCACCGAGAGCACCTCCCCGACCAGCACCGGGTCCAGCGCCGCGGTGATCTCGTCCAGGAGCAGCAGCCGGGGTCCGGTGGCCAGCGCCCGCACGATGGCGACGCGCTGCTGCTGCCCGCCGGAGAGCCGGTCCGGGTACTCCTGCGCCTTGGCTGCCAGCCCGAGCCGGTCGAGCAGCTCGCGCGCCCGCGCCTCCGCCTCGGCCCGCGCGACCCCGTGCACCCGGCGCGGCGCGAGGGTGATGTTCTCCAGCACGGTCATGTGCGGGAACAGGTTGTACGACTGGAACACCACCCCGATCCGGCGCCGGACGGCGTCCTCGTCCGCGCGCGGATCGGTGATCTCCTCGCCGTCCAGGAAGATCGCGCCGTCGTCGATGCCCTCCAGCAGGTTGACGCACCGCATCAGCGTGGACTTCCCGGAGCCGGAGGCCCCTATCAGCGCCGTCACCGAGTGCTCGGGCACGGCGAGGTCCACGTCGCGCAGCACCACCTGGGTGCCGAAGGTCTTGCGCACCGATTCCAGCCGGAGCACTTCCGCCGTCACACCGCACCTCCCTGCAGCTGCCGACGGTTCATCCGCGCGGTCAGCCAGTCGGCGAACCGGGTCAGCGGAATGGTCAGCACGATGAACACCAGCCCCGCGAGTAGGTACGGCGTGAAGTTGAAGGACCGGGACGCGATGATCTTCGCCGCGTACACCGCGTCGATCGCACCGCCGATCGAGACCAGCCCGGTGTCCTTCTGAAGGCTCACCAGGTTGTTGAGCAGTGGCGGAACCACCCGGCGGACCGCCTGCGGCAGCACGACGTACCGCATGGCCTGCGCGTTGGTCAGTCCCAGTGACCGCGCCGCGGCCCGCTGGCTCGGGTGCACCGACTCGATGCCGGAGCGGAACACCTCCGATACGTACGCCGAGTACGTCAGGACCAGCGCCGCCCCGCCCAGCAGGAGCGGATCGGTGGTCACCCCGGTCAGCCGCAGCGCCGGCACCCCGGTGATCATCACCAGCAGGCAGATGATCATCGGCAGCCCGAGGAAGAAGTCCACGTACGCGGTGGCAAGCAGCCGCACCGGCAGGAACACCGGCCCGCGCAGCGTCCGCAGTACCGCGAGCAACAGGCCGAACACCAGGATCAGTACCCCGCAGCCGAGCATCAGCTCAAGGTTCACCCGCAGCCCCTTCAGTACCTCGGGCAGCGCCTGTCGGGCGTATCCGAGGTTGAAGAAGGTTCGCCGAGTCACCTCCCAGCCGGGGGAGTTGACGATCAGCAGGTAGAGCACTGCCGCCGTCGCCAGGGTCGACGAGGCGGCGATCAGCGCCGAGCGGCGGGCCCGGGCGCGCCGGTACGCCTCGTGCGCGAGGCGCCGCTCGGACGGGCGGTAGCCGTCGTCCCCTTCTTCCACGCGCTTCGCGAGTGCCGCGGCTCCGGTTGCCGTCGCGTCCCCGCCCACGCCGGGGCTCGTGTCTGCGCTCACTTCAGCACCGGCGCCGAGACGGCGTCGGAGAGCCACTGCTTCTCCAGCTTCGCCAGCGTGCCGTCGGAGCGCAGCGCGTCCACCGCCTGCGACACGCAGCCGGTCAGCTTGGAGCCCTTGTCCAGCACCAGGCCGAACTGCTCGCCCTGTGAGGCCGTCTCGAACTGGCCCACCACCTGGGCCTCCGGCACCTCGGCACCGGTGATGTAGAAGGCGGTCGGCAGGTCCACCACCAGGGCCTCGATCTGCCCGTTCCTCAGCGCGGCCTTGGCCAGGTCGTTGGAGTCGAAGACGGCCGGCTGGCTGCTCGGCTTGATGACGCCGGTGATGGTGTCCAGGCTGGTGGTGCCGACCTGTGCGCCGAGCTTGGCGCCCTTGAGGTCGGCGATGCTCTTCGCACCCGCCACCTTGGAGTTCTTCAGCGCGATGACGGCCTGGCGCACGTCGTAGTAGCCGGAGGAGAAGTCCACCGCCTGCTTGCGCTCGTCGCTGATCGACACCTGGTTGATGTCGAAGTCGAAGTCCTTGGCGCCCGGCGCGGTCGCCTTGCCGAACGGCGCGACCACCCAGCTGACCTTGTCCTTCGGGTAGCCCAGCTTCTCCGCCACCGCGTAGGCCACGGCCGACTCGAAGCCCTTGCCGTTCTCCGGCTTGTCCTCGGAGAACCAGGGGTCGTACGCGGGCTTGTCGGTGCCGACGGTCAGCGTCCCGGCCGTACGCGTCGCCAGCGCCCCCGGTGCGCAGCCCGCCGCCGTGCCGGCCGCGCCGGAGGCGGCGTCGGACGTCGAGTCCTGCGGGGCGCATGCGCTCAGCGTGGCCGCGGCGGCGACCAGCGCGGCGAGGGACAGTGCGGCGGACGGCTTGCGGAGGGTCATGGCGGGGCTCCAGAGGAAGGACCGGGAGTGACAGGTCGGGAGTGACCGGGTCGGTTGGGACGGGTCGGGAGTGACAGGTGGGTTGGGACAGAGGGGGCGCGGCGGGGCGGGCCGGGTCCCGGCGGGTCACTTCCCCCCGGTGGCGGCGCCGGAACACACACGGCATGGTCGGCGTACGGGCCCACGTCCGCGGTCCCCCCGGGCCGGATCGACAGCAGCCGGGTCGACAGCGGCCGGTGGCCGGATCAACAACAGCGGCGACAGCGACAGCAGAGACCGCGCGCGCGGCAGCGACAGCAGAGGCAGGCGTGGCGGCGGGAGGACGCGCGGAACGGGCTGTCGTGGCCTACGGGCACCGTGATCACCGCCGGGAGCATGCCGGGAGGTTCGCATCAGACCTGCGCATCTGTCCAGAACATCCAGATCACCGTCCACATGCCGGACATCGGGCCTCTCGGCGCAGGTTTTCGGGCCTGAGGGGCGGCTCGCCGCAGCTTTGCCGGTCCGGACCCCCTTGAACGGGAGAACCTTTCGTACTTATGGTGTCCCCGTTGAAATAACTCCTGTCGAAGTGAGTCCACGATGCAGAATCTTTCGCCAAGGCTCGCTGCGGCGGCCGACGCCCCGGTCTCGACCTTCGCCGGCCACCCGGCCTGGCTGCGTCTGAAGGAGGCTGTCGAGGCGCTGCGCCCGCTGCAGTCCAAGGACGGCTCGATCGACCTGGCCGCCGTCCAGCGGCACACCGTCGACCCGCTGGTCGCCACCGTCCGTGCGGCCGTCGAGGAGCTCGCCCCGAACTTCCCGCACGACGCCGCGTACCTCGCCGCCATCGACGCGGACCTCGCCAAGTGGGCCGACACCGGCTACCGCGAGCCCGACTTCCTGGACTCGCTGCTCGCCTTCCAACCCGCCGACCAGCGCGAGGACGGCCTGGAGCACCTGGTCGTCTTCCCGATGTACACCCAGAACGGCAACCCGAACCGCAACCTGGAAGCCGTCCTGCTGCGCGTCGTGTGGCCAGACTGGCTGGCTGAGCTGGAGCGCACCCGCTTCGACAACCCGATGTTCGTGCCGATCACCTTCACCGACTTCACGGCCGGCTACGACACCAACTCCGCCGTGCTCTTCCCCGAGACGGTCTCCGTGCGCAAGGCGCCGGAACGTTTCACCTGGGGCGGCATCTTCTGTGACCGCGAGGCCGCCCGCTTCCGCGCCGTCTCCACCAGCGCCGTCCAGCAGCTCGGCCTGGAGATCCCGGCCGACGCCGAGGGCCTGCTCCAGGACCAGCAGCGCGCGCAGGAGACCTTCGTCCTGTGGGACCTCGTCCACGACCGCACCCACAGCCACGGCGACCTGCCGTTCGACCCCTTCATGATCAAGCAGCGCAGCCCGTTCTGGATGTACGGCCTGGAAGAGCTCCGCTGCGACCTCACCACCTTCAAGGAGGCGGTGCAGCTCGAGGCCGAGGGCAACCCGCACGCCCGCGACGTCCAGTACGCGATCCTCTTCGACCGCATGTTCCGTTTCCCGGTCAGCGGCGACCGCGTGCGCAACTACGACGGCCTTGGAGGCCAGCTCCTCTTCGCCTACCTGCACAAGCACGACGCGCTGCGCTGGCGGGACAACCGCCTCACCATCGACTGGGACCGCGCCCCGCAGGTCACCAACGGGCTCTGCGCGGAGATCGAGAAGCTGTACCGCGACGGCATCGACCGGCCCAAGCCGGCCCACTGGATCGCCGCCTACGAGCTGGTCTCCCAGTACCTCACCCCGCACCCCGCCTCCACCTGGGCGAAGGGCCCCGAGGCCCTCCCGCTCGACATCACCGACGGCAAGGCCCTCAACAAGGCCCTGTGCGACGCCGTGCTCCCGGACGAGTTCCCGCTGAGCATGTTCTACGAGGCCCTCAACAAGAAGCTGAGCGGCGTCATCGCCTCCACCACCGGCATCACCGGTAACGGCATCCAGGGAGCAGCAGCGTGACCACCTCTTCCAACGCCCCGCTGGCCGACAAGGTCATCGCCGTCGCCGGAGCCAGCGGCCCGGCCGGCCGTGCGGTGCTGCGCCGCCTCGCCGCCGACGGCGCCACCGTGATCGGTGCCGACATCGACGCCCAGCGCCTCGAGTCCGCCCTGGACGCCACCCGGGTGGCAGTGCGCGGAGCCAAGGTCAGCGGCCAGGTCATCGACCTGCTCGACCCGCAGGAGGTCCACGACTGGGCCGACCACCTGGAGTCCGAGCACGGCCACGTCGACGGCCTCTTCCACCTCGTCGGCGGCTGGCGCGGCAGCAAGACCTTCTTCGACAGCCGGCTGGACGACTGGGACTTCCTGCACGACACCGTCGTGCGCACCCTCCAGCACACCTCGCTGGCCTTCCAGCCCGCGCTGGTCCGCAGCCCCGCCGGCCGCTACGCGATGATCTCCGCCTCGGCCGCGCACAAGCCCACCGCCGGTGGCGCCGCCTACGCGGCCGCCAAGGCCGCCACCGAGGCTTGGACCCTCGCCATGGCCGACTCCTTCAAGAAGGAGACCACCTCCCCGGACGGCGAGCCCACCGCAGCGGCTGCGATCCTGGTGATCAAGGCGTTGGTCAGCCCCGAAATGCGGGCCGAGAAGCCGGAGGCGAAGTTCGCCGGCTTCACCGACACCGCCGACCTCGCCGACCACCTGGCGGGCCTGTGGGACCGCCCCGCAGCAGAACTGAACGGACAGCACCTGTGGCTGACAGCCCGATGACCGACCTCACCCGTACGGACGCGATACGGCGGCACGACCCCGCCGTTCGCGGCTTCGCCAGCGACAACTACGCCGGCGTGCACCCGGAGGTCCTCGCCGCGATCGCCCTCGCCAACGGTGGCCACCAGGTCGCCTACGGAGAGGACGACTACACGGCCCACCTCCAGGACGTCTTCCGCCGCCACTTCGGCGAGAAGGCCGAGGCGTACCCCGTCTTCAACGGCACCGGCGCCAACGTGGTCGCCCTCCAGTCGCTGCTCCCGCGCTGGGGCGCGGTCGTCTGCGCCGAGAGCGCCCACATCCACGTGGACGAGGGCGGCGCCCCGGAGAAGATGGGCGGCATCAAGCTGCTCACCGTTCCCACTCCGGACGGCAAGCTCACCCCCGAGCTGCTCGACCAGCAGGCCTGGGGCTATGGCGACGAGCATCGCGCGCAGCCGCTCGCGGTCTCCATCACCCAGAGCACCGAGCTCGGCACCCTCTACACCGTCGACGAGATCCGCGCGATCACCGAGCACGCCCACCAGCTGGGCATGCTCGTCCATGTCGACGGTTCCCGCCTGGCCAACGCGGCCGCCTCGCTCGGCCAGCCGCTGCGCGCCTTCACGACCGACGTGGGCGTCGACGTGCTGTCCTTCGGCGGGACGAAGAACGGCCTGCTGTTCGGCGAGGTCGTGGTGGTGCTCAACCCCGAGCGGGTCCGCAACATCAAGTACCTCCGCAAGACCTCGATGCAGCTGGCCTCGAAGATGCGCTTCGCGTCGGTCCAGTTCGAGGCCCTGCTCTCCGGCGACCTCTACCTGCGCAACGCCGGCCACGCCAACGCGATGGCCAGCCGCCTGGAGGCTGCGGTCCGGAACATCGACGGCGTTGAGGTCGTGCGTCCGGTCCAGGCGAACGCGGTGTTCGCGATCCTCCCGCGCGAGGTGAGCGAGCGGCTGCAGAAGCGTTACCGCTTCTACTTCTGGAACGAGCACACCGGTGAGGTGCGCTGGATGTGTTCCTTCGACACCACGGAGGCTGACATCGACGCCTTCGCGGCTGCCATCGCCGAGGAGATGGGCCGCTCCTGACGGTGCTCGAACAACGAATCGCCCCTGCCCGGGACCCCGGGCAGGGGCGATTTGCATGTGGCGGGCCCGTCCCCGTACAGTTCCGGAGTCGCCGCGGGAGACCGGGGCGGCA
>NZ_JBITFB010000073.1:0-18922 GCF_044455625.1 Kitasatospora sp. NPDC051164 | reverse complement strand
CGGCTGGCTGGATACGAAGTTCCTCGACGCCGAGTACTGGTACCGGAACCTGCGGGAGACGGTGGAGTTCGGGCAGGCCACGGAGGCGTTGCTGGGGGAGGGCTTCCGGTTCTTCGTCGAGTCCAGCCCGCACCCCGTGCTCACCTTCGGTGTCCAGCAGACCGCCGACGCGGCCGACACCGCCGGTTCCGCGCAGGGCCCCGCCGTGGTCGTGGGCACGCTGCGGCGCGGCGAGAGCGGCCTCGACCGCTTCCTGACGTCCCTGGGAGAGGCCCACGTGGGCGGCCTGCTGCCCGACTGGGACCGGGTGTTCGCCGGACACCGGCCGGGCGGCGTCTCCCTGCCCACCTACGCTTTCCAGCGCCGCCCGTACTGGCTGGAGGACACCGGCCCTGCGGCGGGCGGTCCGTCCGGTCCGTCCGCGGCGGGCGACGACTTCTGGGAGGCCCTGGGCGGGGGTGACCTGGACCGGTTCACCACCGCCCTCGGGGTGGCGCCCGAGGACCCGCTGAACGTGGTGCTCCCCGCGCTCGCCGGCTGGCGCACCGAGCGCACCGAGCGTTCGGTGGTCGACTCCTGGCGCTACCGCGTGACCTGGCGGGCCCTGCCCGAGGGCCCGGCGGTCGCATTGGACGGCAGCTGGCTCGTGCTGTCGTCGGACGGCCAGTCCGAGGACGGGGCACGCCGGTCGGAGGCGACCGTCCACGCCATGGAGCAGGCCGGGGCCTCGGTGGTCCACATACGGATCACCGAGGCGGCGGCCGACCGCGCCGTGCTGGCCGACCGGGTGCGCGCGTCCCTCGACGCGCTGCCGGGACCGGTGACGGGAGTGCTGTCGCTGCTGGGCCTCGACGAGCGCCCGCACCCGGAACACCCCTCCGTCCCGCTGGGCACCGCGCTCAACCTGGCCCTGGTGCAGGCCCTCGGCGACGCCGGGATCGGCGCGCCCCTGTGGTGGGCGACCCGGGGCGCGGTGTCGGTCGGGGGCACGGACACCGGGAGCGGGGTCAGCGCCGCGCAGAACCTGCTCTGGGGCCTGGGCCGGGTCGCCGCGCTGGAGTTCCCGCAGCGCTGGGGCGGTCTGGTCGACCTCCCGGAGGTCCTGGACCCGGACACCGCCGGGCGGCTGTGCCGGGTGCTGGCCGGCCAGGCCGGGGACGAGGACCAGGTGGCCGTCCGGGTCACCGGCTGCCACGGCCGGCGGCTGGTCCGGTCCGCCCTGGGCGACACCGCGCCGCGGCGGAGCTGGCGGCCCGGGGGCACCGTGCTGATCACCGGCGGTACCGGCGGGATCGGCGCCCAGATCGCGCGCTGGCTGGCCCGGCGGGGAGCCGGGCACCTGGTGCTGGTCAGCCGGCGCGGCCCGGACACGCCGGGTGCGCCGGAGCTCGCCGAGGAACTGGCCGCGCTCGGCACCCGGGTCACCCTGGCCTCGTGCGACGTCGCCGACCTTCAGGCCCTGCGTGCGTTGAAGGACGGCCTCGAACAGGACGGCCACCGGATCAGCACCGTCTTCCACGCCGCGGGGGCCGGGCTGCTGGTGCCACTGCCCGACACCGACGCGGACGAGTTCGCCGACACTCTGCACGCCAAGGTCGGCGGGGCCCGGAACCTGGACCTGCTCTTCGACCGGGACACCCTCGACGCGTTCGTGCTGTTCTCCTCCATCTCCGGGGTGTGGGGCAGCGCCGTCCACGGCGCCTACGCCGCCGCCAACGCCTACCTCGACGGCCTCGCCGAGGACCGCAGGAGCCGCGGCCTCGCCGCGACCTCCGTGGTGTGGGGCATCTGGAGCCCCGAGGGCGGGGCCGGCGGGATGGCGGCCGAACTGGCGGAGGAGACCCTGCGCGGCCACGGCGTGCTCTTCATGCCGCCCGCGGTCGCGATCACCGGGCTCCAGCAGGTCCTGGACCACGACGAGACGGTGGTCGTGGTCGCCGACATCGACTGGGAACGCTTCGCGACGGTCTTCACCTCGGCGCGCCCCAGCCCGCTGATCGGGGAACTCCCCGAGGTGCGCAGCGCGCTGGCCGCCGGACCGGAGACCGGCGGGACCGGTGCAGGGGGGACCCCCTCGGCGCTTCGCGACCGACTGGCGCCGCTCCCGGCGGCCGAGCGGACCCGGGTGCTGGTCGAGCTGGTCCGGACCCACGCGGCCGCCGTCCTCGGCCACGACTCGCCGGACGCGGTCGCCCCCGGCCGCGCCTTCCGCGAGCTGGGCTTCGACTCCCTGACCGCCGTGGACATGCGCAACCGACTCAACGCCGTCACCGGCCTGCGGCTCCCGGTCACCGTCGTCTTCGACTACTCGTCGGCGACCGCGCTCGCCGGACGCCTGGAGACCGGCCTGCTGGGTGCCGCCGAGGAGCCCGCCACCGTCCGGCAGCCCCCGACGGCGCTACCCGCCGCCGACGACGACCCCATCGTGATCGTCGCCATGAGCTGCCGCTACCCCGGCGGCGTCCGCACCCCCGAGGACCTGTGGCGCCTGGTCGCGGACGGGCACGACGCCGTCTCCGGGCTGCCGTCCGACCGGGGCTGGGACCTCGACACGCTGTACGACGCGGACCCCGACCGGCCCGGCCGGAGCTACGCTGCCGCGGGCGGATTCGTCAGGGACGCGGACCGCTTCGACCCCGGGTTCTTCGGGATCTCCCCGCGCGAGGCCCTCGCCATGGACCCGCAGCAGCGACTGCTGCTCGAAACCTCTTGGGAGGCGATCGAGCGCGCCGGCATCGACCCGTCCACCCTGCGCGGCACCCCGACCGGCGTCTTCGCCGGCGCCTCCTACCAGGGCTACGGCGGCACCCTGCGCGACATCCCCGAGGAACTGGAGGGCCTGTTCATCGCGGGCATCTCCACCAGCGTCCTGTCCGGGCGGGTCGCCTACCAGCTCGGCCTCCAGGGGCCCGCCGTGACCGTGGACACGGCCTGCTCCTCGTCACTGGTGGCGGTCCACCTCGCCGCGCAGTCGCTGCGCTCGGGCGAGTGCACGCTGGCCCTGGCGGGCGGCGCCACGGTGATGGGCACCCCGCTGTCGTTCACCGGCTTCAGCCGGCAGCGCGGGCTTGCCGAGGACGGGCGTTGCAAGTCCTTCGCCGCCTCGGCGGACGGCTTCGGCATGGCAGAGGGCGTGGGCCTGCTGCTCCTGGAACGTCTCTCGGACGCCCGCCGCAACGGCCACCCGGTACTCGCGGTACTGCGCGGCTCGGCGATCAACCAGGACGGCGCGAGCAACGGACTGACCGCGCCCAGCGGCCTGGCCCAGCAGCGGGTGATCCGCGACGCGCTGGCGAACGCCCGGCTGTCGGCCGCCGACGTGGACGCCGTCGAGGCGCACGGCACCGGCACCCGGCTGGGCGACCCGATCGAGGCCGACGCGCTGCTGGCCATCTATGGCCAGGACCGGCCGGCCGACCGGCCGGTGTGGCTCGGGTCGCTGAAGTCGAACATCGGGCACACCCAGGCCGCCGCCGGCGTCGGCGGCATCATCAAGATGGTGCTGGCCATGGGGCACGGCGAACTGCCGCGCACCCTGCACATCGACCGGCCGACCCCGAACGTCGACTGGACGGCGGGCGCCGTCGCCCTGCTGACCGAGGCCACCCCCTGGCCCGAGACCGGCCGGCCGCGCCGGGCCGGAGTGTCCTCGTTCGGCCTGAGCGGCACCAACGCCCACGTCGTCATCGAACAGCCGCCCGCCGGGCCCGCACCCGCCCTGCCCGCCCTGCCCGCCGGGCCCGCACCCGCCGCCGTCCCCTGGGTCCTGTCCGGGCGGACCGCCGAGGCGGTGAAGGCCCAGGCGGAGCGGCTGCACGCGTACCTGACGGAGCGGCCGGAGCTGCCGTCCGCCGACGTCGGCTACTCGCTGGCCACCACCAGGACCGCCTTCGAGCACCGCGCGGCCGTCGTCGGCGGCGATCGGGCGACCCTGCTGGGCGGCCTGGCCGCGCTGGCCGCCGGAGAGCGCGCACCCGGCCTGGTCCAAGGCATCGTCGCCCGGTCGGCCAGGACCGTCTTCGTCTTCCCCGGCCAGGGAACCCAGTGGGCCGGCATGGCCCGGGAACTGCTCGACCACGCCCCGGCCTTCGCCGACCGGATCGCGGCGTGCGAACGCGCCCTCGCCCCGCACCTGGAGTGGTCGCTGCTCGCGGTCCTGCGCGACGCGCCCGACGCTCCCCCGCTCGACCGGGTGGACGTGGTGCAGCCGGTGCTGTGGGCGGTGATGGTGTCGCTGGCCGAGCTGTGGCGGGCGCACGGGATCGTCCCCGACGCCGTGGTCGGCCACTCCCAGGGCGAGATCGCCGCCGCCTGCGTGGCCGGCGCGCTCTCGCTGGACGACGCGGCCCGGATCGTCGCCCTGCGCAGCCGGGCCCTGCTGGCCCTGACCGGACGCGGCGGCATGCTGTTCGTGCCGCAGCCGGTCGAAGCCGTGCGCGAGGCACTGTCCGCCCACGACGGGGCACTCGACGTGGCTGCGGTCAACGGGCCGACGTCGGTGACGGTCTCCGGCGACCCGGCTGCACTGGAACGGCTGCGCGAGCAGTTCGCCGAGGCGGGCGTCCTGGCCTGGCCGGTCCCCGGCGTGGACTTCGCCGGACACTCGCCCCAGGTGGAGGAGCTCCGCGAGGAACTGCTCGCCCTGCTCGGCGGCATCGCGCCGCGGACCTCCGCCGTCCCGTTCTACTCGACGGTCAGCGGCGGCCCCGTGGACACCCTGGACCTGGACGCCGCGTACTGGTACGAGAACCTGCGCCGGCCGGTGGAGTTCGGCCGGGCGCTCGACGCGCTCGTCGCCGACGGACACCACACCTTCGTCGAGTGCAGCACCCACCCCGCGCTGACCGTCTGGATCCAGGAGGCCGTCGAGGCGGCCGGGGTCGGCGACGGGGCCGTCGTCGGCACCCTGCGCCGCACCGAGGGCGGCCCCGGCCGCTTCCTCGCCGCGCTCACCGAGGTCCAGGTCCGCGGACTGCCGGTGGACTGGGACGCGGTGTTCGCCGGAACCGGCGCGCGCAAGCGGCCCCTGCCCACCTACGCATTCCAGCAGCAGCGCTACTGGCTGGACGCCACCCCCGGCCGGCCCGCCGACGCCGCGGCCGGCACGGCCGCCGCGACCGGCGCCGGCCCGGCCGACTCCGGCTTCTGGGCGGCGGTCGACCGCGCGGACCTGGACGCCCTCGCCACCACCCTGCAGGTCGAGGACGAAGAGCTGCGGGTCTCCCTCGCCTCCCTGGTGCCCACCCTCGCCGAGTGGGCGCGCGGCCGCGCCGACGACCGGACCGCCGACAGCTGGCGCTACCGGGTCGCCTGGAAGCCCCTGCCGGCACCCGAGCGGCCCCGGCTCACCGGCAGCTGGCTCCTCGTCGCCCCGGCCGTCGCCGCCGACGACCCGGCCGTCGCGTTCGCCGCGGACGCCCTGCGCGGACACGGCGCCACCCCCGTCCTGGTCGAGGCCGGCCACGACGCGACCGACCGGACGCGGTTCGCCGCACTGCTCCGCGACGCCCACGACCGCGCCGACGGGCCGCCCGCCGGAATCCTGTCGCTGCTCGCCCTGGCCGAGGAACCGCACGGCGACGGATCGGCGCTCCCCCTCGGCCTCACCCTGACCGTCGCGCTCCTCCAGGCCCTGGGCGACCTCGGCACCGACGCCCCGCTCTGGAGCGCCACCCGGGGCGCGGTGTCGGTCGGCCGCTCCGACCGGATCGACAGCACCCTCCAAGCCCTGGCCTGGGGCCTCGGCGGGGTCGCCGGCGTCGAGTACCCGCAGCGCTGGGCCGGCCTGGTCGACCTGCCGCGACGGCTCGACGACCGGGCCGCGACCCGGCTCGCCGAAGCCCTGACCAACCCCGACGGCGAGGACCAGCTGGCGGTGCGCGCCACCGGCGTCTACGGCCGCAGGGTCGTCCACGCCGGACTCGGCGACACCGCCCCCGCACGCGACTGGACACCCGAGGGCACCGTCCTGATCACCGGCGGCACCGGCGGCCTTGGCGCCCAGATCGCCCGCCGGCTCGCCCGCACCGGCACCGCGCACCTGCTGCTCACCAGCCGGCGCGGCGCACAGGCCCCGGGAGCCGACGCCCTGCTCGCCGAACTGCGCGGACTCGGCGCCGACGCCACCGCGGTGGCCTGCGACGTCGCCGACCGCGACGCACTGGCGGAACTGCTCGCCGGCATTCCGGCCGAGCGTCCGCTGCGCGCCGTCCTGCACACCGCGGGCGTCCTCGACGACGGGGTGATCGATTCCATCACCCCCGAACGCGCGGCCGGCGTCCTGCGCCCCAAGCTCGACGGCGCACGCAACCTCGACGCGCTCACCCGGGGACTCGACCTGACCGCCTTCGTGCTGTTCTCCTCGCTCGCCGGCACCCTCGGCGGCACCGGCCAGGGCAGCTACGCCGCCGCCAACGCCTACCTCGACGCCCTGGCCCGGCAGCGCCGCGACCTCGGACTGCCCGGCACCTCGGTGGCCTGGGGCCTGTGGGGCGGCGAGAGCCTCGCCTCCGGAGTGGTCGCCGAACGGCTGATCCGCGACGGCCTGCCCGCCATGGACCCCGCCGTGGCCACCATCGCGCTGCACCAGGCCCTCGACCACGACGACACGGCCGTCCTCGTCGCCGACTTCGCCTGGGACCGCTTCACCCGGGCGTTCACCGCGCTCCGGCCCAGCGCCGCCCTCGGGGACCTGCCCGAGGTGCGGGAAGCGCTCGCCGCCGCGGCCGGGTCCCGGGGCAGCGCCGACGGCGCCGAGCCGCCGGCCCTGCGGCTCGCCGCACTGCCCCCGGCGGAACGCGACCGGGCCCTGCTGGACCTGGTCCGCCGCGAGGTCGCCGCCGTGCTCGGCCACCCCGGGCCCGAGGCGGTGGGACCCGACCAGGCGTTCAAGGACATCGGCTTCGACTCGCTGACCGCCGTCGAACTGCGCAACCGGCTCGCCGCGGCCACCGGCCTGCGCTTGTCGGTGACCCTGGCCTTCGACTACCCCACGGCCACCACCCTGGCCGGACACCTGCGCGCCGACCTGCCGGGGGCGCCCGCCACCGAGGCAGCCGACGCCCCCGGGCAGCCGCCCGCGGCCGCCGCGGTGCCCGAGGACGAGGCGATCGCCGTGGTCGCCATGAGCTGCCGCTACCCCGGCGGCGTCAGCACCCCCGAGGAGCTGTGGGAGCTCGTCGCGGGCGGACGGGACGCGATCACCGGCTTCCCCACCGGACGGGGCTGGGACCTGGACGGCCTCTACGACCCGGACCCGGACCGGGTCGGCAGCACCTACGCGCGGGAAGGCGGCTTCCTGCACGACGCCGACCGCTTCGACCCGGCCTTCTTCGGGATCTCCCCGCGCGAGGCGCTGACCATCGACCCCCAGCAGCGGCTGCTGCTCGAACTCTCCTGGGAGGCGTTCGAGCGGGCCGGCATCGACCCGCTCTCCCTCAAGGGCAGCGCGAGCGGCGTCTTCGTCGGATGCAGCCACCACGACTACGGGTCGCGCGTCACCGAACCCTCCGAAGAGCTCGAGGGCTATCTCGGCATCGGCAGCGCGGGCAGCGTGGCGTCCGGGCGGATCTCCTACAGCCTCGGCCTCGAAGGGCCCGCGGTGACCGTCGACACGGCGTGCTCCTCGTCGCTGGTCGCGGTCCACCTCGCGGCCCGGTCGCTGCGGGCCGGCGAATGCTCGCTGGCGCTCGCCGGCGGGGTGACCGTGATGTCGACACCGGGCGCGTTCGTGGAGTTCAGCCGGCAACGGGTGCTCGCCGAAGACGGCCGCTGCAAACCGTTCGCCGCCGCCGCCGACGGCACCTCCTGGGCAGAGGGCGCCGGACTGCTCGTCCTGGAACGCCTCTCGGACGCCCGGCGCAACGGCCACCCGGTGCTCGCCCTCGTTCGCGGCTCCGCCGTCAACCAGGACGGCGCCAGCAACGGCCTGACCGCCCCCAACGGCCCCTCCCAGCAGCGGGTCATCCGGGCGGCCCTCGCCGACGCCGGACTGACCGCTTCCGAGGTCGACGCAGTGGAGGCGCACGGCACCGGGACCCGGCTGGGCGACCCGATCGAGGCCCAGGCGCTCCTGGCCACGTACGGCCGGGAACGCGACGCGCAGCAGCCGCTGTTGCTGGGGTCGCTGAAGTCGAACATCGGACACAGCCAGGCCGCCGCCGGCGTCGCAGGCATCATCAAGATGGTGCAGGCCATGCGGCACGGGGCGCTGCCGCGCACCCTGCACGTCGACGCGCCGACACCCCACGTCGACTGGTCGGCCGGCGCGGTCCGGCTGCTCACCGACGACACCCCGTGGCCGGAGACCGGCCGCCCCCGGCGGGCCGCGGTGTCGTCGTTCGGAGTCAGCGGCACCAACGCCCACACCATCCTCGAACAGCCCACCGAACCGGCCCCGGCCGCCGCCCCCGCGCCGACCCCTGACACGCCCGTCGCCCCCGCCGAGCCCGCCCTGCCCTGGCTGCTCTCCGCCCGTGGTGCGGACGCGCTGCGGGAGCAGGCCGCCCGGCTGCTCCGGCACATGGAGCATGCCCCGACCCTCGCCGTCGCGGACGTGGGCCGCTCCCTGGCGCTGAACCGCAGCGCCTTCGAGCACCGGGCCGCCCTCACCGGCACGGACCGGCAGACCCTGCTCCAGGCGCTCGCCGCCCTCGCCGCCGGCGAGCCGTCGGCGGACCTGGTGCGCGGGATCACCGGCCCGGCCGCGAAGACGGCCTTCCTGTTCCCCGGCCAGGGCAGCCAGCGCACCGGCATGGGCGCCGGACTGTACGCACGGTTCCCGGTCTTCGCCGACGCCTTCGACGCGGTCTGCGCGGAACTCGATCCGCTGCTCGAGCGCCCGCTGCGGGAGGTGGTCGACGCGGCCCCCGGCGACCCCGGCCACGGGCTGCTGGACCGCACCGAATACGCCCAGCCCGCCCTGTTCGCACTCGGCGTCGCCCTGTTCCGCCTCGTCGAGCACTGGGGCGTGCGCCCCGACCGGCTGCTCGGCCACTCCGTGGGAGAGCTGGCCGCCGCCCACGTCGCCGGGGTGTTCACCCTGCCCGACGCCGCGGCGCTGGTGGTCGCGCGGGGACGGCTGATGCAGGCCCTCCCGGCGGGCGGCGCGATGGTCGCCCTCGCCGCCGGGGAGGAGGAGGTGCTGCCGCTGCTCGCGGGCCGTGAGGGCGAGGTCGGCCTCGCCGCGGTCAACGGCCCGGCCTCGACCGTGGTCTCCGGCGACGCGGCGGCGGTGGACGAGATCGCCGCCGTGCTCGCCGCGCGCGGCCGCAAGACCCGGCGGCTGCGGGTCTCCCACGCCTTCCACTCGCCCCTGATGGAGCCGATGCTCGCCGAGTTCCGCGAGGTCGTGGCCCGGATCGTCCCGGGGGAGGCCGCCGTCCCGGTGATCTCCGACCTGACGGGCGAGCCGGCCACCGCCGAGCAGCTCGGCTCGCCGGACTACTGGGTGGAGCACGTGCGCGGCACCGTCCGCTTCCAGGACGGCGTACGCCACCTGGAACGCGACGGCGTCACCGCGTTCCTCGAACTCGGACCCGACGGCGCGCTCACCGCCATGGGCCAGGACTGCCTGACCGGCGCCACCGGCAGCCCGGTGCTGACGCCCCTGCTGCGCAAGGACCGGCCTGAAGCACCCGCGGCGACGGCCGCCCTGGCCCGGCTGCACGTCACGGGCGTCCCCGTGGACTGGGACGCCGTCCACTCCGGCGGCCCGGCCGGCTCCGCCGTCGACCTGCCGACCTACGCCTTCCAGCGCGGCAGCTACTGGCTGCAGGCCAGCCCGGCCGCGGCCGGACTGCCCGCAGCCGGACTTCAGGCGGTCGACCACCCGCTGCTCGGCGCCGGAACGGAACTCGCGGACTCCGACGGCTTCCTCTTCACCGGCAGGTTCTCGGTCCGCAGCCACCCCTGGCTGGCCGACCACGGCGTCTACGAGGGGGTGCTGTTCCCCGCCACCGCGTTCCTGGAACTCGCGGTCCGCGCGGGCGACCAGGTCGGCTGCGACCAGGTCGAGGAACTGACCCTGGAGGCACCGCTGGTGCTCCCGGCGGGCGGAGCCGTCGCACTCCAGCTCACCGTCGGAAGCCCGGACGCCGCCGGCACCCGTCCGCTGAGCGTCCACGCCCGGGCCGCCGACGACGGCCCCGACGCCCCCTGGACCCGGCACGCGAGCGGCCTGCTCAGCTCCACCGGAGCCGCGGACCCGGCCGACCCGGCCGACCCCGAGGCCTGGCCGCCGCCCGGAGCCGTCCCCCTCGACACGGAGGGCCTGTACGACCGCTTCGCGGGCGGCGGGTTCGCCTACGGCCCCGCCTTCCAGGGCCTGCGCGCGGCCTGGCGGCTCGGCGACGAGGTGTACGCCCTCGCGAGCCTGCCCGAGGAGCAGCGGCCGGACGCCGCCGCGTTCGGCCTGCACCCGGCCCTGCTGGACGCCGCCCTGCACTCACTGGTGTTCGACGTCCTCAAGGGGCCCGCGCAGGGCTGGCTGCCGTTCTCCTGGAACGGGGTGCGCCTGCACGCCTCCGGGGCCGCCGAACTCCGGCTGCGGCTGACCCCGACCGGCCGCGACGCCGTCGCCGTACAGGTGACCGACACCACCGGGCGGCCGGTGCTCTCGGCCCGCTCCCTGGTCCTGCGGCCCGTCTCGCGCGACCGCTTCCAGGCCA
Source organism: Kitasatospora sp. NPDC051164 (assembly GCF_044455625.1). NCBI lineage: Bacteria > Bacillati > Actinomycetota > Actinomycetes > Kitasatosporales > Streptomycetaceae > Kitasatospora > Kitasatospora sp. NPDC051164. The sequence continues at coordinate 8,255 of NZ_JBITFB010000073.1, read as the reverse complement.
CCCGCGTCGGACACCACGAGGAACTGTTCCGCCCCGAGTGGCAGGCCCTGCCCGAGCGCGCCGCGACGGCGGCCGGCACCGCCTTCGACCCGGAGTCCTGGACCGTGCTCGGCACCGGGACACTCCCCGGCCGCACGGTCACCGACCTCGCCGCGCTGTCCGCACTGCTCGACGCGGGCGCCCCACCGCCCCGGCTGGTGCTGGCCGCCTGCCCGCCCGCCTCGGCCCCGTACGCGCCGCCCGGCACCCTCCGCGACGCGGTCCACGACGGACTCGGCACGGTCCTCGCCCTGCTCCGCGACTGGCTGGCCGAGGAGCGGCTGGCCGGGGCCAAACTGGTCCTGGTCACCTCGGGCGCGGTCCCGGTGACCGGCGACGACGCCCCGGACCCGGCCCTGGCCGCGCTCTGGGGCCTGGTCCGCTCGGCGCAGACCGAGAACCCCGACCGCTTCGTCCTGCTGGACCTGGACGCCCACGAGAACCCGCCCGCGCTGCTCGCCGAAGCCCTCGCGTCCGGGGAACCCCAGCTCGCGATCCGGGCCGGAGCCGTCCACGTCGCCCGGCTGGCCCGGGTACCGCTGGCCGGCACCGGGCGCACGCCCGGCTGGGGCGGCGACGGAACCGTCCTGATCACCGGCGGCACCGGCGCCATCGGCGCCCACGTCGCCCGCCACCTCGCCGCCGAACACGGCGTCCGGCACCTGCTGCTGACCAGCCGCAGCGGCCCCGCCGCCGACGGCGCGGCGGAACTCCTCGCCGAGCTCGCCGCCCTGGGCGCGCACGCCGAGATCGTCGCCTGCGACGCCGCCGACCGCGACGCCCTCGCGGCCCTGCTGGCCGCCCTGCCCCCCACGCACCCGCTGACCGGGGTGGTGCACGCCGCGGGCGTGCTGGCCGACGGCGTCGTCGCCACCATGACGCCCGCGCGACTGGACCACGTCCTGCGCCCCAAGGTGGACGCGGCGATCAACCTGCACGAACTCACCGCCGGCCTGGAGCTGTCCGAGTTCGTCCTGTTCTCGTCCATCGCCGGGATCTTCGGCGGCATGGGCCAGGGCAACTACGCCGCCGCCAACGCCTTCCTCGACGCCCTGGCCCACCGGCGCCGCGCCGATGGGCTGCCCGGCCGCTCCCTCGCCTGGGGCCTGTGGGCCAACAGCACCGGGATGACCGGCGGGCTCACCGAGGCCGACCTGCGACGGATCTCCCGGGGCGGGATCGTCGCCTTCGACCCGGCCCAGGCACTGGCGCTCTTCGACACGGCCGGCACCCTCGACGAGCCGGTCGTCCTCCCGCTGCGGCTCGACACCGCGGCCGTCCGCGCCCAGGCCGCCACCGGCGGCGTCCCCGCCCTGCTGCGCGGCCTGGTGCGCCCCGCCGCCCGGCGCGGCGCCGCGGGCCCCGCGGCCGGCACCGGCCCCGACGGGCCCGAGGCCCTGAAGCAGCGCCTCGGCTCCCTCAACGAGACCCAGCGCGGCCGGGTCCTGCTCGACCTGGTCCGCTCGCACGCCGCCCTGGTGCTCGGCCACAGCGGCCCGGCCGCGGTCGAGCCCGGACGCGGCCTGCTGGAGGTCGGCTTCGACTCGCTGACCGCGGTGGAACTGCGCAACCGGCTGCGCGCCGCAACCGGCCACCCGCTGCCGGCCACCCTGCTCTTCGACCACCCCACCCCGGCCGCGATCGCCGCACACCTCTCCGCCGAACTGCTCCCCGACGCCGGACCCGGCCCGCTCCCCGGCCTTGCCGAACTGGACCGCCTGGCAGGCGCCCTCGACGGCCTCCCCGACGACCCGGCGGACCGCGAACGGCTGGCCGGGCGGCTCCGGGAGCTCCTGCGCCGCCTCGACGACCCGGCGGCCACCCCGGCCGACGGCGACGGCACGGCGGCCGGGGTGGCCGCCTCCATCGAGGACCGGATGGACGGCGCCAGCGACGACGAACTCTTCGACCTCATCGACAGCGAACTCGGCCGGTCATGACACCGACCCGACCCGCGAACCAGGACGGTGGCCCCCAATGGTGAACGACGACAAGCTGAGGGACTACCTCAAGCGCGTGACGGCGGACCTGCACCACACCCGCCGGCGCCTGACCGAGGCCGAGGAAGCGGGCCGCGAACCGATCGCGGTCGTCGCGATGAGCTGCCGCTACCCCGGCGGCGTACGGTCCCCCGAGGACCTGTGGCGCCTGGTCACCGACGGCACCGATGCCATCACCGGCTTCCCCCGCGACCGGGGCTGGGACCTGGACCACCTGGACGACCCGGAACAACTGCGCGAGGGCACCAGCCACACCGCCCTGGGCGGATTCCTCGACGACGTCGGGCACTTCGACCCCGGATTCTTCGGGATCTCCCCGCGCGAAGCGCTCGCGATGGACCCGCAGCAGCGGCTCCTCCTGGAGACCACCTGGGAGGCGTTCGAACGGGCCGGTATCGACCCCGCGACCCTGCGGGGCAGCAGGACCGGCGTCTTCGCCGGGGTGATGTACCAGGACTACGCGGTACGGCTGCGCCAGGTCCCCGACGACGTGGCCGGCTACGTCGGCAGCGGCAGCTCCGACAGCGTCGCCTCGGGCCGCGTCGCCTACACCTTCGGTCTGGAGGGCCCGGCGGTCAGCATCGACACCGCCTGCTCCTCCTCGCTGGTCGCCATCCACCTCGCCGCCCAAGCCCTGCGGGCCGGCGACTGCACCCTGGCCCTGGCCGGGGGCGCGATGGTCATGTCGACACCCGTTCCGTTCGTGGAGATGAGCCGCCAGGGCGGCCTGGCCCGGGACGGCCGCTGCAAGTCCTTCGCCGCCGCCGCCGACGGCACCGGCTGGGGCGAGGGCGTCGGCATGCTCCTGCTGGAGCGCCTCTCGGACGCCCGGCGCAACGGCCACCCGGTCCTCGCCCTGATCCGCGGCACCGCCGTCAACCAGGACGGCGCCAGCAGCAGGCTCACCGCCCCCAACGGCCCCGCCCAGCAGCGCGTCATCCGCCACGCCCTGGCCAACGCCGGACTCACCCCCGCCGATGTGGACGTGGTCGAGGCGCACGGCACCGGCACCCCGCTGGGCGACCCGATCGAGGCCCAGGCCCTGCTGGCCACCTACGGGCAGGACCGCGCGGACGGGCAGCCGCTGCTGCTCGGCTCGCTGAAGTCCAACATCGGGCACACCCAGGCGGCGGCCGGCGTCGGCGGCGTCATCAAGACCGTCCTCGCCATGCGGCACGGTACCGTCCCGCCCACCCTGCACGCGCAGGACCCGTCCCCGCAGATCGACTGGACCGCGGGCGCGGTACGCCTGGTCACCGCGAACACCCCCTGGCCCGAGACCGGACGGCCGCGCCGGGCCGCGGTGTCCTCCTTCGGCGTCAGCGGCACCAACGGACACGTCATCCTGGAACAGGCGGACGAACCCGTCCTGGAACAGGCCGACGAACCCGCCGCCCCCGCCGTCCTCCCCTGGGTGCTCTCCGGACGCACCGCCGAAGCGCTGCGCGCCCAGGCCGCACGGCTCCGCGACCACCTCGACGCCCACCCCGGACCCGGCCCGGCCGAGGTCGGCCACGCCCTCGCGACGACCCGCGCCGCGCACGAGCACCGGGCGGTCCTGATCGGCGCCCACCCCGACGAGTTCCGGGCCGGCCTCGACGCCGTGGTGGCCGGCCGCACCGCCCCCGGCCTGGTCCTCGGCACTGCCGGAACCGGCGGCGAAGTCGCCCTGGTGTTCCCCGGACAGGGATCCCAATGGGCCGGCATGGCCGTCGAACTCCTCGACTCCGCCCCCGCCTTCGCCGCCCGCATCGCGGACTGCGAGCGTGCCCTGGCCCCATTCGTCGACTGGTCCCTGGAAGCCGTCCTGCGCGGCGCTCCCGGCACCCCGCCGGCCGAACGCGTCGACGTGGTGCAGCCGGTGCTGTGGGCCGTCATGGTCTCCCTGGCCGAACTGTGGCGCTCCCACGGCATCACCCCCGGCGCGGTCATCGGCCACTCCCAGGGCGAGATCGCCGCCGCCGTGGTGGCGGGAGCGCTGAGCCTGGAGGACGGGGCGAAGGTCGTCGCCCTGCGCAGCCGCGCCATCCGCGCCCTGTCCGGCCGCGGCGGCATGGCCTCGGTGGCCCTGCCCGCCGAACAGGTCGCCGAACACCTTGCACCCTGGGACGGCCGGCTCTCCGTCGCCGCCGTCAACGGACCCGCCTCCACCGTGGTCTCCGGCGAGACCGACGCGCTCGACGCGTTCCTCGACCGGACGACGGCCCTGGACATCCGCAGCCGGCGCATCCCCGTCGACTACGCCTCGCACAGCGCCCACGTCGAGGACATCCGCACCGAACTGCTCGCCCGGCTCGACGGACTGACCCCCCGCCCGTCCGCCATCCCCTTCTACTCCACCCTCAGCGGCGGCCTGCTGGAGGACACCACCGCCCTGGACGCCGACTACTGGTACCGCAACCTCCGCGGGACCGTCCGCTTCGAACAGGCGACCCGCGCCCTGCTCGCCGACGGCTACCAGGTCCTCCTGGAAAGCAGCCCACACCCCGTCCTCACCGTCGGTGTCCTGGAGACCGCCGAGGACGCGGGCGCCGACGCCACCGCCGTGGGCACCCTGCGCCGCGACGACGGCGGCCCGCGCCGGTTCACCGAGTCCCTGGCCGAACTCCACCTGCGCGGAGTCTCCCCGGACTGGGACACCGTCTTCGCCGACCGCCGCCCCGGACGGGTGGAACTGCCCACCTACGCCTTCCAACGCGACCCGTACTGGCTGGAGGACGGAGCCGCGCCCGTCGGCGACGTCACCTCTGCCGGACTGACCCCCGCGGACCATCCGCTGCTGGGCGCCGTCGTGGTCCTCGCGGACAGCGACGGCCTGCTCCTCACCGGCCGGCTGTCGGCCCGCACCCACCCGTGGCTCGCCGACCACGCCGTCGGCGGCCGGGCACTGCTCCCGGGCACCGCCTTCCTGGAACTCGCGCTCCAGGCCGGAGCCCGCGTCGGCTGCCCCCGGGTCGAGGAATTCACCCTCGAGGCCCCCCTGGTGCTGCCCGAACACGGCGGCACCGTGCTGCGCCTCACCGTGGGCCCCCCCGACTCCCTGGGCCACCGCCCGCTCAGCCTGCACTCCCGGCCGGACACACCCGTCGACGGTGACCCCGACGGCGACGAGTGGACCAGGCACGCCGAAGGCGTCCTGGCCCAGGACGGCGCGGAAGGCGCCGAGGCCGACGGGTCGATGCCCTGGCCGCCGCCCGGCGCCGAACCCCTCGCCCTCGACGGACTGTACGACCGCTTCGCGGCGGCCGGATTCGCCTACGGTCCCGCCTTCCAGGGCCTGAACGCGGTCTGGCGGCGCGGCGACGAGCTGTTCGCGGAGGCCGTCTTACCCGCTGGGCCCGCACCCGATGCCGCCCGCTTCGGCCTGCACCCGGCCCTGCTGGACGCGGCCCTGCACGCCACCGGTGTGCCCGGCACCCCCGGCGCGGAGGCCCACCCCGAAGGACGGCTGCCGTTCTCCTGGAACGGCGTGACCCTGCACGCCACCGGCGCCGGCGCGATCCGCGTCCGGCTCGCCCCGGCCGGGCCCGACGCGGTGACGCTCGCCGTCGTCGACGCGACCGGTGCCCCCGTGGCGACCGTGGACGCACTGGTCATGCGGCCTGCGGGCACCGTCAGCCTCGGCGCCGACCGCGCCCCTCACGGCCGCCGCCACCAGGACCTCTATGCGACGGAGTGGGTCACCACACCCCCGCGCGGCAGCGGTGCACCCGTTCACCGCACCGCGGACCTGGCCACGCTGCTGGCCGCCGTCGACGCCGGAGCTCCGGTGCCCGAAATGGTCCTGCTCGCCTGCGCGGAGCCCGCGGACGCGGCCGGACCGGCCGCGGTGGTCCGCGCGGTCGTCCACCAGGCCCTCAGCGACGTCCGGACCTGGCTCGCCGACGACCGCTTCGCCGGCTCTCGCCTGGTGTTCGCCACCCGGGGTGCGGTCAGCGCCGGGGAGGGGGAGGACGTACGCAACCCCGCGCACAGCGCACTCTGGGGCCTGGTCCGTTCGGCCCGGTCCGAACACCCCGGGCGCTTCGCCCTGCTCGACCTCGACGCCGACGACGAGCACGGCACCTCCGCAGGCGTCGCCGCGGCCCTCGCCTCGGGAGAACCGCAGTCCGCGGTCCGCGGCGACGACGTCCGCGTACCCCGGCTGGCCCGGGTCCTCAGGAACGACCCGGACCTCTCGGACGACGCGGCAGGGCCCCTCCGGGCCTTCGACCCGGACGGCACGGTCCTCATCACCGGCGGCACCGGCCTGCTCGGCTCCCACGTCGCCCGCCGCCTGGTCACCCGGCACGGCGTCCGGCACCTGCTTCTGCTCTCCCGCAGCGGCCCGGCCGCCGCCGGAGCCGACGAACTGCGGGCCGAACTCGCCGCGCTGGGAGCCGAGACCGCCATCGTCGCCTGCGACGCCGCCGACCGGGTCGCCCTGGCCGCCGTATTCGCGGACCTGCCGCCCGCGCACCCGCTGACCGCCGTGGTCCATACCGCGGGCACCCTCGACGACGGCGTCGTCACCGCACTCACCCCCGAACGGGTGGACGCCGTGCTGCGCCCCAAGGTCGACGCCGCCCTCCACCTGCACGAACTGACCCGCGACCTCGATCTGACGCACTTCGTGCTCTTCTCCTCGGCCGCAGGCACCTTCGGCGGCCCCGGACAGGCCAACTACGCCGCCGCCAACGCCTTTCTCGACGCCCTGGCCGTCCAGCGTCGGGCGGCGGGCCTGGCCGGCCAGGCCCTGGCCTGGACCCTGTGGGAGCAGGCCAGCGCCCTCACCGGACACCTGGACGAGGACGACGTACGACGCCTCGCCCGGTCCGGGATGCCGCCGCTCTCCACCGAGCGGGGACTCGCGCTCTTCGACACCGCCCTCACCGTGGACCGGGCCGCCCTGGTCCCGATGCGCCTCGACGCCGCGGCCCTGCGGTCCGCGGCGGCGGAGGGCACTGTGCCGCCGCTGCTGCGCGGCCTGGTGCGCACACCGCCGCGCCGGGCGGCCACGGCCGCGCAGGCGACGGCCGACGACAACGCCCTGCGCCGGCGCCTCGCGGCCCTCGACGGCACCGGACAGACCCGGCTGCTCGTCGAACTCGTCCGCACCCACGCCGCTGCGGTCCTCGGCCATGCCTCCCCGGACACCCTCGACCCCGGACGGGCCTTCCGCGAACTGGGCTTCGACTCACTGGCCTCGGTGGAACTGCGCAACCGCCTGAACGCCGCCACCGGCCTGCGGCTTCCCGCCAGCCTGGTGTTCGACCACCCGACCCCGGCCGCGCTCGCGGACTTCTTGGGCGCCGGACTCATGGACACGGAAGCGGCCAGGGCCGTCATGCCCGCCGTACCCGCAGGGTCGGCCGACCGGAACCGGGACGCGGACGACGACCGGATCGCGATCGTCTCCGCGGCCTGCCGCCTCCCCGGCGATGTCCGCTCACCCGAGGATCTGTGGCGGATGCTGGCGGAGGGCCGCGACGGCATCTCCGGGTTCCCCACCGACCGGGGCTGGAGCCTGGACACGCTCTACGACCCCGATCCCGACCGCATCGGCACCTCCGTCACCCGCGACGGCGGCTTCCTCCACGACGCGGCCGGGTTCGACGCGGAGTTCTTCGGCATCTCGCCGCGCGAGGCGGCGGCCATGGACCCGCAGCAGCGGCTGCTCCTGGAAACCACCTGGGAACTCTTCGAGCGCGCGGCCATCGACCCGTCCACCCTGCGCGGCGCCCCGGTCGGTACGTACGTCGGCCTGATGCAGCAGGACTACGCGGCCCGGTTGCTGCCCTACATCCCCGAGGACGTCGAGGGATTCCTCGGTACCGGCAACTCGGGAAGCGTCGTCTCCGGACGCCTGGCCTACTTCTTCGGCCTGGAAGGCCCCGCGGTCACCGTGGACACCGCGTGCTCGTCCTCGCTGGTGGCCCTGCACCTCGCGGTACGGGCGCTGCGATCCGGCGAATGCTCGCTGGCCCTGGCCGGCGGCGTCAACGTGATGTGCAGCCCCGAACTGTTCGTCGAGTTCAGCCGACAGGGCGGACTCGCTCCGGACGGCCGCTGCAAGTCCTTCGCCGCGGCGGCCGACGGTACCGCCTTCGGCGAAGGCACGGGCATGCTGCTGGTGGAGCGATTGTCGGATGCGCGGCGCAACGGGCATCCGGTGCTGGCGGTGATCCGTGGTTCGGCGGTGAATCAGGATGGTGCGAGCAATGGTCTGACGGCGCC
>NZ_JBITFB010000072.1:17469-20443 GCF_044455625.1 Kitasatospora sp. NPDC051164 | reverse complement strand
GGGGTACTTACGTGGTGCTGGCACTGCTCGTGGTTCTCCTTACGCCTGGATCGTAACCCAGGCTTCAAAGACTCCACGAAGATCAGTGCAGCTCAGCGTCCGCGATCGACGCCCTGGTACGACTGCGGCGACCAACCGCGCCGTAGCGAACCTCCTCGGCCCAGTCTCTCCCTCGCGACTGCTTCGAGCAGTGACCCTGGCCTGCCCGATGACGTTCCGCGATGCGTTCGACACCCAGCACGCCGGTCCGACCGACACCTGGAGACCCGCTGGCGCGCAGTACTCACTCGGGGCGGACGATCACCACTGGGCAGTGCGCGTGCAGTGCGCACTGCTGACTCACCGAGCCCAGCAGCGCGCGGGCGAAGGCACCCCGGCCCCGGCTGCCGACGACGAGGAGTTCAGCGCCCGCCGCCGCCTCCAACAGCACAGCGGCGGGGTTGCCGAGCACCAGTTGCTCATTCACCTTCACCGGCCGGTCCGGTCCCAGCACCTCGTGCAGTTCCTCGGTGAAACGCCGCTGGGCGATCTCCTGGTCGAAGGACGTGTCGACCACGGGCGCCGACCACCCGTAGCGCGCCGGCGGCTCCCACACACCCACCGCATCCACAGTCGCTCCGATCCGATCCGCCTGCCGGACTGCCCACCTCAGCGCCGCATGCGACGACGGCGAGCCGTCGACGCCCACCACAACACGGGGAACCGAGTCGTTTCCATCCACGCTGGTTCACCTCTCTCCGCTTCCGTTCCTTCAGCGCTGCGCTTCCTCGGCCGGGCCCGCCAGCAGGGTGTCCAGCCGCCAGGTCGGCCGGGGCGGCCCGGGACTCCCTCGAAAGGTCTGACACAAGCATCTTCCGGCCCCAACGGCCTCGGGCACAGGGGCGAACGGCCCTCCCCTCGGTACCCGGACGGGAGCACGGTGGAGGGAGAGGTGAGATGCCATGAAGGCAGTGATCGTGTACGAGAGCATGTACGGGAACACCCACGGGATAGCCGAGGCGATCGCCGAGGGCGTCCACGAGGTCCAGCCCGACGCGACCGTCGCCTGTATCCCGGTCGCCGAGGCGGTAGCGGACGTGACCCGCAGTGCTGACCTTCTGGTGGTCGGCGGCCCGACGCATATGCACGGAATGTCCTCCGGCCTGAGCCCCAAGATGGCCGTGAGCGCCGAGGCGAAGAGGGAGCGGGCCAAGGTTGGGGAGCCTCCCTGGTCTGAATCACCCCTCACGACTGGAGGCTGAGAACCATGCTGCATCGGACTGTTCGGGCAGTAATGACCCGTGACGTGGTGACCGCCCGTCCCGACACGCCATTCAAGGAGATAGTCGGGCTGTTCCACCGCAACGACATCACCGCAGTGCCGGTCATCGACGACATGGACCGTCCGATCGGCCTGGTGTCGGAGGCCGACCTGGTCCGCAAAGAGGCGGCCACACCCGACGGCAGGCAGGAAGCCCCGATGTGGATGCGCGGCGGCGACCGCGACCGCGCCAGGGCCGAGACCGCCGGCGGCCTGATGACAAGCCCGCCGATCGTCGCCCGACCCGAGTGGAGCATCGTCAGGGCCGCCCGTGTGATGGACCGTCAGAAGGTCAAGCGGCTTCCGGTAATTGATGGGGACGGCCGTCTTGTCGGCATCGTCAGCCGTAGCGACCTGCTCCAGCCTTTCCTCCGACCCGACAGCGAGATCGCCGACGAGATCACCGGGGACGTGCTCGGCGAGACCCTGTGGCTGGACCACGATGCGGTCCACGTGGCGGTCGACGACGGTGTGGTCACGCTAACTGGCAAAGTCCACCAGAAGAGCCTGATCCCTGTCGTGGAACGCCTGTGCAACTCGGTGGACGGGGTGGTCTCCGTCCACCAGACGCTCGATTACACGGTCGACGACACCGAGGGACGCCCGGACTCGCCCGTCACACGCGGAGCCTTCCGCCTCCACCGCCAGTGACGGCTTCCGACAACCGTCTCAGCGACCCGATGGTCGGCGCCCTTCACCTGTTTGAGGACGTAGCCGACAGCGCCCGCCGTGATCGCGTCCAGCAAGGCGTCGTCATCGTCGAAGGAGGTGAGCATCAGGCAGGCCGGCTCCGGCATCCGGTCACGCAGCTCGCGGCAGACGGTCACTCCGTCGCCGTCGGGCAGCCGTACGTTGCAGACGGCGGGCCAGCGAGGTCCGAATGGCCGACCGCCTGCGCAGTGCGGACTTGGTGGACATGGCGCGCCTCCTGGCGGACAGTCGGCCGACCGGGCCTGCTCCGCCGGCTATGCGTCGGCTCGGGAGCGCATCTCGCTCGCGACCTGGTGGGCCCAGCTGTGGATCTGCTCCGGGTTGCGGAAGTCGCCGCCCTTGCCGTGCCGGACCAGCGAGCGGGCGATCCGGCCGGGTGTCCCCGCGGTGATGCTGCCACCGAAGGTGACGTGCCCCTGCGCGTGCAAACGCTCCATCTCCTTGGCCGCACCGCGCACGGGCGGGATCTCATGCTGCTCGGCGGAGCTGTCCACCGGCCCGCTGCTGAACAGCCAGACCGGCCGCTCCGCCAGCGCCTCGGCATTGCGGTGGGCGCAGCGCAGGGCGTCGCGGTGCCAGTGGCCGGCGTAGAGCGAACTGCCGAGGACCACGGCGTCGTACCCGGACACGTCACGGACGTCCGCGGCGGGGACGACGGCGGCCTCGAAGCCGTCCTGCTCCAGCGTCCGGCCGATCTCTTTGGCGATGCCCGCCGTGGCGCCGTGCTTGCTTCCGTACGCGACCAGGATCTTCTGCTTCTTCATCGAAAGCCTCCTGCCGAGACCTGAGCCGCCCGCTCCGAGCCCCGGTCGGCACATCCAGGATCTGCCCGTCCGAGTCGCCCGTACCAGGGCCGGGGGGGGGCGCGGGGGGGGGGGGCGGGCGGCGGGGGGGGGGGCCCGGCCCGGGGGGGGGGGGGGGTTGGGGGGGGGCCCCCCCCCCCGGGCGCCCCGCGGGGTGGGG
>NZ_JBITFB010000072.1:0-17459 GCF_044455625.1 Kitasatospora sp. NPDC051164 | reverse complement strand
CCGCCCCCGCCCCCGGGCCGCCACACCCATTTCCCCCCCCGCCGGGCCCCCCCCCCCGGGGCCGGCCCCCCCGGGGGGGGGCCCCCCCGGCCCTGCTGAGCAGTACCCGTGCACTGCTGTTGTGCTTGAAGGGCCGAACACACACGGAGGTACGCCATGAAGGTGTTCGTCGGTTACGCGACCGCGCACGGCTCCACGCGCGGTGTCGCGGAACGCATTGCGGCGGTGCTGGAACGCAACGGCCATCAGGTCGTCCTCGGATCCTTGCCCCGGCCCACCGGTCCGCGTGGCTTCGACGCCGCCGTGCTCGGCAGCGCCGTCCACGACGGGAAGTGGCTGCCCGAGGCCGTGGAGTCCCTCCGGCACGACGCCGCCGACCTCGCCCGCTGCAGGGTCTGGCTGTACAGCGTGAGCCTGGTCGGCGAGCGGACGAGTGCCTTCCGGCCGGGCGTCGCCCGGAGGCTGCTCAGTCTGAAGGCGAGGCGTGGGGCTGAGCTGCCGGCCGAGCTGCGGGCGGTACTGCAGCCCGTCGGTCGCCACGACTTCGCCGGTGCGGTGTCGCCGCAGCACTGGCCGATCATCGGGCGGCTGGTGTTCCGCGTGATGGGAGGCCGGTACGGCGACCACCGCGACTGGGCCGAGATCGACGACTGGGCGGACGGGATCGCCCGGACTCTTACCGAGGGCCTTGCGGAGTGAACCTTCGTCCGGTCAGTCGGGAAGGCGTACGGCCAGTGCCGGCCTGATCCGGGCGGCGTGGCGGGCCGGGCCGAGGGCGGCCAGCACGGACGCGGCCAGGGTGGCCCCGGCCAGGGTGGCGATGGGACCCCATTCGATGGGGAAACCACCTTCGAGGCCGGCGAAGGCGGAGCTCTTCAGATACATCAGCCAGGTGGTGAGCACGCCCAGCAGACTGCCGAGCAGAACGCCCTCGAGCGCGATGAACCCGCTCTCCCACAGGAACGACCGCTCGACCGTACGAGCCTGGCAGCCCAGCGCGCGCAGCACGCCGATGGTGCGCCGGCGCTCCCGGACCGCGCGGACCATGACCACGCCGAGCCCGGTGATTCCGATCCCCAGGCCGAGCGCCAGGAAGCCCTGCATCAGCCGGAAGAACGCCGTGTTGGCTGCGAACAGCCGGTGCACGTCGGAGGCGATCGGGGTGGCGACCAGGCTGGCCGACAGGTGGGAGCCCTGGAGGCGCCCGGCCAGGTCCTCCGGGGAGGTGCCCTGGCCGGTGCGGACGAGGGCGCTCGCGGTGCGGGCCTGCGGGCCGAACTGCCCGGTGACGCTCGCCGAGCCCTCCACCAGCGGGTAGACGGTGGCGCTGCTGCCGGTGGCGGGGTAGAACGCCAGGCCGCTGTTCAGGACGCCGGCGATGGTCTTCTGCTCGGTGCGGCCGCTCACCGGGTCGGTCAGGGTCAGGGTGTCGCCGGGAGTGTAGAACTTGCCGGCGGGGCCGCCGGTGTGGCCGAAGAAGTTGTCGAGGACGACGTACTCGGGGTGGGTGGCGAGCGCGGCCCACACCGCGTGGTCGTCCGTCAGGCCGGGCAGCCGGTCGCGGAAGGTGATGGTGTCGACCGCACCGGCGGGGACGCCGACCACGGCCGTCTCCAGCGGCTTCGTGGTGCGGTGCCCGGGGTCGCTGGACTGGCCGCGTGCGTTCAGCAGCGGGGTGACGCCGGAGACCTGTCCCGCGTAGGCGGTTGAGCCGAGGTCGGCGAGCGGGTCGGACCCGACAGCCTGGGGGTTGTAGTCGAGCCGCAGGGTGTAGCCGGCGGTGGCGTCGGCGACGGCACGGTCGACGCTGGCGTTCATGATCCCGGAGATCTGGGTGAGCAGGACCAGGACGAGGGTGATGAGGGTGTACATCACCAGGGTCGAGCCGGTGCGGAAGCGCTTGGCCAGCGGGTAGGCGGCGGCCAGCCGGGCGGCGAGGCCCTGCTGGGTCGGCCGGTCCATCAGGCGGCGCACCGGGCGTACCAGCGCCCGCTGGTTCTCGCTGACGAGGACGACGGCGGAGAACGCGGCGAGGCTGCCGAGGATGACGTACACCGCCATCGACGGGGAGTCGAACACGCGGGGTCGGACGACGCTGGCGATCAGTGTCCACAGCAGGACGATTCCGGCGGCGAGGCTGTCCGCCGCCCGACGGGGCATCACCCGGCGGGCCGCGGGCACGGCGAGGACGACCGCGAGGGCGGGCAGCAGGTAGGTCTGTTCGGCCTGGCTGCGGGCGATCGCGGGGACGGCGGCCGCCGCGCAGAGCAGGCTGAGCGCGGTGGAGACGACCAGCAGCCTGCGTCGCGTCCGGCGCCCAGTGTCGGCGGGGAGGTCGCGGATGGTGGCGATGATGTTGAAGCGGCTGATCCGTACGCTGGTGGCGACGATCGCGGCCAGGGCGATCACCAGGCCCAGGGCGGCGCCGTTGAGCAGGCTGGTGGGGGTGACGGCGAAGGCGATGTCCAGGCCGCTGCCGTCCACGGACCAGCTCTTGAAGATCTGGGCCGCGACGACGGCCACGCCCCAGCCGACGCCGAGGCCGATCGCCACCCCGGGCAATGTGGCGGCCAGCGCGTAGGCGGCGCCCTCCAGGGAGAAGGAGCCGACCAGCCGGGAGCGCTTGAGACCGACCGCGCGGAGCATGCCGAGCTGTGCCTTCCGTTCCTCGGCGAGCATCACGAAGATGTTCACCAGCAGCAGCGCTCCGGCGATGATGCTGAAGCTGCCGATCATCAAGAACAGGGCGCCGAGCGCGTCGCCGGTCTGGCGGGCCTGCTGGAGCACGGTGTGCTTGGGGGTGTCGACGGCGCCACGGGCGCTGTCCGGACCGAGCGCGGTGCGGATCTTCGCGGTGACGGGGTCGGTCAGCTTCTCGCCGGCCTCCACGCCGCCGCGGTTGGACACCATGGTCACCGACGCCGCCTGGCCGCCCGCCGCGTCGAGTGCGCCGGCCGGCAGGAACACGTTGCGGTTGACCCGGCCGCCGAGTCCGGTGCCGGCGAGGCCCTGCTGCGGGACGACTCGCGCCACGGTGTAGTCGACCGGGTGGCCGTAGAGGTACACGGTGATGAGTTGGCCGGAGCCGACGCGGAGCGAGTGGGCGAGCGGCTCGTTGATCACGACCTGGCCGGGTGGGGGTACCGGACCGCGCAGTCCGGATTCGCCGCCGGTCGTGCCGAAGCGACCGGCCTGCTCCAGGTCCATCTGCCAGGCCAGCACGCGCGGCTCGGCGACTTGCTGGGCACCGCGGGTGTTCACGGCGGCGGCCTGGGTGACCTGGGCGGTCAGTACCCCGTCGACGTCGGGATCGGTGGCGAGCGGCTGGAGGCGGGTGGCCACGTCGTGGCCCCCGGTGTCGGTGCTGACTATCCGCTCGTCGACCGGGCCGAGCGTGCGGTACGCCTCCTGGCGGACCGAGAAGTTCAGGGTGTCCCCCACCACGAGCGCGCCGACGATGATCGCAGTACCGAGCACGGAGCCGCCGATCACCAGGGCGGCCTCGGTGCGCCGCCGGGCGACCTGACGCAGCGCCAGCCGCCGGACGACCGGCTGCCGGACAGCGACAAGCAGCAGCGTCAGCAGGGCGATGCCGAGGATGCCGAGCAGCGGGAGAAGGAGGCCGGGGTACATCGGTCAGCCCACCAGCTCGGCCTGCCGGGTGTCGGAGACCAGCCTGCCGTCGCGCATCCGCACCAGGCGGGGAAGTCGCCGGCCGATCGCCTCGTCGTGCGTCACCAGCACGATCGTCTGCCCCTCGTCGCGGTTGAGCGTGGTCAGCAGGTCCATCACCTGGTCCGCCATGACGCTGTCGAGATTGCCGGTGGGCTCGTCCGCCCAGACCACGGCGGGCCGGGCGACCAGGGCCCGGGCAATGGTGACGCGTTGCTGCTCACCGCCGGAAAGCTCGCTGGGACGGTGCTCCACCCGGTGCCCGAGGCCGACCCGCTCCAGCATCGCGGTGGCACGGGCGCGCGCCTCGCGCAGCGGCGTGCCGGTGAGCAGCAGCGGGAGTTCGACGTTCTCGACGGCGGAGAACACCGGGATCAGGTTGAAGGCCTGGAACACGAAGCCCATCGCGTGGGCCCGATGCTCGGTGCGTGCCGCGTCCGACATGGCGAACAGGTCGCGGCCGTCCACCTCGACCCGGCCCGCGTCGATGTCGTCCAGGCCGGAGAGACAGTTGAGAAGAGTGGTCTTGCCGGAGCCCGAAGGGCCCATCACCCCGACCAGCTCACCCGGCTGCACCGTCAGGTCGAGGTCGCGCAGCGCCGTCACCTCGACTGTTCCCGTCCGATAGACCTTGCGGACTCCGGTGGCGGCCAGCAGCGGACGTTGTCCGTCCTGCGTCCGGGTGTCCATGGCCCTCTCCTCGCGTACGGCGCGGATGCCCTGATCTCCAGCCTCGCCGAAGGTTCGGGCGCCTCCCAGGACCAGTCGGCCCCTGTTGTGGGGGCCGGACGGGCTCTTCTCACCTGTGCCGCCCGCCGTGCCGCTCGCCCCCCGTCACGATGGACCGCTCGGCCCTGGTACGGGGCCCGGCCGGGCTGGTGCCCTGGGTGTACGGGCGGCTCGCCCGGGACGCCCAGGGCACGAGACAGCTGGAGGCCACCATGAAGGCCAGCATTGGGGACCGGGTCATCGTGGAGGGCACCCGCCCGGGCACGCCGCGCCGCGACGGCCGGATCATCGCCCTGCACCACGCGGACGGCAGCCCGCCCTACGACGTTCTCTGGTCCCACAACGGGCGGATCTCACTGCTCACGCTGACGAGTACCCTCTCGGCCTCGGAGACGACCCCGATCGGTCGGCCATCGGCCTCCACGACCGGAACGGCGGTGATGTCGTACTCCCTGAGCAGGGCGACGATCTCCCGGAAGCCGGTCTGTGGTGCGACCTTGACGACCTCACGGGTCATCATGTCGCCCACGGTTCGGTGTCCCATCACGCACTCTCCTGAAGTCCTGCCAGATCGAGGATCTCCGAAACCGGCCTGCGTGGTGTCGCCGCGCCGGGCGGGCCGTAGCCGACGCGGACCACCATCTGCACATGACCTGGTCCCTCGGACGGGTCGCGGAGCAGCCGACGGGTTTCGGGCCACTCGACCGCCTGGTGCAGCACGGAGACCCGCACCCCGCGGGCGGTCGCCAGCAACCAGGCGTGTTCCAGCGCTTGACCGGCGCGTAGCCAGTCCTCCCGCTGGTCGCCGTGCGTGGTGAGGGTGCACACCTGTGGCAGCGCCTCGAATCGCTCGGTCGGGACGGCGGGCGCGGGCCCGGCGAAGCTGCGCATCGGTACCCTGGCGTCGTGGTCCAGCGGCCCCAGGGCGGCTGCGGGGATGCCGTCGGTGGCGGGTTCCTCCAGGCGCAGCCAGCTGCGGGTCTCGGCCTGTCGGGCGATGTCGGCGGCGATCCGCTGCTCGGCCTCGGCGGTGAGTGTCAGGACTCGGCGGACCCCGGCCTCCTCCAGCGGGGACAGCGCCACGCCCTCGCTTCCCGCCGCGTCGATCAGCTCCCCGAGCACGGCCTCGGGCACGTCACGGTTGGCGAACGGAAGGCGGCTGGAATGCCGGTGCGGGATCGCCGCGTACAGGTCCGGATCAAGCTTCTGCGCCTGGCCGGTGAGTTCCAGTACGGCGGCCAGCTCGGGCTCGGCCGGGTCCGGCAGCAGCCGGATCGCGGCTCCTCGGCCGAGATGGTTGGCAGCCGTCCGGAGATTGAACAGTGCGGCACCGACCGAAATCCACCGGGCCCGCCCGTCCGGGTCGGTGACCGGGACAGCGCGGGACGGATCGGCGTACAACTTGAGCCCGCGCGCGTCCGCGGTGGGGCGGAAGCGCCACGGCTGGCTGTTGTGCAGTGAGGGCGCCGCCCCGCCCGTGGCTGCGAGCAGGCGGTACTCGGCGGGGGTCAGCGTCGGCTCGATCATGGCGGACATCTCCTCGGTCCCGGCTCAGCGGCCGGCGGTGGTGCAGAGCTCGACGTGGCCGCCCTGCCTCGAGCCGCGTGGCCGCCGCGGAAATCCAGTGGGAACTGTCCTTCCATGCTGCGTCGAGGGCGGGCGAGGGGCCAAGAGACACAGGGCCCCGCCGTCGTGGGCCTGTCGGCCCTCGCGGCCGATCGTTTCAGGGCCTACGGTGCCGGTATGGGCACGGCGGGCGGCCACCGCTCGCCGGTTACTCACACGGGTGGAGGAGAGCCATGACATCCCCCAGCGAGCGCCGTCCGATCGTGTTCGGCGTCGATGCCCTCGAACTGGAGCCCATGGCCCTGGCCTGGGCCGTCGACGAAGCCGGCCGCCGCGGCCTGCTCCTGCGACTGCTCCACGCCGTACCTCCGGTCCTTCACGACCTGCGCGGCTTCGAGGAGGGCCGCTATCACAAAGCTCTGCGCGAGCACGGCGACGCCGCCCTCGACAGAGCCGCCGACTTTGCCCGCACGCGCGACCCGCAGTTGCAGTTCGCCACCGTTCTCGCGGAGGACTACCCGGCGCAGGTGCTGTGCCGGGAGTCCGCTCATGCCGAGCTCGTCGTGCTTGGGTCACGCCGGATGAACCGGCTCGAGGAGGTGTTCAGCGCCTTCTCCGTGACTGTCCCGGTGAGCGCCCAGGCGCATTGTCCGGTGGTCGTGGTGCGCGAACCCGAGCACATCACCCAGGACCCGCCCTATGTGGTGGTCGGGGTCGACGGCAGCGAATCGTCCGGTGCCGCTGTCGATGTCGCGTTCGACTTCGCGGCCCGGCGGGGAGCCGTGCTGCGGGCGGTGTGGGTGTGGCAGTCGCAGCTGATCGCCCACTTCGACGAGCACGGGGCCATCCGGACGCTGCGGCGGCTGCTCGCCGAGACCACGGCCGGGCGGGCCGTGTCCTCGCCCGATGTGGAGCTCACCCACGAGGTGATCCGCGGCCATCCGGTCGAGGAGTTGGCGAAGGCTTCCGAACACGCCCTCGCCGTCGTGGTGGGGCGTCGCGGGCGCGGCGGGTTCACCGGTATGCGGCTCGGCTCCGTCCCGCACGGGCTCCTGCACCGGGCCCACTGCCCGGTCGTCACGGTTCCCCGGAATCCGTCCTGACCGTGCGCACCGAGGCCGAGAACGCGCTCCGCCAGGCCGGGGAGACCGGGGAGGCCGGCAACCCCGACCCGCGCGAGCCGCTCGCCCTGCTCTTCCGCGATCTGCGGACCTCCCCGCAGGGCCTGACGGAGCGTGAGGCCGCCCGCCGCCTGACGGTCTACGGACCCAATGCCCTCGTGCGGCGCGGCAGGCGGCGCTGGCCCCGGGAGCTTGCGCAGCAGTTCACCCACCCGCTGGCGCTGCTGCTGGCGTTCGCCGCCGTCCTGGCGGCCGTCAGTGGCGCTCCCGCGCTGGCGGTGGCAATCCTGGCTGTGATCCTCCTCAACGCCCTACTCGCGTTCGCTCAGGAGCGGCAGGCCGAGCAGGCCGTGGAGGCGCTCGCCGACTTCCTGCCCGAGCAGGCAACGGTGGTACGTGCCGGAGGACGTCGCCAGGTGGCCGCGACCACGCTGGTGCCCGGTGACGTCCTGGTGGTCGAGGAGGGTGACCAGGTCTCCGCCGACGCCCGCCTGCTGTCGGGTGGCGTGGAGGTCGACCTGTCCGCGCTGACCGGCGAATCCGTCCCGGTCTTTCGCTCCGCCGAGTTCGCGGATGCCTCCGGGCCTGTCCTGGACGCGCGTGACCTGCTCTTCTCGGGCACCGCATGTACAGGGGGCCAGGCCCTGGCCGTGGTCACCGCCACCGGCATGCACACGGAGCTGGGACGCATCGCCGCCCTGACCCAGCGCACTCACCGGGAGGAGAGCCCGCTGGAGCACCAGGTCAAGCGGGTCGCCCGGCTGATCGCCGTGATCGCCATCGGCGTGGGAGTGGCGTTCCTGCCGATGGGACTCGGCGCGGGGCTGTCCCTGGCGGCGGCGGTGTCCTTCGCGATCGGTCTGCTGGTCGCCAACGTGCCCGAGGGCCTGCTGCCGACCATCACCCTTGCCCTGGCCTCGGGAGTGCGCGACCTGGCCCGCCGCGGTGCCGTGGTCAAGCGGCTCTCCGCGGTGGAGACTCTGGGCTCGACCACGGTCATCTGTACCGACAAGACCGGCACGCTGACCGAGAACCGGATGCGCGTCACGGCCGTCTGGACCCCTGGCGGCGAGCTCCCTCTCGGCGACGCCCTGCCGGTGCCCGCCGACGTCCTCCTGCTCGCCGACGCGGCCGCCGCCTGCACCACGGCCGACCCGGCGGGCGGTCACGGCGACCCGACCGAACTCGCCCTGCTGGAACTGGCCGCCCGGGTGGGCACGCCCTGCCTGCCGGAGCAGCGCGACCGCGGTCGCCTCGCGCTGTTCCGCTTCGACTCGCACATCAAACTGATGACCACGGCCGACGCACGCGACGGCGGGGTGGTCCTGCACAGCAAAGGTGCACCGGAGGAGGTCCTCACCCACGCCGTCGACCTGCTCGACCACGGAACCGAGCGCGCGCTCACCCCCGCCGACCGCACCGCGGTCGTGCACGCCGTCGGGCGACTGGCCGCGCGCGGGCTGCGGGTCCTCGCCGTGGCGCGGCGGCCGCTCCGTCCCGGGCAGCAGCCGCCCGCCCGGCGCGAAGAGGCCGAGCAGCGG
Source organism: Kitasatospora sp. NPDC051164 (assembly GCF_044455625.1). Taxonomy (NCBI): domain Bacteria; kingdom Bacillati; phylum Actinomycetota; class Actinomycetes; order Kitasatosporales; family Streptomycetaceae; genus Kitasatospora; species Kitasatospora sp. NPDC051164. The sequence continues at coordinate 8,830 of NZ_JBITFB010000072.1, read as the reverse complement.
CTGTGCCTGATCGGCCTGGTCGCCATGGCCGACCCGCCGCGGCCGGAGGTCGCCCGATCCATCGAACAGGCCCACCGTGCCGGGATCACCGTGCATGTGGTGACCGGTGACAACGGCCTCACCGCGGCCGCTGTCGCCGAGCAGGTCGGCATCGGCCACCGCGGCATGCGCATCGTCACCGGCACGGAACTGGACGGGATGGGCGACGACCGGCTGGACTCGCTGCTCGGCCGCGGCGAGGAAGTGATCTTCGCGCGTACCTCACCGGAGGCAAAGCTTCGAATCGCCGACGCCCTGCGCGCCGAGGGCCACACCGTCGCGATGACCGGGGACGGCGTCAACGACGCCCCCGCGCTGCGGCGCGCTGACATCGGTGTGGCGATGGGCCGCTCCGGTACGGACGTCGCCCGCGAAGCCGCGACCATGGTGCTGACCGACGACAACTTCGCCACCATCGTCGCGGCGGTGGAGGCGGGGCGGCGAACCTACGACAACATCCGCAAGTTCATCGTCTACATCTTCAGCCACGCCGTACCCGAGGTCGTCCCGTTCCTGGTGTTCGCACTCGCCGGCGGCGCGATCCCCCTGCCGCTGACGGTGATGCAGATCCTCGCCATCGACCTCGGCACCGACACCCTGCCCGCCCTCGCCCTCGGCCGGGAGAAGGCCGAACCCGGGCTGATGAACCGTCCGCCCCGCCCGCGCGACGAGCGGGTGATCCGAGGAAGCATGCTCGCCCGCTCCTGGGGATTCCTCGGACTGATCTCCGCCATCCTCGTCATGGGCGGCTACTTCCTCACCCTCACGTCGGGCGGCTGGCACCCGGGCGACCCGACCGGTGCGGGCACTGCCCTGCACCTGACCTACCAGCAGGCGACCACGGTCGTCTGGCTCGGCATCGTCGCCTGCCAGATCGGCACCGCCTTCGCGGCCCGAACCGAACACGCCTCACTGCGCGCGATCGGGGCCTTCAGCAACCCGCAGCTGCTCGGCGGCATCGCCTTCGCCCTAGCATTCGCCGCCGCGATCATCTACGTCCCCGCCCTGCACCGGGTGTTCGGCACCGCGGCGCTCGGTCCGGCGCAGCTCGCAATCGTGACTCCGTTCCCGTTCGTGGTCTGGGGCGCGGACGAACTGCGCCGAGCCCTCGTCCGCCACCGTGCGGCAGCCGCTCCAATGCCACCCGCGCCGGCTGTGCCCACGCCGCCCCGCCCCGTTGCCGGGGCACCGGGCCACCATCCACTGGCCGTCCTGCTCGCCCGCCACGGCTGGAACGCCCACCGCCTCGTCCACGCGCTGGGCGTCAGCGAGCACATGGCCGCCGAGATCGTCGCCCACGCCCGCCGGGTCGCCGCCGAACACGGGCACCGGACACCCTGAGTTCGCGACTCCGGGCAGGAGCTTCACCCGAGGGAGCCGACGACGTCGCCCAGCCTGGCAGAGGGGCCTTCACCAACGCTGCCAAAACAGCCGCGCGATTCCGCTTCTCACAGCCCCGCAACACCACCGCCGCCCCGGCCATGCCGGTCTGCCACTCGAGCGGCGGCGAAGGCGACCAACGCGGCAGCCGTCACCACGCCACCGTCTGCCCACGACAACGGCTCGGTCTCCAACACGTCCCGGAGGAACGGCACATAGAGCGCCAGGACGCCGAGCCCCGCCGAGGCCAGGACGGCCAGCGGGAGGAACGGGTTCGCCCTGGTGAACAGCCGCTCCCGCAGGCCGAGCACCACGCCCAGCTGCGCTGCGAGCAGCGCCAGGAACAGCACGCTCTGCCAGGCGTGTCCGGCCCTCTCCGCCCACAGACCCGCCCCCAGCGCGACCAGCGTCACCACAGCGCCCAGGAGCAGGACGCGCTGCCATACCCCGGCTCCCAACACGTGCTCGTCCGGCGGCCGGGGCGGACGCCGCATCGCCAGGCCGGAGACCGGTTCCGCCCCGACCGCGACCCCGGTCAGCCCGTGGGTGAGGAGGTTGATCCACAGGATCTGGCCCGCACGCAGCGGCACCGCGAGGCCCATGAATGGGCCCAGCAACATGACCAGGATCTCGGCCGCGCCGCCGGACAGCGCATAGACCAGGAAGCGGCGGATGTTGTCGTAGACCCGGCGACCCTCCTCCACCGCCGCTACCACGGTGGCGAGTTCGTCGTCCGCCAGTACCAGGTCTGCGGCCTGCCTGGCCACCTCGGTGCCTCGTCGGCCCATCGCCACCCCGATGTCCGCCCGCTGAAGCGCCGGCCCGTCATTGACCCCGTCGCCGGTCATCGCGGTGACCGCGCCGCCCGCGCGCCAGGCCTCGACGAGGTCGAGCTTCTGCTGCGGATCCGTGCGTGCGAAGACCCGCGCCCGCGACAAATCCGGGACGGCCCCGGCAGCGAGCTCCCGGCCGGTGACCACCCGGGTCGCCTCGCCGTCCTCCAGCAGGCCGATACGGTCCGCGACCGCGCGGGCGGTGGCGGGGTGGTCCCCCGTGATCAGCACCGGGGTGATGCCGGCCCGGCGGCAGGCCGCGATGGTCGTGGCGGCCGCCGCCTTGGGCGGGTCGCTCAGTGCGGCCAGCCCGAGCAGGTGCAACTCGGACTCGACCCGACCATCGCCGGCCTGCCGGAGCCCCGACGCGACGGCCAGCACCCGGTAGCCGTCGGCGGCGAGCCGGGCGGCAGCCTCCCGGGCTTGGTCCAGCTCGTCGGGGTCGGCGTCGAGTACGGCCGGGTCGAGGACGGCTTCGGGAGCGCCCTTGAGGCAGATCTCCCGCTGCCCGGAAGGGGTGCGATGCACGGTTGTCATCCGCTTCCGGATGCTGTCGAAAGGCAGCTCATCGACGCGGGGATAATCCTCGGCCAAGCCCTCGAGGTCGCATCCGGCCTTCGCTGCGGCCACCAGCAGCGCCGCCTCGGTCGGGTCGCCGAGGACCGTCCACTGACCGTCGTCCGCCTCGGGCGGCCTCAGCGTGGCGTCGTTGCACAGCGCGGCGACCCGCAGCAGGGCCCGGGCCTCGGGCAGTGCTGCCGCACCCTCCACCCGGACCTCCCCCACCGGCTGGTAGCCCGAGCCGGTGATCGTCGCCTGCCATCCGGGCGCCCACAGCCGCTCGACCACCATCCGGCCCTCGGTGAGGGTGCCGGTCTTGTCGGTCGCGAGCACGGTGACCGAGCCGAGCGTCTCGACAGCCGGCAGCCTTCGGACCACGGCATGCCGCAGGGCCATCCGGCGGGCACCGAGCGCCAGCGCGAGTGTCACCACGGCGGGCAGCGACTCGGGAACCGCTGCCACGGCGAGGCTGATCGCGGTGACCGCCATCGCCTCGAGCGCCTGGCCGCGCACAAGCCCCAGCGCGAACACCACCAGGCACAGTCCGACGGTGACCAGTGCCAGCACCCGGCCCAGCCCGGCCAGGCGGCGCTGCAACGGCGTGGGCTGCGGGCGTGGATGGAGCGAGGTCGCGATCCGGCCCAGAGCGCTGTCCGCGCCGGTGGCCGTCACATTGGCCACCGCCCGCCCTCGCAGCACCGTCGTCCCGGCGCTGAGGCCGACGGCGCCGGTCAGGTCCTTCTCCACCGGGACCGACTCGCCCGTCAGCATCGACTCGTCCACCAGCAGCGCCGAAGCCTCGACCAGCTCGGCGTCGGCGGGGACGATGTCCCCCTCGGCGAGCAGCAGGACGTCACCGGGCACCACGGCAGTGGCCGCCACCTCCCGCTCCTCGCCGTCGCGCAGCACCCGCGCCGCCGGGGCGGAGAGCGCGGACAGCGCGGACACCGCGTTGGCCGCACGGATCTCCTGCGTGACCCCCACGGCCGTGTTCACCACGATGACCAGCCCGATCACGATCGCATCGGGGTGGTCGCCGGTCGCCACGGTGAGCACGACCGCGACGAGCAGCACCAGGATCAGCGGATCACGCAATTGGGCGGCGACGCGGGACCACAGTGGCGGGCTCGGTGGTGCGCCGACCTCGTTCGGCCCGTGCACCGCGAGCAGCCGTTGCACCTGACCCTCGGTGAGCCCTTCACGGCGGGTGGCGGTCGGTGTCACCGCTCGGCCTGCTCCCGCAGGAGGGCGCCGTCGGCCGGGTCGAGGCCGCCCTGGTCGAGCCTGAACGGCGGATATGTGTCGGTCATCAAGGCCGCGTACGCGGCGACCCGAAGCACCCACCGGTTCATGCCGACGACCAGGTCGAAGATGCCGGTCGGGTACCTGTCGGTGACAGCGAGCGCCACGCCCGCGTACAGCGCGAGCAGACCGATGAGCCCGCCGCCCCACACCTCACGGAAGCCGCCGAGGAAGAACGCGACAACGAGGTAGTGCGGCAACGCCAGCAGCCACCACTTCACCAGCACCAGTCCACGCGAGAGCTCACCGGGATAGGCGATGTCCAACCGCGCCGGGTAGTCGGGCTCCTCGCGGAGGCTGAACGGCGGGTAGCGGTCGGTGCCCAGGCCTCCGTACGCGTAGTACGAGACCCGCCAGGACCAACGAAGTACGCCCACGTTGAAGTCGAAGATCCCGTGCGGGTACCGGCCGGTGAACAGGATCGCGAAGAACGCGACCACGGTCAGCAGAACGAAGGCCACCCACAGGAAGCACAGGACGATCCAGTGCGGGATGACCAGGACCCACTTCACCAGCCAGAGCCAGCGCGAGAGCGGCAGATCCAACCGGGCCTCCACCCGGACCGGCGACGCGGTGACAGCAGCCATGACGATCAACCTCCTGAGCGAGACGCAAGGGAGGGACGTGACCAGCCAGGGGCTGTGCCCCAGGTGAATCCCGGGCGAGCGCGTCGTCGCACATCTCTCATGCTCGCCCAGCCACGAAGCCGTCGCGAGGGCCGGACCGGCCCCCGGAAGGTGGGCCGGTCGACCCTTGGACTGCGGCACCCGGCGGCGCACGGTCGGATCAGGGGCCGGCGCTCCCGACGGTCTACGGTTGGGCACCGGCATCGGTCGACCGCGAACTCGGAGCGGTCGCCGGCAGGATGCTGGCCCAGGCCGTCGCCGAGGTCACCACGGACGACAACCATGTCGAGATCGTCGAGTCCGGACACGCAGCGGAAATCCTCCTCGAACGGGCGCGCGGCGCTGACCTACTGGTCGTCGGCAACCGCGGGCTCGGCGGCTTCGCCGGCACACTGCTGGGCTCTGTGGGCCAGCACTGCGTCCAACAGGCCCCTTGCCCTGTCGTCGTCCGCGGCGACCAGGATTTCTAGCCGGGATCGGCGCTCTCTCACCTTCTCCACAGGTCGGCCAGAGGCCGGCGACCACACTGTCGCCGAGGCCCCATCCACCTCGTACTCGCCTCCGGGATTGCGGGCTGCGACCAGGCAGAGCAAGACTTGTTAGGCAAGGCTTGCCTTCGCTCTGCCCCTGATCATCGCGCTCTCGGAGCCCCTCATGTCCGGCCCACAGATCGCCCTGCTGGGCGCCATCGCCGGTTTCACCATCTACCTCGGCCTTCCGATCGGACGCCTGCGAAACCCCGCTCCGCGAGTGAGGACTGCGCTGAACGCGGTCCCCATCGGCATCCTGCTCTTCCTGCTCTGGGATGTCCTGACGGCCGCCTGGGAACCGACCGACGCCGCACTCGCCGACAATCACTGGGGCCGTGCCGCTATCAACGGCCTGGTGCTCGCCGGCAGCCTGTCCGTCGGCCTGATGGGCCTGGTGTGCTACGACCGATGGATCGCCCGTCGGCAGGCTCACCGGGCCTCGTTGTCGCAGGGACCGGGTGCGTCGGCCATGACAGAACAACTGGCTCCCGGGGCCCGCTCCAAAGCCGCAAGTCTTGCCCTGGTGATCGCCATCGGCATCGGCCTGCACAACCTCGCGGAAGGCCTCGCCATCGGCAACTCCGCCGCAAAGGGCGAACTCTCGCTCGCCATCCCGCTGATCATCGGTTTCGGCCTGCACAACGCGACCGAGGGCTTCGGCATCGTCGCCCCGCTGGCCGCCGCAGGCGAGCGGCTTTCCTGGAGCAGCCTCGCGCTGCTCGGCCTCATCGGCGGCGGCCCCACCTTCGTGGGCACTCTGATCGGCCAGCAGCTGGTCAACGAGACCGCCAGCGTCGCTTTCCTCGGCCTGGCCGCCGGTTCCATCCTCTACGTGATCATCGAGCTGCTCGCGGTGGCCCGACGCGCCGGCATGAAGGAGCTGACCACCTCGATGATCCTGGCCGGCCTACTGCTCGGCTTCGCCACCGACGCCGTCGTCACCGCCGCCGGAGTGTGAAGCCTGGCCACACCACGACTCCCATCTCTGATGGACGAGCTTGGCGCGCGGCGCGTGTGCGGAGTGCGCGCTGTGCCGGGGACGAGCCCCTCGCCGAGCGGCAGCGGGTTCAGTGGCGACGGTTACCGAGTGCGAATAGCAGAATGACGAAGCCGGCGAACAGGTGGGTGCCGGCGATCTAGATGGACGCGCGGACGAGCATGGCCTTGCGCTTGTTCTTCTCGTCGCGGACGGCGTCGCTCATGGCTTCTCCGGTTCGGTCGAGGCCGCGGAGGCGCGTCGCGGGCTTGGGCGGATGTGCATACGGCGGCCGGAAAGGCTTCAGCCAGCCACTGCCGAGCCATGAGCTCCGGTGCTCGGCTTCGGCGAGTCGGCCCGTGCGGCTTCGAGCCAGGGGCGGCGCAGGTAAGCCGGTATCCGGTGGCGGTCTCAGGCCGCGGGCGCATCAGGTATCCGCTGCCGGCCTCGCCGATCTGCTCAGCGATGATGAGGATCCGCGAAATCCCCAGGCCCGCTCTCCGTTGCCCACTTGGTTGTGCGTGCATCGAGGCCGGGACTGCCCGTCTCCACCAAGGTCCGCGGGGCGGCCCTATGGGTTCGACGCCCGGCTGTCGATGCCGAGCGCCCACCGGCGGCTGGGACGGGTTCACCTGACCGATGCCGGGCCCGGATATCGTGCGCCGAGATCGAAGCTCATCATCGCGAGAGGGCAGAACATTGAACGCGTCGGTTCCACCGGTCGGGTCGGGCGAAATGAAGCGGCACCTGGGTGTGTTCGACGCCGTGGTGATCGGGCTCGGGTCGATGATCGGCGCGGGCATCTTCGCCGCCCTCGCCCCAGCCGCGTCCGCTGGCGGCTCCGGGCTGCTGCTCGGCCTGGCGCTGGCAGCGGTGGTCGCGTACTGCAACGCCACCTCCTCGGCCCGCCTCGCGGCCCGCTACCCACAGTCGGGCGGCACCTACGTCTACGGCCGCGAGCGCCTGGGCGAGTTCTGGGGCTACCTGGCCGGCTGGAGCTTCGTGGTCGGCAAGACCGCCTCCTGCGCGGCAATGGCCCTGACCGTCGGCTCCTACGTCTGGCCCGCCCAGGCCCACGCCGTGGCGGTCGCCGCGGTGGTCGCGCTGACCGCGGTCAACTACGTGGGAGTGCAGAAGGCCGCCTGGCTGACCCGCGTGATAGTCGCGGTGGTCCTGGCGGTGCTCGCCGCCGTGGTCACCGCCTGCCTCACCAGCTCCGTCACCGATACCGGGCACTGGACCGTCGGCGCCGACGCCGGCGGGCACGGCGTGCTCCAAGCGGCCGGGCTGCTGTTCTTCGCCTTCGCCGGCTACGCGCGCATCGCCACCCTCGGCGAGGAGGTCCGCGACCCGGCCCGCACGATCCCCCGCGCGATCTCGGTGGCGCTCGGCATCACCCTCGTCGTGTACGCGGTCGTCGCGCTCGCCGTCCTGGCCGTCCTCGGCCCCGACACCCTGGCCCGCACTACGGCGCCGCTGGCCGACGCCGTCCGCGCCGCCGACGTGCCCGGCCTGGCCCCGGTGGTGCGCGTCGGCGCAGCCGTCGCTGCCCTCGGCTCGCTGCTCGCGCTGATCCTCGGTGTCTCGCGCACCACCCTGGCAATGGCCCGCGACCGCCACCTGCCCCACGCCCTGGCCGCCGTCCACCCGCGCTTCCAAGTGCCGCACCGCGCCGAACTCGCCGTCGGCGCGATCGTCGCCGTGCTGGCAGCCGTCGCGGACGTGCGCGGAGCGATCGGCTTCTCCTCCTTCGGCGTGCTCGCCTACTACGCCGTCGCCAACGCCTCCGCCTGGACCCTCACCCCCACCGAGGGTCGCCCGCCCAGGATCGTGCCGATCGTCGGCACGGCCGGGTGCCTGGTCCTGGCCTTCGCCCTCCCGGCCGCCTCGGTGCTGTGGGGCGCGGTGGTGATCGCGCTCGGCGCCGCCGCCTACGGCATCCGCAAGGCGCTAGCCCGTAGCTGATCGGGCGCCAGGGCCGGAGCTGGTCCGAAGGCAGCACCTCACGGGCCCGCTCACCAGCGCCCACGTATCCTCCTGAGCCCCGAACTGCGACCCGGGACAACAACCCGCGGCTGGGGAGATCAGGTGAGCAGGTCTGTCCCGCAGCCCGAGCAGGAGGTGGGGACTTCAGCCGTCGCGACTCCGCCTGCACCAGGTGCGAGACCTTGCCCTCGTCCCCGTGCGTGTCCGAGACACGCGAACCCACCACCGCCCGAACCGGCGCCGAAACCGTCAGGGGGTGCCCATGGGCACCCCCTACCGCCCAAGCCAACAGGCACCCTCGAACAGGGCACTCTCGAACGGGTGGACCTTTTACAAACGGCGTCGTTCCGCTGGAGAGTAGACCTAAGTGTTTGTACAAAAGGCCTCGCCGACAGGGCCGTCGAGGCCTACGTCGAACGAGCCGCCTCCCACGCCGAACGGTGGAGCGACCACGCTCCGGTCACCGTCAAGTTCGACTTCGGCCATAACTGACCTGTAGTTACTGACCTCGGCTCGTCAGGGTGAACCTTTGCGAAGTCTCTGATGGGTCTGGAGCGTTGGCTGTATCCGGTGGTGTGTGAGATATGCGGATGGGGG
>NZ_JBITFB010000071.1:0-23625 GCF_044455625.1 Kitasatospora sp. NPDC051164 | reverse complement strand
CCCGCCAGCGCCAGCGTCGACTCACCCTGCCGCAGCGACTGGCAGGCCAGGTGCAGCGCGACGAGCGAGGAGGAACACGCCGTGTCGATCGTGACGGCCGGCCCCTCCAGGCCCAGCGTGTACGACACCCGTCCGGAGGCGACGCTGCCTGAGGTACCGGTCCCCACATGGCCTTCCGCGCCCTCGGCGGACTGCTGGAGCAGCATGCCGTAGTCGTTGTACATCACGCCGACGAAGACACCGGTACGACTGCCGCGAACCGTTCGCGGGTCGATCCCGGCCCGCTCGAACGCCTCCCAGGACGTCTCCAGCAGCAGCCGCTGCTGCGGGTCCATCGACATCGCCTCACGCGGCGAGATGCCGAAGAAGCCGGGGTCGAAGAGGCCGGCCTCGTGCAGGAAGCCGCCCTCACGTGCGTACGAGGTGCCGAGGTGGTCCGGGTCCGGGTGGTACAGGTTGGCGCTGTCCCAGCCGCGGTCCTCGGGGAAGAACGACACCGCGTCCCGCCCGTCGGCGACCAGCCGCCACAGGTCCTCGGGCGATTCGATCCGGCCCGGGTAGCGACAGGCCATGCCGACGATCGCGATCGGCTCGTCGTCCGGGGCCGTGCTGACCGCAGGGGCGACGACGGCCTCCGGATCGGCGCCGAGCAGTTCGGTCCTGAGCTGCTCGGCGAGCACGGCGGGGCTCGGGTAGTCGAACACGAGCGTGGCCGGCAGGCGCAGCCCGGTGGCGCCGTTGAGCCGGTTCCGCAGCTCGACCGCGGTCAGCGAGTCGAAGCCGAGTTCCTTGAACGCGCGGCCCGCATCGACCCCGGAGGCGTCCGGGTAGCCCAGGACGGCGGCGACCTCGCCGCGCACCAGGTCGAGCAGCAGGGCCTCCCGCTGGGCCGCGCCCAGCGCCGCCAGCCGGTCGGCGAGCGCCGAGCCACCGGCGGCAGAGGTACCTCCACCGTTGGCGGTGGCGCGGCGCACCGGCGTCCGGACCAGGCCGCGCAGCATCGGCGGCAGCATCCCGATGTCGGCCTGGGCCCGCAGGCCCGCCAGGTCGAGGCGGATGGGGACCAGCACGGGTTCGGTACCGGCCACGGCAGCGCCGAACAGCAGCAGGCCGTCCTCGGCGCTCAGGGCGACGACACCACCGCGGGCCATCCGCTGCACGTCCGCGTCGCCCAGCTCGCCGGCCATACCGCCGCCGTCCTCCGCCCACAGACCCCACGCCAGGGACTGCCCCGGGAGACCCGCGGCGTGGCGGTGCTCGGCAAGGGCATCCAGGAAGGCGTTCGCGGCGGCGTAGTTCGCCTGACCCGCCGCACCGAACACCCCGGCCGCGGAGGAGAACAGCACGAACGCGGCAAGCGGACGGTCCTTCGTCAGCTCGTGAAGGTTCCACGCCGCATCCACCTTCGGACGCAACACGGCATCCAACCGCTCAGGCGTCAGAGACGGCACGATCCCGTCATCCAGCACACCCGCCGTGTGGACGACCGCGGTCAACTCCACACCCGCCAGCACCGCCGCCAGCGCGGCACGATCCGCCACATCACACGCCGCGAACGACACCTCCGCACCCAGACCGGCCAGCTCCGCCGCCAACTCCACCGCACCCGGAGCCTCTTCGCCACGACGCGACACCAACAACAGACGACGAGCCCCGTACTCCACCACCAGATGACGGCTGAACAACGCCCCCAAGGTCCCCGTCGCACCCGTCACCAACACCGTGCCCTCGGGATCCAACACCGGCCCCGAAGCACCACCCGCCGCCGCACGCGCCAGACGCGGCGCAAGCACCACCCCGCCACGCAACGCCACCTGCGGCTCACCGCACGCCAACACCCGCTGCAGCAGCCCCACTTCGGCATCGCCGTCCACGTCGATCAGAACGATCCGGCCCGGATTCTCCGACTGCGCCGAACGCAACAGACCCAGCACCGCGGCGGACGACAGGTCAGTGGCATCCGTTGCACCCCGCGTCACCACCACCAGACGCGAATCCGCGAACGCATCCGCCGCCAACCACCCCTGCACCAGCGCCAACACCTCCCGCAGCGCCGTGTGCGTGGCGGCGACCGGGTCGTCGCCACGGATGGCGCGAACGGGATACACCAGTGTGCCCGGCACGGCGGCGGCAGCCGCCGCGGCAGCCAGATCGGGGAAGCACACCGCGCCCGGAAGGCCCAGGCCGTCGTCGCCGAGCGCTCCGATCGCCCCCGCCTGAACGTCGACGGGCAACGGCACCGGTACCCAGTCCCGGCGGAACAGCGCCTCATGGCCGCCCGTGACCCCGACCTGATCCGGGGTGAACGCCCGCAGGGCCAGCGAACCGACCATAGCCACCGCCCGGCCGGTGGCGTCCGCCACCGCCAGCGAGACCGCGTCGGCACCGGCCGTGCCGATCCGCACCCGCAGTTCGTCCGCACCACCGGCCAGCAGCGACACGTCCGACCAGCTGAACGGCAGGCGTCCCTGGCCGGTCTCGGCCAGCAGCCCGCCGACACCCACCGCGTGGAGTGCGGCATCCAGAAGCGCCGGGTGCAGCCCGTACGCCGCGGCCTCCGGCCGGAGGTCCTCCGGCAAGGCCACCTCGGCGAAGACCTCGCCGTCCCGCCGCCACGCCGCCCGCAGACCCTGGAACACCGGCCCGTACGCGAACCCGGCCGTGGCGAAGGCCTCGTATACCCCGTCCACCGCGAGCGGCTCGGCACCGGCCGGCGGCCACTCGGCCAGGTCGAGTCCGGGAACCGCGGCGGCCGGGGACAGGGAGCCCGCGGCATGGCGCAGCCACGGCTCGTCCAGCGGCGCATCCTCGACCCGCGAGTACACGGCCACCGACCGGCGGCCCGCCGCATCCGGCGCCCCCACCGACACCTGCACCTGCACACCGCCGCGCACCGGGAGCACCAGCGGCGCCTCCAGGGTCAGTTCCTCGACCCGCCCGCATCCGACCTGGTCTCCCGCGTGCACCGCCAGCTCGACGAACGCCGTCCCCGGCAGCAGCACGGTCTCCGCGACGGCGTGGTCGGCCAGCCATGGCTGCGCGTCCAGCGCGAGCCGCCCGGTGAACAGGACACCCTCGCCGTCCGCCAGCCCCACGAAGGCGCCCAGCAGCGGATGTTCCGCCAGATCCAGCCCGAGCTGGGCCGCGGCCGCATCGCCCACCAGGAGCGGCGGGGCCTCCAGCCAGTAGCGCTCGTACTGGAAGGCGTAGGTGGGCAGGTCGACCCGGCGGGCATCCGTGCCCGCGAAGACCGCCTCCCAGTCCATTGCCGTGCCGCGCACGTGCAACTGGGCCATCGCCGTCTGGAAGCTCTCCGGCTCGGGACGGTCGCGGCGCAGGGCGGGGGTGAGGACGGCGTCGGTGTCCTCGGCGAGGCAGTGCCCTGCCATGGCGGTCAGGGTGCCGTCCGGGCCCAGCTCCAGGAACGTCCGGACGCCTTCGCCCTCCAGCACGTGCACCGCGTCAGCGAAGCGGACGGCCTCGCGAACGTGCCGCACCCAGTACTCGGGGTCGGTCAACTCGGCCGACACAAGCGAACCGCTCAGCGTCGACACGACCGGGATCCGCGGCTCCGCGAACGCCACCTCAGCGGCCACCGCGCGGAACTCCGCCAACATGCCGTCCATCAGCGGCGAGTGGAAGGCGTGGCTGACCGTCAGGCGCGTGGACTTGCGACCCGTCAGCTGCTCCATGACGGCCCGGACGGCATCCTCGGCGCCCGACAGCACCACGGACGTGAGCCCGTTGACCGCGGCGAGGCCGACGCCGTCGGTGAGCAGCGGCAGCACCTCGGCCTCGGAGGCCCGCACCGCCACCATCGCGCCGCCGCGCGGCAGCGCCTGCATCAGCCGACCGCGCGCCGCCACCAGCCGGCACGCGTCCGCCAGCGAGAACACACCCGCCACATGCGCCGCGGCCAACTCACCGATCGAGTGACCGGCAAGGAAGTCCGGCCGCACACCCCAGGATTCGACCAACCGGAACAGCGCCACCTCCAACGCGAACAACGCCGGCTGGGTGAACCCCGTCTCGTCGATCAACTCCCCATCCGCGACCGCCTCACGCAGCGGACGGTCCAACAGCGGATCCAACTCCGCACACACCGCGTCGAACGCCGCCGCGAACACCGGGTAAGAGGCATACAACTCGAAGCCCATCCCGACCCGCTGACTGCCCTGCCCCGCGAACAGGAACGCCGCACGACCACCCGTCCCCGTCGTTCCTTCGACCAGGCCCGTGAAGGAGGCCAGCTGCTCGATGATCCGGTCGGGTTCGGTGGCGACCAGAGCCGCCCGGTGGTCGAAGGCGGTCCTGGTGGTGGCGAGCGAGTGGGCGAGGTCGACGGGCGACCAGGCCGGCAGTTCCTTCAGGTGCTCGGCGAGCCGGGCCGCCTGGGCGCGCAGTGCCTCGGGGCTCCTGGCCGACAGCACCAGCGGACGCGGCCCGGACGTGGGGCGGTCGTCGGTGGGTGTGGGCGCCGCTGGGGGCTGCTCGATGATGGTGTGTGCGTTGGTACCGCTGACGCCGAACGAGGAGATGCCGGCGCGACGCGGCCGCCCGGTCTCGGGCCACGGCCGGGCCTCGGTGAGCAGTTCGACGGCGCCCTCCGTCCAGTCGACGTGCGTCGACGGCCGACCGACGTGCAGGGTCTGCGGCAGCATGCCGTGCCGCATCGCGAGGACCATCTTGATGATGCCGGCGACACCGGCGGCGGCCTGGGTGTGGCCGAGGTTGGACTTCACCGAGCCGAGCCAGAGCGGCTCGTCGTCGCTGTGCGCCTGGCCGTACGTGGCGAGCAGGGCCTGGGCCTCGATCGGGTCGCCGAGCGAGGTGCCGGTGCCGTGCGCCTCGACGGCGTCGACCTCGGCGGCCGACAGTCCGGCCGAGGCGAGGGCCTGGCGGATGACGCGCTGCTGGGAGGGGCCGTTGGGGGCGGTCAGGCCGTTCGAGGCGCCGTCCTGGTTGATCGCCGAGCCGCGCACGATGCCGAGCACCGGGTGCCCGTTGCGGCGGGCGTCGGAAAGCCGCTCGACGAGCAGCATGCCGACTCCCTCGGCCCAGCCGGTGCCGTCCGCATCGTCCGAGAAGGACTTGCAGCGGCCGTCCCGCGCGAGCCCGCGCTGGCGGCTGAAGTCGACGAAGGTGTCGGGGGTGGACATCACGGTCACGCCGCCGGCCAGGGCGAGCGTGCACTCGCCGGTGCGCAGCGCCTGGATCGCCCAGTGCAGGGCCACCAGGGAGGAAGAGCACGCGGTGTCGACGGTGACGGCCGGGCCCTCCAGTCCGAGCACGTAGGCGACCCGGCCGGACGCGATGCTGCCGGAACTGCCGGTGCCGAGGTAGCCCTCGACGCCCGGCGGGATGGCGGGAAGGCGGGAGATGTAGTCGTGGTACATGACGCCGGCGAAGACGCCGGTGCGACTGCCGCGGACCGTCTCAGGGTCGATGCCGGCCCGTTCGAACGCCTCCCAGGACGCCTCCAGCAGCAGCCGCTGCTGCGGGTCCATCGCGAGCGCCTCGCGCGGCGAGATGCCGAAGAACGCCGGGTCGAACTCGCTCGCGTTGTGGAGGAAACCGCCCTCGCGCGTGTACGAGGTACCGGGGTGGTCCGGGTCGGGGTGGTACAGGTTCTCAACGTCCCAGCCCCGGTCGGTGGGGAAGGCGGAGATGCCGTCCGTGCCGCCCGCGACCATCCGCCACAGGTCCTCGGGGGAACGGACGCCGCCGGGGTAGCGGCAGGCCATGCCGACGATCGCGATCGGGTCGTCGGCGAGGGCGGTGGCCCGCACGGGCGCACTCTCCACGACGGCGTCGCGCAGGCCGAGCGCCTCGGTCAGCAGGTAGCCGGCCACGGCGTTCGGGGTCGGGTAGTCGAAGACGACGGTGGCGGGCAGCCGGACGCCGGTGGCCGCGTTGAGCCGGTTGCGCAGCTCCACAGAGGTCAGCGAGTCGAATCCGGTCTCGCGGAACGCCTTCGCCGGGTCGACGGCGTGCGGGCCGCTGTGGCCGAGCACGTGGGCGACCTGGGTCCGGACGAGGTCCAGCAGTTCTCGCTGCTGCTCGTCCTCGGTGAGCGTCAGCAGCCGCTCGACCAGCGACGCACCGGCGGCGGAGGCCGCAGCACCCTCGGCGGCGCGGCGGCTGGGTGTGCGGACCAGCCCGCGCAGGACGGCGGGCAGTCGCCCGACCCGGGCCTGGACCCGCAGGCCCGCCTGGTCGAGCCGGATCGGCACCAGCGCAGCCGCGTCCTGGGCCAGCGCGGCGTCGAACAGTGCGAGGCCGAGGTCAGCGGTCAGCGGGGCCACGCCGCCGCGGGCCATCCGCTGCACGTCCGCGTCGTCCAGCCCGGCGGCCATGCCGCCCGCCCAGAGGCCCCAGGCGAGAGCGGTCGCCGGGAGCCCGGCAGCACGGCGGTGCTCGGCAAGGGCATCCAGGAAGGCGTTCGCGGCCGCGTAGTTCGCCTGACCCGCCGCACCGAACACCCCGGCCGCGGAGGAGAACAGCACGAACGCGGCAAGCGGACGGTCCTTCGTCAACTCGTGAAGGTTCCACGCCGCATCCACCTTCGGACGCAACACGGCATCCAACCGCTCAGGCGTCAGGGACGACACGATCCCGTCATCCAGCACACCCGCCGTGTGGACGACCGCAGTCAGCTCCACACCCGCCAGCACCACCGCCAGCGCGGCACGATCCGCCACATCACACGCCGCGAACGACACCTCCGCACCCAGACCGGCCAGCTCCGCCGCCAACTCCACCGCACCCGGAGCCTCTTCGCCACGACGCGACACCAACAACAGACGACGAGCCCCGTACTCCGTCACCAGATGACGGCTGAACAACGCCCCCAAGGTCCCCGTCGCACCCGTCACCAACACCGTGCCCTCGGGATCCAACACCAGCCCCGAAGCACCACCCGCCGCACCACTCGCCACAGCACGCGCCAGACGCGGCACAAACGCCACCCCGCCACGCAACGCCACCTGCGGCTCACCGCACGCCAACACCCGCTGCAGCAGCCCCACTTCGGCATCGCCGTCCACGTCGATCAGAACGATCCGGCCCGGATTCTCCGACTGCGCCGAACGCAACAGACCCAGCACCGCGGCGGACGACAGGTCAGTGGCATCCGTTGCACCCCGCGTCACCACCACCAGACGCGAATCCGCGAACACATCCGCCGCCAACCACTCCTGCACCAACGCCAACACCTCCCGCACCGCCGTCCGCACCGCCTCGGCGGACAGCTGCCCGCCGACGGTGCCGAGCGGCAGGAGGACGGTGGCCGGTGCCGGTGTCGCGCGGTCGGCTTCGAGGCGCGCCACGAGGGCGGTGAGGCTCTGGGGGGTGTCGACGGCGCGGCCGGCGGCGAGCAGTGCGGCGGCGAGGCCGAGGCCGTCCGCACCCACCACGGTGTAGAGCTCGGCCTCGTCAGCCGCCCGTGCGGGCAGGTGGACCTCGGTCCAGTCGACGGAGAAGAGTGCGTCGTGCTGGGCGGCACGGTGGGCGCCGTCGCCGTGCAGCTGGCCGGCGGAGACCGGCCGAAGCATAAGCGACGCCACGGAGGCAACCGGCGCCCCCGTGGTGTCGACGGCCGTCAGCGTCACCGACTCGGGCCCGGCGGGGGCGATCCGGACCCGGAGGGTGGCGGCGCCGACCGCGTGCAGGGACACGCCGTTCCACGAGAACGGCAGCCGGCCCCGGCCCTGCTCGGCGTCCGCCGTGGTAGCGAGGGCGGTCGCGTGGAGCGCGGCGTCGAGCAGGGCCGGGTGCAGACCGAACGCACCGGCCGCAGCGACTGCCTCCTCGGGCAGCGCCACCTCGGCGAAGACCTCCTCGCCGCGCACCCAGGCTGCGACGAGCCCGCGGAAGACCGGGCCATAGCCGAAGTCGGAGGCGGCGAGGGCGTCGTAGAAGCCGGTGAGGTCCACCGGCGCGGAGTCTGCGGGCGGCCAGGAGGCTGCGGCGAAGGCAACGTCCGCGGCCGGGCGCGCGCCGCTCGACAGCAGTCCGTCGGCGTGGCGCGTCCACACCGCGTCGTCGTCCGCGTCCTCGGGCCGCGAGTACACGGACAGCGGTCGCGCACCCGCGCCGTCCGCCTGCCCGATCCAGAGCTGGACCTGCACGCCGCCCCGCTCGGGGAGCACCAACGGGGCTTCAAGGGTCAGCTCGTCCAGGCGGTCACAGCCGACGTGGTCGCCGGCCCGGATCGCGAGCTCGACGAAGGCCGTGCCGGGCAGCAGGATGCTGCCGCCGACGGCATGCTCTGCCAGCCAGGGATGGGTCTGCACGGAGAGACGGCCGGAGAAGAAGAAGCCGTCGCTGTCGGCGAGCGCAACGGCCGCGCCCAGCAGCGGGTGGTCGGCGGACCCCAGACCGATCGCCCGCGCGTCCCCGACCACGGGTGCCGTCCGGTCGATCCAGTACGCCTCGCGCTGGAAGGCGTAGGTGGGCAGGTCCACCCGGCGGGCACCCGTGCCCGCGAACACCGCCTGCCAGTCCAACTTCGCACCGAGCACGTGGAACTGGCCGAGCGCGGTGGTGATGCTCTCCGGCTCGGGGCGGTCGCGGCGCAGGGCGGGGGTGAGGACGGCGTCGGTGTCCTCCGCGAGGCAGTGCCCTGCCATGGCGGTCAGGGTGCCGTCCGGGCCCAGCTCCAGGAACGTCCGGACGCCTTCGCCCGCCAGCACGTGCACCGCGTCAGCGAAGCGGACGGCCTCGCGAACGTGCCGCACCCAGTACTCGGGGTCGGTCAACTCGGCCGACACAAGCGAACCGGTCAGCGTCGACACGACCGGGATCCGCGGCTCCGCGAAAACCACCTCGCCAGCCACCGCACGGAACTGCGCCAGCATGCCGTCCATCAACGGCGAATGGAACGCATGACTGACCGCCAGCCGCTTCGACCTCCGCCCTTCCAGACCGGCCACCACAGCCAAAACCGCGCCCTCGACACCCGAAACCACCACCGAGGCCGGCCCATTGACCGCCGCAATGCCCACACCCTCGGTGAGCAGCGGCAGCACCTCGGCCTCGGACGCCTCCACCGCCACCATCGCGCCGCCGCGCGGCAGCGCCTGCATCAACCGGCCGCGGGCCGCCACCAGCCGGCACGCGTCCGCCAGCGAGAACACACCCGCCACATGCGCCGCGGCCAACTCACCGATCGAGTGACCGGCAAGGAAGTCCGGCCGCACACCCCAGGATTCGACCAACCGGAACAGCGCCACCTCCAACGCGAACAACGCCGGCTGGGTGAACCCCGTCTCGTCGATCAACTCCCCATCCGCGACCGCCCCGCGCAGCGGACGGTCCAACAGCGGATCCAGTTCAGCGCACACCGCATCGAAGGCCGCCGCGAACACCGGGTAGGAGGCATACAGCTCCCCGCCCATCCCGACCCGCTGACTCCCCTGCCCCGCGAACAGGAACGCCGTCCGGCCTCCGGCCACCGTGCCCTCGGCCTGGGCGGTGCCGCCGCGGGCGAGGGCCGCCAGGCCGGCCAGCAGTTCGGTGCGGCTGCTGCCGATGACGGCGGCCCGCCGGTCGAGGCCGGTGCGGGTGGTGGCGAGGGAGTGCGCGACGTCGGCGGGCTGCCAGGCCGGGTCCTCCGCCAGCCTCCGGTGCAGGCGGTCGGCCTGCTCGACCAGGGCCTCCGCGGTCCTGGCGGAGAGCACCCACGGCACCGTGGCGCCGCCGCTCGGGGCGCCCTCGGCCAGCTCGGCAGGCGGTTCGGCGCCGGTCTCCTCGGGGGTCTGCTCGATGATGGCGTGCGCATTGGTACCGCTGACGCCGAAGGACGAGACGCCGGCCCGGCGCGGCGCGCCGGTCTCGGGCCACGGGCGGGCCTCGGTGAGCAGTTCGACCGCCCCGGCGGTCCAGTCGACGTGCGGCGAGGGCTCGTCGACGTGCAGGGTCCGCGGCAGCACGCCATGGCGCATCGCCATGACCATCTTGATGATGCCGGCGACGCCGGCGGCGGCCTGGGTGTGGCCGAGGTTGGACTTGATGGAGCCGAGCCAGAGCGGCCGGTCGGCGGAACGGCCCTGCCCGTACGTGGCGAGCAGCGCCTGCGCCTCGAT
The DNA here is from genome assembly GCF_044455625.1 of Kitasatospora sp. NPDC051164. Lineage (NCBI taxonomy): Bacteria > Bacillati > Actinomycetota > Actinomycetes > Kitasatosporales > Streptomycetaceae > Kitasatospora > Kitasatospora sp. NPDC051164. Next base: position 13,540 of record NZ_JBITFB010000071.1, on the reverse strand, counting down.
CGGGTCGCCGAGGACGGTGCCGGTGCCGTGCGCCTCGACCGCGTCGACCTGGGTCGGCGCGAGTCCGGCGTTGGCGAGGGCCTGCTGGATGACACGCTGCTGGGAGGGCCCGTTCGGCGCAGTGAGGCCGTTGGAGGCACCGTCCTGGTTGACGGCGGTGCCGCGGACGACGGCCAGTACGGGGTGCCCGTTGCGGCGCGCGTCGGAGAGCCGTTCGACCAGGAGCATGCCGGCGCCCTCGGCCCAGCTGGTGCCGTCGGCGGCGGCGGAGAAGGACTTGCAGCGGCCGTCGGCGGCGAGCCCCCGCTGGCGGCTGAAGTCGACGAAGGTGTCGGGGGTGGCCATCACGGTGACGCCGCCGGCCAGCGCGAGCGAGCACTCGCCGCTGCGCAGCGCCTGCGCGGCCAGGTGGAGGGCGACCAGGGAGGAGGAGCACGCGGTGTCGACGGTGACGGCCGGGCCCTCCAGCCCGAAGGTGTAGGAGACGCGGCCGGAGGCGACGCTGCCCGAGCTGCCGGTGCCGAGGTAGCCCTCGACGCCCTCCGGGATGGCGGGCAGCCGGGAGACGTAGTCGTGGTACATCACGCCGGCGAACACGCCGGTGCGGCTGCCCTTGAGCGAGGCCGGGTCGATCCCGGCCCGTTCGATCGCCTCCCAGGAGGTCTCCAGCAGCAGCCGCTGCTGCGGGTCCATGGCGAGCGCCTCGCGCGGGTTGATGCCGAAGAACGCCGGGTCGAAGTCGGCGGCTTCGTGCAGGAAGCCGCCCTCGCGGGCGTAGGAGGTGCCGGGGCGCTCGGGGTCCGGGTCGTAGAGGGCCTCGAGCGGCCAGCCGCGGTCGGCCGGGAAGGCGGAGACGCCGTCGCCGCCTTCGGCGACCAGCTGCCACAGCTCCTCGGGCGTGCTGACCCCGCCGGGGTAGCGGCAGGCCAGGCCGACGATGGCGATCGGGTCGTCGTCGACGACGGCCGCGGCGGCCGGTGCTGCGGCGGCGGGGCCGGCCGAGCCGGCGAGCCGGGTGTCGAGGTGGTCGGCGAGGGCCTGCGGGGTCGGGTAGTCGAAGACGAGGGTGGCGGGCAGCCGCAGGCCGGTGGCGGCGGTCAGGCGGTTGCGCAGTTCGACCGCGGTGAGCGAGTCGAAGCCGAGTTCCTTGAAGGCGCGGGCGGGGTCGACGGCGTCGGCGCCGGTGTGGCCGAGGACCGCGGCGACCTCGCCGGTGAGCAGGCCGAGCAGGGCCCTGGCCCGTTCGTCGGCGGGCAGCGCGGCGAACCGGTGGCCCGGGTCGGCCGCGCCGGTGCCGGCGGCGGTCCGCGCGGCCGGGCGGGCGGGGGCGCGGACCAGGCCGCGCAGCAGGGCCGGCAGCGCCGGGGAGGCGGCCTGGCCGCGGAGTCCGGCGGTGTCGAGGCGCATCGGCACGTAGCCGGCGCCGCCGAGAGCGGTGGCGGTGTCCAGCAGGGCCAGGCCCTCGGCGGAGGACAGTGCGGCGACGCCGGCGCGGCTGATGCGCTGCAGGTCGGCGCTGTCCAGGGTGCCGGTCATTGCGCTGCGTTCGGCCCACAGGCCCCAGGCGAGCGAGGTGGCGGGCAGGCCGCGGGCCTGCCGGTGGTGGGCGAGCGCGTCGAGGAAGGCGTTGGCGGCGGCGTAGTTGGCCTGGCCGGGGCCGCCGAGGGTGGCGGCGGCGGCCGAGAAGAGCACGAAGGCGGCGAGGTCGTGTCCGGCCGTCAGCTCGTGCAGGTGCCAGGCGGCGTCGGCCTTGGGCCGCAGCACGGTGGCGAGGCGCTCGGGGGTGAGCGCGTCGACGATGCCGTCGTCGAGGACGCCCGCGGTGTGCACCACGGCGGTGAGCGGGTGTGCGGCGGGGATGTCGGCGAGCACCCGGGCGAGGGCGTCGCGGTCGGCGGTGTCGCAGGCGGTGAGGGTCACGGCGGCGCCCGCCTCGGCGAGTTCGGCGGCGAGTTCGGCGGCGCCGGGTGCCTCGATGCCGCGCCGGGAGAGCAGCAGCAGGTGCCGGGCGCCGTGCTCGGTGACCAGGTGGCGGGCGACGAGGGTGCCCAGGGTGCCGGTGGCGCCGGTGACCAGGACGGTCCCGTCGGGGTCGAGGGCGCCGAGGCCGGTCGGGGCGCCCTGCCCGGCGGCGGGGTCGCCCGCGGTCCGGGTGAGGCGGGGGACGTGGAGGGCGCCGGCCCGGAGGGCGAGCTGCGGTTCGTCGGCGGCGAGGGCGGCGAGCAGACGGTCCGGGCCGGCCGGGTCGTCGTCCAGGTCGGCGAGGACGAGGCGCCCGGGGTGTTCGGACTGGGCGGAGCGCACCAGGCCCCAGACGGTGGCGGCGGCGAGGTCGGTGACGTCCTCGCCGGGGTGGACGGCGACGGCGCCGCGGGTGGCGAGGACGAGGCGGGCCTCGGCGAGGGCGTCCTCGGCGAGCCACTGCTGCACCAGGGTGAGCGCTCGGGTGGCGACGGCGTGCGCGGCGCCAGGTGTGTCCTCGGCGCCCGGCTCGCCGGCGGCGGGGCCGGCGAGCAGGGCGACGACCGTGTGCGGCGCCTCGGCGCCGGCGCGGACTGCGGCGGCGAGCTCGGCCGGCCCGGGGTGGACCGGCAGGGCGGGAGCGGCGGCCAGGGCCGCCCGTCCGGTGTCGAGCAGGGCCCAGCCGGTGGCGGCGGGTTCGCCGGGGGTGCCGGGCTGCCAGGCGACGGTGAACAGCGACTCGTGGTGGACGGCCCGGGCAGCGTGCACCTGGGCGGCGGTGACGGGGCGCAGGAGCAGCGACTCGACGGCGGCGACGGGCGCGCCGGTGGTGTCGGCGACGGTGACCGCGACGGCGTCCTCGCCGGCCGGGGCGAGGCGGACGCGCAGGCGGTCGGCGCCGGAGGCGTGCAGGGTGACGCCGCGCCAGGCGAACGGCAGGCGGCCGGACTCGCTGGGCGCCAACAGACTGCCCATGCCGACGCCGTGCAGGGCGGCGTCGAGCAGGGCGGGGTGGAGGCCGAAGTGGCGGGCGTCGGCTCGGTGCGGCTCGGGCAGGCGGACGTCGGCGTGGATCTCGTCGCCGAGCTGCCAGGCGGCGGTGAGGCCCTGGAAGGCCGGGCCGTAGTCGAAGCCGGCGTCGGCGAGGTAGTCGTACAGGCCGTCGACGGGGACCGGGACGGCGCCGGCGGGCGGCCAGGTGTCCACGCCGAGCGGTTCGGCGCGGCGGTCGTCGGCGGGTGGGGCGAGCAGACCGGCGGCGTGCCGGGTCCAGGCGTACTCGGCCGTGGGCGCGGCGCCGGTGGCGGCGGCGTCGGGCTCGGGCCGGGAGTGCAGGGTGAACGGGCGGGTGCCGGCGCTGTCCGCCTCGCCGACGGCGAGCTGGATCTGCACGGCGCCGTGCTCAGGGAGCACCAGCGGGGCCTGGAGGGTGAGTTCGGCGAGGTGCGGGGCGCCGACGTGGTCGCCGGCGCGGACGGCGAGTTCGACGAAGGCGGTGCCGGGGAGCAGCACGGTGCCCATCACGGTGTGGTCGGCAAGCCAGGGGTGGGTCTGCCGGGAGAGCAGGCCGGTGAAGAGCACGCCGTCGGCGTCGGCGAGGGCGACGGCGGCGCCGAGCAGCGGGTGGTCGGCGGCGCCGAGGCCCGCGGAGGTGACGTCGACCGGCCAGCCGGCCGGCGGCTCGGGCCAGTGGCGGCGGCGCTGGAAGGCGTACGTGGGCAGGTCGATCCGGTGGCCGCCCCAGGGCCGGCCGACGGCGTGCCAGTCCGGCGTTGCGCCGTGGACGTGGGCGCGGGCGGCGGCGGCCAGCACGTTCGCCGCCTCGGGGCGACCGGCGCGCAGGGCGGCGATCAGCGCGGCGGGCGTGCCGTCCGCGTCGAGGATCTGCTCGGCGAGGGCGGTGAGCACGCCGTCGGGGCCGACCTCCAGGAACGTGGTGACGCCGCCGGCCCGGAGCCGGCGCACGGCGTCGTGGAAGCGGACGGCCTCGCGGACGTGCCGCACCCAGTACTCGGGGTCGCGGATCTCCTCGGCGGAGAGCGTGCCGCCGGTGACGGTGGAGACGATCGGTATCCGCGGCGCCTCGTACGCCACCTGCTCCGCAACGGCCCGGAACTCGTCGAGCATGCCGTCCATCAGCGGAGAGTGGAAGGCGTGGCTGACCGTCAGTCGCTTGGTGCGGCGTCCGTCGGCGGCGAGCTTCTCGGCGATCTCGACCACGGCGGTCTCGGCACCCGAGATCACCACGGACGTCGGGCCGTTGACCGCCGCGATGCCGACACCGTCGGTCAGCAGCGGCAGCACCTCGTCCTCCGCCGCCTCCACGGCGACCATCGCGCCGCCGCGCGGCAGCGCCTGCATCAGCCGGCCCCGCGCCGCGACCAGCCGCGCCGCGTCGGCGAGCGAGAACACACCGGCGACGTGCGCGGCGGCCAGCTCGCCGATCGAGTGACCGGCGAGCAGGTCGACGCCGAGGCCCCAACTCTCCAGCAGGCGGAACAGCGCCACCTCGAGCGCGAACAGCGCGGGCTGGGCGTACGCCGTCTCGTCGATCAGGGCCGGGTCGGCGATCGCCTCGCGCAGCGGACGGTCCAGCAGCGGGTCGAGTTCGGCACAGACCGCGTCGAACGCCTCCCGGTACGCCGGGTACGCCGCGTACAGCTCCTCGCCCATGCCGGCCCGCTGACTGCCCTGGCCGGTGAACAGGAAGGCGGTCCGGCCCTCGGCGGCCGCGACGCCCTGCACCAGCTGGGGTGCGGACACGCCGGCGGCCAGCGCGTCCAGGCCCGCCAGCAGTTCGGTGCGGTCGGCGGCGAGCACGGCGGCCCGGTGGTCGAGCGCGGCACGGCCGGTGGCGAGCGAGTGTGCGAGGTCGGCGGGCGCGGGTGCGGGCACGGCGTCCAGGTGGGCCCGGAGGCGGGCGGCCTGGGCGCGCAGGGCCTCGGCCGTCCGCCCGGAGACCAGGTACGGCAGCACGGCGGGCGGCACCGGCGTGTCCGCGGACGCGGGCGTATCGGTGGTCCCGGGCGTATCGGTGGTCCCGGGCGTATCGGTGGTGGCCGGGGCCGGGGCCTGCTCGATGATGGCGTGCGCGTTGGTGCCGCTGACGCCGAACGAGGAGACGCCCGCGCGGCGCGGCTCGCCCGTCCGCGGCCACTCCCGGGACCGCTCGAGCAGGCGCACGCCGCCGGCCGCCCAGTCGACGTGCGGGGACGGCTCGTCCACGTGCAGGGTCTGCGGGAGCAGGCCGTGCTGCATGGCGAGCACCATCTTGATGATGCCGGCGACGCCGGCGGCGGCCTGGGTGTGGCCGAGGTTGGACTTGATGGAGCCGAGCCAGAGCGGCTGCTCGGCCGGTCGCTCCAGCCCGTACGTGGCGAGCAGCGCCTGCGCCTCGATCGGGTCGCCGAGGACGGTGCCGGTGCCGTGCGCCTCGACCACGTCCACCTGGGCCGGGGTGAGGCCCGCATCGGCGAGGGCCTGGCGGATCACCCGCTGCTGGGAGGGGCCGTTCGGCGCGGTCAGGCCGTTGGATGCGCCGTCCTGGTTGACGGCGGAGCCGCGGAGCACCGCCAGCACCGGGTGGCCGTTGCGCCGCGCGTCGGAGAGCCGCTCCAGCAGGAGCATGCCGACGCCCTCGCCCCAGCCGGTGCCGTCGGCGGCGGCGGCGAAGGACTTGCAGCGGCCGTCGGCTGCCAGGCCCCGCTGGCGGCTGAACTGCACGAACGCCCGCGGGCTGGACATCACGGTGACGCCGCCGGCCAGCGCGAGCGAGCACTCGTGCTGGCGCAGCGCCTGCGCGGCCAGGTGCACGGCGACCAGCGAGGACGAGCAGGCCGTGTCGACGGTGACGGCCGGCCCCTCCAGGCCGAAGGCGTAGGACAGGCGACCGGAGAGCACGCTCGCCGCGTTGCCGGTCAGGGTGTAGCCCTCGACGCCCTGCGGCACCTGGTGGAGCAGGTCGCCGTAGTCCTGGCCGTTGGTGCCCGCGAAGACTCCGGTGCGGCTGCCCTTGAGCGAGGTCGGGTCGATGCCGGCGCGCTCCAGCACCTCCCAGGAGGACTCCAGCAGCAGGCGCTGCTGCGGGTCCATGGCGAGGGTCTCGCGCGGGCTGATGCCGAAGAACGCGGCGTCGAACTCGGTCGCCTCGTAGAGGAATCCGCCCTGGCGGGTGTAGCTGGTGCCCTGCTGGTCCGGGTCGTCGTCGAAGAGCGCGTCGGTATCCCACCCGCGGTCGGCCGGGAAGTCGCCGATCGCGTCGCGGCCCTCGGCCACCAGCTGCCACAGGTCCTCGGGCGAGTTCACCCCTCCCGCGAACCGGCAGCTCATCGACACCAGGGCGATCGGCTCGGATTCGCCCGCCTCCGCCTCGCGCAGCCGCTGACGGGTCTGGTGCAGATCCGCCGTGACGCGCTTCAGATAGTCGAGGAGCTTTTCCTGGGACACTGTGGAACCTCACCCTGTTGATGACGGCCGTCCTTGGTGGCGGCCGTCCTTGATGGCTTCAGGTGGTTGCGGGCCGTACGGGGCCCTGCCGTGCGGGGGCGGGCCGTACCGCCGGTGGCGCGGGGTGCCGGTGGTCGCCGGCCCGCCCGCGCCGCCCGGCAGTCAGGCCATGCCCAACTCGTTGTCGATGAAGGCGAACAGCTCGTCGGCGGAGGCCTCCCGGAGGTGCTCGGCCACCTGCTCGTCCGGCTGCCGCTCGTGCGGTGCGGCGCTCCACCGGGTCAGCAGGGCCTGGAGGCGGGCGGCGATGTCGGCCCGGGTGTCCGGGTCCTCGGTGACGGTGGCCAGTGCGGCCTCCAGCCGGTCGAGGTCCGCGAGGGTGCCTCCGCCCCCGCCGTGCGCCGGACCGGCCGGGACCAGGTCGGCCCGCAGGCGGGCGGCGAGGGCGGCCGGCGTCGGGAAGTCGAACACCAGCGTGGCCGGCAGGCGCAGGCCGGTGGCGGCGCCGAGGCGGTTGCGCAGTTCCAGTGCGGTCAGCGAGTCCAGGCCGAGTTCCTTGAACGCCCGGCCGGCCCCGACCTCGTCGACCGTGGTGTGTCCCAGCGCGGCGGCCGCGTGGGCGCGCACCAGGTCCAGCACGGTTTGCTCGCGCTCCAGTTCCGCCATGCCGGCCAGCCGCCGGCGCAGCTCGGCGGCGTCGGTGGCGGCGCCGGCCGCGGCGTCGGGCCCGGCTCCGGCGGCCTGGCGGCGGACGCCGGGCAGCCCGTCCAGCAGCGCGGACGGGCGCACCGAGGTGAAGCCGGGTGCGAAACGGTCCCAGGCGACGTCGGCGACGGTGACCACGGTCTCGTCCAGATCCAGGGCCTGCTGGAGGGCGGCGATCGCCGACTCGGGCTGCATCGCGGGCAGGCCGGCGCGGTCGAGCCGGTCGCCGATCAGGCCGTCCGCGGCCATGCCGCTCTCGCCCCAGCGCCCCCAGGCCACCGAGGTGGCGGCCAGCCCCTGGGCGCGGCGGTGCTCGGCGAAGGCGTCCAGGAAGGCGTTGGCGGCGGCGTAGTTGGCCTGCCCGGCGTCGCCCAGGGTGCCGGCGAGGCCGGAGAACAGGACGAACGCGGAGAGGTCGAGGTCGCGGGTCAGCTCGTCCAGGGCGAGCACGGCCTCCGTCTTCGGGCGCAGCACCGTGGCGAATCGCTCGGGTGTCAGCGCGTCCAGCACGCCGTCGTCGAGGATCCCGGCGGTGTGCATCACGGCAGTGAGGGGCTGCTCGGTGGGGATCGTGCCGAGCAGGGCGGCCAGCGCGGTGCGGTCGGCGACGTCGCAGGCGGCGACGGTGACCCGGGCGCCCAGCGCGGTCAGTTCGGCGGCGAGTTCGGCGGAGCCGTCGGCCTCCGGGCCGCGCCGGCTGGTCAGCAGCAGGTGCTCGGCGCCGTTGCGGGCGAGCCAGCGGGCGACGTGGGCACCCAGGGCGCCGGTGCCTCCGGTGACCAGCACCGTGCCGGACGGCCGCCAGCCCTCCCGGGCCACCGGGCCGGCCGGGGCGTGCACCAGGCGGCGCACCAGCACACCGGAGGCCCTGATCGCGACCTGGTCCTCACCGCCCGTACCCGCGAGAACGCCCGCGAGCCGGTCCATGGCCCGGTCGTCCAGCAGCTCCGGCAGGTCGACCAGGCCACCCCAGCGCTGCGGGTGCTCCAGCGCGGCGACCCGGCCGAAGCCCCAGATCAGGGACTGCACGGGCGCGGCCGGACGTTCGGCCCGGGTGGCCGCGACGGCACCGCGGGTGGCCGTCCACACCGGCGCCTCGATCCCGGCGTCGCCGAGCGCCTGCACCAGCGCGGCCGTCCCGGCGAGCCCGAGCGGCAGGCCCGGGTGCTCGGCGTGCGGCCGCCCGTCCATGGCCGGGAGCCAGAGCAGGCCGGACAGGCCGACCGTGTCGCCGAGCTCCTTGCGCAGCCACTCGGCCAGCGGCTCGCGGTCGAGGCCGGCGGCCGGGAGGGTGAGCGTGCGGGCCTCCGAGCCGCGTCGTTCGAGGCCGTGGGCGAGGTCGTCGGCGCGGTCCCGGTCGTCCTCCGTGGCGATGACCGCCCAGGTGCCGGAGAGCAGCGGTGCGGGCAGATCGGTGAGGGGCTGCCAGGTGATGCGGTAGCGCCAGCCGTCCACGGTCGACTGCTCACGGCGCTGCCGCCGCCAGGTCGACAGGGCGGGCAGGACGGCGCTCAGCGGCGCGTCGGCGTCCAGGTCGAGCGAGCCTGCCAACGTCTCCAGGTCCTGGCGCTCGACGGCCTCCCAGAAGGCGGTGTCCACAGGGTCCGCGCCGACCGTTCCGGCGCCGTTCTCCGGGCGGGCCGGCTCGGGCCAGAACCGGCGGTGCTGGAAGGCGTAGGTGGGGAGTTCGAGCGGCGGGACGGCGGTGACGCCGCTGAAGACGGCGGCCCGCCAGTCGACGGCCACGCCGCGCACCCACGCCTCGGCCAGCGAGGCCAGCACCCGGCGCGGGCCGCCCTCGCCGCGGCGGAGCGTGCCGAACGCAGCGGCATCGCGTTCGGCCGCCTCGATGCTCTCCTGGAGTGCCACCACCAGCACCGGGTGGGCACTGACCTCGACGAACGTGCCGTAGCCGTCGGCGAGGAGGGAGTCGACCGCCTCGGCGAACCGGACGGTGGTACGGAGGTTGGTGTACCAGTACTCGGCATCCATGGCGGAGCCGTCGACCAGCTCACCGGTCACCGTCGAGAACACCGGCACAAGGCCTGCGCGGGGGCTCACCGGAGCCAGCAGGTCGAGAAGTTCGGCACGGATCGACTCCACCTGCGCGGAATGCGAGGCGTAGTCCACCGGAATACGGCGGGCACGGATACCGTCCGCCTCACACGAGGCCAACAACTCCTCCAGAGCGGCCGGCTCACCGGACACCACCGCCGCCGACGGACCGTTCACCGCCGCGACCGACACCCGATCCCCGCCACCGAGACGCTCACGCACCTCCTCCACCGGCAACGCCACCGAGACCATGCCACCCAGACCCGCCAGACCACCCGCGATCGCCCTGCTGCGCAACGCCACCACCCGGGCACCGTCCTCCAACGACAACGCACCCGCCACCACCGCGGCAGCGATCTCACCCTGCGAATGACCGACCACCACACCCGGCTCCACACCGGACGCCCGCCACACCTCCGCGAGGGACACCATCACCGCCCACAACACCGGCTGGACGACATCCACCCGATCCATCCACGCATCACCCTCGACGCCCCGAACCACCTCCAACAGCGACCAGCCGTCCACGAACGGCGCCAACGCCGCCCCGCACTCCGCCATCCGCCCAGCGAACACCGACGACGACTCCAACAGCTCCACCGCCATCGCAGCCCACTGCGAACCCTGACCCGGGAAGACGAACGCCACCCGACCCGCCGAACCACTCACGCCCCGGACCACGCCGGTGCCCGCCGCGCCGGAGGTCAGGTCGGCCAGTCCGGAGGCGAGTTCGGGGAGGTCGGCTCCGAGGACCACGGCCCGGTGCTCCAGGGCCGCGCGCCCGCTCGCCAGCGCCAGACCGGCACCCGGCACATCCGGCTCCCGTCCCGCGAAGGCCCGCAGCCGCGCCGCCTGCCCGCGCAGCGCCTCCTCACTCCGGCCCGACACCAGCCACGGCACCACCGAGCCACCCACCACCGCAGACCCGACGACGACCTCGTCTGCCTCCACCGGCCCGTCCGCCGGAGCCTGCTCGATGATCACATGCGCGTTCGTCCCACTGAAGCCGAACGAGGACACCCCCGCACGACGCGGCTCCCCCGTCCCCGGCCATTCCCGCTGCTCCGTCAGCAGCTCGACGGCGCCTGCCGACCAGTCCACGTGGGGCGACGGCTCGTCCAGGTGGATGCTCTGCGGCAGGATGCCGCGGCGCAGCGCCTCGACCATCTTGATCACGCCGGCGAGGCCGGCGGCGGCCTGCGCGTGGCCGAGGTTGGACTTCACCGAGCCGAGCAGCAGCGGGCGGTCCTCGGGCCGGCCCTGACCGTAGGTGGCGAGCAGGGCCTGTGCCTCGATCGGGTCGCCCAGGCGCGTCCCCGTCCCGTGCGCCTCCACGGCGTCGACCTGGGCGGGGGCCAGACCGGCGTTGGCCAGGGCCTGGCGGATGACCCGCTGCTGGGAGGGGCCGTTCGGCGCCGTCAGGCCGTTCGAGGCACCGTCCTGGTTGATCGCCGACCCGCGGACCACCGCCAGCACCGGGTGCCCGTTGCGCCGGGCGTCGGAGAGCCGCTCGACCAGCACCATGCCGACGCCCTCGGAGGGGGTGAAGCCGTCGGCCGCGGCCGAGAACGGCTTGCAGCGGCCGTCGGCGGCCAGGCCCTGCTGGCGGCTGAACTCGATGAAGGTGCCGGGGGTGGACATCACCGTGACACCGCCCGCCAGCGCGAGTTCGCACTCGCCGTTACGCAGCGACTGGACGGCCAGGTGGAGCGCCACCAGCGAGGCCGAGCAGGCGGTATCGACGGTCATCGCCGGGCCTTCGAGGCCGAACAGGTAGGAGACCCGGCCAGAGACCACGCTCGCGGCGGTGCCGGTCGCGACATGGCCCTCGGCCGACTGCGCGGCGCCGGCGAGCAGGCCCAGGTAGTCGCCGCCGTTGGTGCCTGCGAAGACACCGGTACGGCTGCCCCGCAGTGCGTGCGGGTCGATGCCGGCCCGCTCGAACGCCTCCCAGGAGGTCTCCAGCAGCAGCCGCTGCTGCGGGTCCATCGCCAGCGCCTCGCGCGGCGAGATCCCGAAGAACCCGGCGTCGAAGCGGCTGGCGTCATGCAGGAAGCCGCCCTCGCGAATGTACGAGGTGCCCTTCGCGTCGGGGTCTGCGTCGAACACCGTGTCCAGGTCCCAGCCCCGGTCGGTCGGGAACCCCGACAGGGCGTCACCTCCGGCGGCCAGCAGCTGCCAGAGCGCCTCCGGTGAGTCCACGCCGCCGGGGAAGCGGCAGCTCATGCCGACGATGGCGATCGGCTCGTCGTGGGCGGCGGTGCTCGCCACCGCCGGTCCCGTCGCGTCGGCGACCGTCCCGGAGAGCTCCTCGCCGAGGTGGCGGGCGAGCGCGAGGGCGGTGGGGTGGTCGTAGACGAGGGTGGCGGGCAGCCGCAGGCCGGCCGCGGCACCGAGGCGGTTGCGCAGTTCGACGGCGGTCAGCGAGTCGAAGCCGAGCTCCTTGAACGCCCGGCCGGTGTCGACGGCCTCCGGCCCGGGGAAGCCGAGTGCGGCGGCAATGTGCGAGGCCACCAGGTCGAGCAGGATGCGCTCCCGCTCGGCCGGGGCGACACCCGCGAGCCGGACGGCGAGTGCGCCGTTGGTGGAGTGCTGCTCCTCGGTAGCGGCGCGGACGCCCTCCAGCACCCGGGCGGCCTCGGGGATGGCGGACAGCAGCGGGCGGACCCGGCCCGAGGTGAAGGCGAGGGTGAAGCGCTGCCAGTCGATGTCGGTGACGGTCAGTTCGGTGTCGCCCCGGTCCAGTGCGTGCTGCAGGGCGGAGACGGCCAGGTCCGGGGCCATCTCCAGGATGCCGTGGCGGCGCATCCGGTCGCCGACGCCGCCCTCGGCCATGCCGCCCTCGCCCCAGGGTCCCCAGGCGACGGAGGTGGCGGGCAGGCCGTCGGCCCGCCGCTGGGCGGCAAGCGCGTCCAGGAAGGCGTTCCCGGGGGCGTAGTTGCCCTGGCCGGGGGCACCGAACGTGGCGGCGAAGGAGGAGAAGAGGACGAACGCGGAGAGGTCCAGCTCCCGGGTCAGCTCGTGCAGGTGCAGCGCGGAGTCGACCTTGACCCGCAGCACCCGCTCCAGTTGGTCGGTGGTGAGCGCCTGGATCACGCCGTCGTCCAGCACGGCCGCGGTGTGCATCACGGCGGTCAGCGGACGCTCGGCGGGGATCCCGGCCAGCAGGGCTTCGAGCGCGGTGCGGTCGGCGACGTCGCAGGAGACGATGTCGGCGGCGGCACCGAGGCCGGTGAGTTCGGCGGCGAGTTCGGCGGCGCCGTCGGCCTCCGGGCCGCGCCGGCTGGTCAGCAGCAGGTGCTCGGCGCCGTTGCGGGCGAGCCAGCGGGCGACGTGGGCACCCAGGGCGCCGGTGCCGCCGGTGACCAGCACCGTGCCGGACGGCCGCCAGCCCTCCCCGGCCACCGGGCCGGCCGGGGCGTGCACCAGGCGGCGCACCAGCACCCCGGAGGCCCTGATCGCGACCTGGTCCTCACCGCCCGTACCGGCCAGCACCCCGGCCAGCCGGTCCATGGCCCGGTCGTCCAGCAGCTCCGGCAGGTCGACCAGGCCACCCCAGCGGGGGGCGTCCTCCAGGGCGGCGACCCGGCCCAGGCCCCAGACCAGGGACTGCACGGGACCGGTCAGGCGCTCGGCCCGGTCGACCGCGACGGCGCCGCGAGTGGCCGTCCACACCGGCGCCTCGATCCCGGCGTCGGCCAGCGCCTGGAGCAGCAGAACGGAGCCCGCCAGGCCGAACGGCACCGACGGGTGCGCGGAGCAGCGGTCCTCGACCGTGCCGAGCAGGGAGAGCAGGCCGGCCGGGGAGGCGCCCTCGGGGAGCTCCGCGGCCAGCCGGGCGGCCAGTGCGGTGCGGTCGAGATCGTCCTCGCCGACGGTGACCACGGTGACGTCGGCGCCGCGTCGTTCGAGGCCGTGGGCGAGGTCGTCGGCGCGGTCCCGGTCGTCCTCCGTGGCGATGACCGCCCAGGTGCCGGAGAGCAGCGGTGCGGGCAGATCGGTGAGGGGCTGCCAGGTGATGCGGTAGCGCCAGCCGTCCACGGTCGACTGCTCACGGCGCTGCCGCCGCCAGGTCGACAGCGCGGGCAGGACGGCGCTCAGCGGCGCGTCGGCGGCCAGGTCGAGCGAGCCTGCGAGGACGCCGAGGTCCTCGTTCTCGACGGCGGCCCAGAACTCGGCCTCGACGGGGTCGACCCCGGTCGGGTTCCCCTGGTCGGATGCCGCGCTGGGCGCGTCCAGCCAGTAGTGCGCACGCTGGAAGGCGTACGTCGGCAGTGCGAGCGGCGGGACGGCGGTGGTGCCGGCGAAGGCGGCGGCCCGCCAGTCGACGGCCACGCCGCGCACCCACGCCTCGGCCAGCGAGGCCAGCACC
>NZ_JBITFB010000070.1:0-25000 GCF_044455625.1 Kitasatospora sp. NPDC051164 | reverse complement strand
CCCATCCTCGAACAACACCCCCACCGGCAACCCCAACAACCCACACACCTCGTCCAACACCCGCGCAAACACCGGAAACACCCGGTACAAACCCCACCCCATCCCCGCCCACTGACCACCCTGACCAGAGAACACAAACGCCGACCTACCCGGGGAGGCAGTGCCCGTGACGATTCCGGGTTCTCCGCCGATCAGCGCGTCCAGGCCGGCCGGGTCCGTCAGCACAGCGCGGTGCGGAAACCGGGCCCGCGCGGCCAGGTCCGCGGCCACCTCGGCCGGTGTGACCTCGGGGTGCTCGGCGAGGAACCCGCGCAGCCTACGGGCCTGGTCGCGCAGGGCCGCGTCCGACTTCGCCGACAGCAGCCACGGCACCGGCACCGCGGGCGTGGGCGTGGGCGCGGAAGCGGCAGGGGACCCGGGATCCGAAGCGGGATCGTGGGCGGAGGACTCGGGCGACGTCTTCTCGGCCGGGTCCGGGGCCGGTGCCTCCAGGATCACGTGCGCGTTCGTACCGCTGATGCCGAACGCCGACACGCCGGCACGGCGGGGACGCCCCGTCTCCGGCCACGGCCGAGCCTCGGTGAGCAGTGAGACACGACCCGCCGACCAGTCGACGTGCGAGGTCGGCGCGTCGACATGCAGCGTCGGCGGCAACTGCCCGTGCCGCATCGCCATGACCATCTTGATCAGGCCCGCGACGCCGGCGGCCGCCTGCGTGTGCCCGATGTTCGACTTCACCGACCCCAGCCACAACGGCTCCACCCGGTCCCGGCCGTAGGCCGCCAGCAGCGCCTGCGCCTCGATGGGATCACCGAGCGTCGTCCCCGTACCGTGCGCCTCCACCACGTCCACCTCGGACGCCTCCAACCCGGCATTCGCCAACGCCTGACGGATCACCCGCTCCTGCGACGGACCATTCGGCGCGGTCAACCCATTGGACGCCCCGTCCTGGTTCACCGCCGAACCCCGCACCACCGCCAGCACCCGGTGCCCATTGCGACGGGCGTCCGACAACCGCTCCAGCAGCACCAACCCCGCGCCCTCACCCCAGCTGGTGCCGTCGGCCGCCTCGGCAAACGCCTTCACCCTGCCGTCGGCCGCAAGCCCCCGCTGCCGCGAGAACTCGACGAACCCCGCCGGCGTCGCCATGACCGTCACACCACCGGCCAGGGCCAGTGAGCACTCCCCCGAGCGCAGCGCCTGCGCCGCCAGATGGATCGCCACCAGCGACGACGAACACGCCGTGTCCACCGACAACGCCGGACCCTCCAGCCCCAGCAGATACGACACCCGCCCCGAGGTCACACTCGTCGCCGTGCCCGTCGAGAGGTAGCCTTCCAGGTCGGGCGGCTGTGCCCCGGCTCCATAGCCCGAGGACCAGATGCCGGTGAAGACGCCCGTCTGGCTGCCCCGCAACGACGTCGGATCGATCCCCGCATCCTCGAACGTCTCCCACGCGGTCTCCAGCAGCACCCGCTGCTGCGGATCCATCGCCAACGCCTCACGCGGCGAAATCCCGAAGAACGCGGCATCGAAGCCACCCGCATCCCCCAGAAAACCACCCGACCGCGTATACGACGTCCCCGGACCACCGGCCGGATCATAGATACGACCCACATCCCACCCACGATCCGATGGGAACTCCCCCACCGCGTCCACCCCACCCGCCACCAAATCCCACAACTCCTGCGCCGACCCCACGCCACCCGGATAACGGGCCCCCAACCCCACCACCACCACCGGATCATCCGACACCGGAACCCCGACCGGCACGGGTGAGGCAGGGGCCTGGCGCCGGGCGCCGACCAGGAGGTCCCGCAGGTGGCCGGCCAGCGCGTCGGGGGTCGGGTAGTCGAAGACCATCGTCGCGGGCAGCCGTACCCCGGCGGCCGCGGACAGGCGGTTGCGCAGTTCCACCGCGGTGAGCGAGTCAAAGCCCAGGTCCTTGAAGGCGCGCCCGGCGCTGACGGCCGAGGTGTCGGTGTGGCCGAGGACCACGGCCGTCTGGCCGGTGACCAGTTCCAGGACGCGGCTGTGCTGCTCGGCCTCGGGCAGGGCCGCCAGTTCCCTGCCCAGGGTCGGCCGGTCCGTGCGCCGGGCGGGCCTGGTACGGGTGAGGCGGCCGAGCAGGGGGCGGGTGGACGCCGCCGACAGGTCGAGGTGTGCGGGGACCAGCACGGGATCGGCGGCGCCCAGGGCCAGGTCGAACAGTGCCAGCGCCTGGTCCGTGGGCATCGGCAGCACGCCGGTGCGGGCGAGGCGCTTGAGGTCGGTGTCGGTGAGGTGTTCGGTCAGCCCGCTGGCCTCGGCCCACTGTCCCCAGGCCAGCGACACGCCCCGCAGACCAAGGGCACGCCGGTGCACGGCGAGGGCGTCCAGGAAGGCGTTCGCGGCGGCATAGTTCGCCTGGCCCGGGCCGCCCAGCACACCGGCGGCGGACGAGAAGAGCACGAACGCGCTCAGGCCGAGGTCCTTC
This sequence comes from Kitasatospora sp. NPDC051164, assembly GCF_044455625.1. NCBI lineage: Bacteria > Bacillati > Actinomycetota > Actinomycetes > Kitasatosporales > Streptomycetaceae > Kitasatospora > Kitasatospora sp. NPDC051164. The sequence goes on along the minus strand of NZ_JBITFB010000070.1, from coordinate 22,524 downwards.
GTCAGCTCGTGCAGGTGCCAGGCGGCGTCGGCCTTGGGCCGCAGTACCTGGTCGATCCGGCCGGGCGTGAGGGATTCGACGACGCCGTCGTCGAGCACGCCGGCCGCGTGCACGACCGCGGTCAGCGGGTGCGCGGCCGGGATCGAGTCCAGTACGGCCGCCAGCGCGTCCCGGTCGGCCACGTCGCAGGCCACCACCTCGGCGTCGAAGTCCACCTCCGCCGCGGTCCTGCTGAGCAGGAGCAGGTGCCGGATGCCGTGCCGGTCGCGCAGGTGCCGGGCGACGAGGCGGCCCAGTGTTCCGGTGCCTCCGGTGATCAGCACGGTACCGTTGGGGTCGAGCGGGCCGGGTGCCGGGGCCGCTTCGGCCCGTACCAGGCGGGCGGCGTGGGCGGCGCCGTCGCGGACGACGAGCTGCGGTTCGTCCCCCGCGACGAGGACGCGGTCGTCGGTGTCGACGAGCACGAAGCGGTCGGGGTGTTCCGCCTGGGCCGCGCGGACCAGGCCCCAGACGACGCTGGACGGCAGGTCGACGGGGTCCGGCCCGACCGCCCCACGGGTCACGACGGCCAGCCGGCCGTCCCCGTCGCGCAGGAAGTCCTGGAGCACGCCCAGCGTCTCGGCGGCGACGGTGTGCGCGGCGGCCACGGGGTCTCCCGCCGGGGGCGTCACGTGGTGGACGGCCGGGGGTTCGCCGGTGCTCTCGACGGGCACCCAGTCGAGGCGGAAGAGCTGGTTGGCCCCGGCGCCCGGTATGCCCGGCGGCCGGTGGCGCACGGTCAGCGCGTCGATCACCGCCAGCGGCCCGGATTCGTCGGCGAGCGCGACCCGGAAGGTGTCGGGGCCGGTGGGTGTGAGGCGGACCCGGGCCGTGGAGCCGGCTTTGCGCATCGACACCCCGGCGAAGGAGAACGGCAGGCGGCCGGCCGCCAGCAGGGTCAGCGGCTGGAGTGCGGCGTCGAGCAGCGCGGGGTGGAGACCGAAGCGGTCACGGGTGTCGGTGGGCAGCGCCACCTCGGCATAGAGCTCGTCGCCCTGCCGCCGGATCTCGCGTACGCCCGCGAACACCGGCCCGTACTCGTAGCCCTGGGCGGCGAGGGTGTCGTAGAAGTCGGTCAGGTCGACGGGCTCACCGGCCGGCTGCCAGGGCTCGCCGGTGTCGTACGGGTGGGGGCGGTCGCCGGTCGCCAGCATGCCGGTCGCGTGCCGCAGCCAGGTGCCGCCCGTCCGGGAGTGCACGGTGACGGGGCGTCGGCCCGTCTCGTTCGGTGCGCCGACGACGACCTGGACCGGCACGGAACCGTCGTCCGGCAGGATCATGGGAGCTTCCAGCACCAGTTCGTCCAGGACGTCGCAGCCGGCCTGGCGTCCGGCGTGCATGGCGAGTTCGACGAACACGGTGCCGGGCAGAAGCACGGAGCCCAGGACGACGTGGTCGGCCAGCCATGGCCGGGTGGCCGTCGAGAGCCGCCCCGTGAGCAGGACGCTCTGGTCCCCGGCCAGTTCGACGACGGCCCCGAGCAGCGGGTGCCCGGCCGAGTCCAGTCCCGCCGCCGACACGTCGCCCTTCGCGGCGACGGGGGTCAACCAGTACGGCCGGTGCTGGAAGGCGTACGTCGGCAGTGGGACGTGGTGGGGCTCGCCGGGGAAGACCGGCGTCCAGTCGACGGCCACGCCTTGCGTGTGCAGGCGTGCCAGGGCGAGGTGGAATTCCTGCCTGCCGCTGCCGCGGCGCAGCGTGCCGGTCACAACGCCGTCCATCACCGGCACCAGTACGGGGTGCGGGCTGACCTCCACGAACACGCCGTGCCGGTCCTGCGTAAGGGCCTCGACGGCGAGGTCGAAGCGTACGGGTTCGCGGAGGTTGCGGTACCAGTAGTCGGCGTCGAGGGCGGAGGTGTCGATCTGCTCGCCGGTCACCGTCGAGTAGAACGGGATCACCGCCGGGCGCGGTGTGATGCCGGCAAGGTCGGTGAGCAGTTGCTCGCGGATCGCCTCGACCTGGACGGAGTGGGCGGCGTAGTCGACGGGCAGGCGACGGGCGCGGATGCCGTCGGCCTCACAGGCCGCCAGCAACTCGTCCAGCGCGTCCGGATCACCCGACACGACGACCGAACCGGGGGCATTGACCACCGCCACCGTCAGCCGGCCGTCCCAGCGGGCCACGAACTCGGCGGCCCGCTCATGCCCGAGGCCGACCGACACCATCCCACCCTGGTCCGCCAGGGCGACCAGGGCCTTGCTGCGCAGGGCAACCACCTTGGCGGCGTCGTCCAACGACAACGCCCCCACCACATACGCCGCCGCGATCTCCCCCTGCGAATGCCCGACCACGGCATCAGGCTCCACACCATGAGCACGCCACAGCTCGGCCAGCGCCACCATCACCGCGAACAGGGTCGGCTGCACCACATCCACCCGCTCCAACGAGCCACCGCCGACCAGCACCTCCACCAACGACCAACCCGTGTACGGCGCCAACGCCACATCACACGCATCGATCGCCTCCCGGAACACCGCCTCCGAGCCGTACAACTCCCCACCCATACCCACCCACTGCGCACCCTGCCCCGGAAACACGAACACCGAACGACCCAGCGAACCGGCCACACCCGTGATGACGCGGGGGTCTCCGTCGGCGAGGGCGGCCAGTTCCGTCATGAGGTCGGTCCGGGTGCTGCCCACCAGGGCCGCCCGGTGGGTGAGCATGGTGCGGGTGGTGGCGAGGGCCCGGCCGATCGCGGCCGGCCGGAGTCCGGGGTGAGCGGTGATGTGGTCCGCGAGCCGTCGGGCCTGGGCGCGGAGGGCATCGTCCGTCTTGCCGGACAGCAGCCACAGGGTGGGCTTCACGGAATCGTCCGCGACGGGTTGTCCGGGGGTTTCCTCCGGGAACTGTTCGATGACGACGTGGGCGTTGGTGCCGCTGGCCCCGAACGCCGAGATGCCCGCGCGGCGGGGACGCCCCGTCTCCGGCCACGGCCGGGCCTCGGTCAGCAGCCGGATGTCACCGGTGTCCCACTCGACATGCGGCGTGGGCTCCTGGACGTGCAGCGTCGGCGGCAGTTCGGCGTGCCGCATCGCCATGACCATCTTGATCACACCAGCCACACCGGCCGCCGCCTGCGTGTGCCCGATGTTCGACTTCACCGACCCCAGCCACAACGGCTCCACCCGGTCCCGGCCGTAGGTCGCCAGCAGCGCCTGCGCCTCGATGGGATCACCGAGAGTCGTCCCCGTACCGTGCGCCTCCACCACGTCCACCTCGGACGCCTCCAACCCGGCGTTCGCCAACGCCTGACGGATGACGCGTTCCTGGGAGAGGCCGTTGGGCGCGGTCAACCCATTGGACGCCCCGTCCTGATTGACCGCCGAACCCCGCACCACCGCCAGCACCTGATGGCCGTTGCGACGGGCGTCCGACAACCGCTCCAGCAGCACCAACCCCGCGCCCTCACCCCACGCCGTACCGTCAGCCGTCGACGAGAAGGGCTTGCACCGGCCGTCAGGGGCCAGGGCACGCTGGCGGGAGAACTCCGTGAACTGCAGGGGGGTCACGCTCACGGTCACCCCGCCGGCCAGGGCGAGTGTGCACTCCCCCGAGCGCAGTGCCTGCGCGGCGAGGTGGATCGCCATCAGTGACGAGGAGCAGGCGGAGTCGACGGACACGGCCTGGCCCTGGAGTCCCAGCAGGTAGGAGACCCGGCCGGAGGTGATGCTCGGCGAGATGCCGGTGGCGAGGTAGCCCTCGGTGTCGGGCGGTGCCTGGTCGGGGCTGCCGACGTAGCCGGAGGACCAGACGCCGGTGAACACGCCCGTCTGGCTGCCCCGCAACGACGTCGGATCGATCCCCGCATCCTCGAACGTCTCCCACGCGGTCTCCAGCAACACCCGCTGCTGCGGATCCATCGCCAACGCCTCACGCGGCGAAATCCCGAAGAAATCGGCATCGAACCCCGCCGCGTCCGCGAGAAAACCACCCGACCGCGCATACGACGTCCCGGGATGATCCGCATCCGGATGGAACAACCCCTCAACGTCCCACCCGCGATCACCCGGAAACGCCCCGACCGCATCCACCCCACCCGCCACCAGGCCCCACAGCTCCTCCGGCGACCCCACCCCACCCGGGAACCGGCACCCCATGCCCACGATCACCACCGGATCAGCCCCATCACCCACCGACACCACCGGCACCACCGACACCGGCACCACACCCCCACCGGAGAGTTCGGCCGTGAGGTGGTCGGCGAGGTCGGCGGGGGTGGGGTGGTCGAAGACGAGGGTCGCGGGCAGCCGCAGGCCGGTGGCGCCGGCGAGGCGGTTGCGCAGTTCGACGGAGGTCAGGGAATCGAAGCCGAGGTCGCGGAAGGCGAGGCCGGGGGTGATCGCGGCGGCGTCGCAGTGGCCGAGGACCGTGGCGGTGTGGGCGGCGACCAGGGACAGCAGGTCCGACGCGGGGGCCTTTGACGTCGGCAGGATCTGCGGCATCGAGAGGTCGGCCGTGGTCAGCGCGGGACGTCCGGCAGCCAGCGCGGTGTCGAACATGGCCAGGGCGCGGTCGACGCTGATGGGGCGGATGCCCTTGCGGGCGAGGCGTTGGCGGTCGGCCGCGGTGAGGTGGGCGGTCATGCCGCTCTCCTGCTCCCAGTAGCCCCAGGCCATCGACACGGCGGGCAGTCCGAGGGTCTGCCGGTGTGCGGCGAACGCGTCGAGGTAGGAGTTCGCGGCCGCGTAGCCGGCCTGGCCGGCGTTGCCGAGTACACCCGCGGCCGCGGAGAACAGCACGAAGGCCGCGAGGTCGTGCTCGCGGGTCAGCTCGTGCAGGTGCCAGGCGCCGTCGACCTTGGGACGCAGCACCCGGTCGAGCTGCTCTGCGGTCAGCCGTTCCACAACGGTGTCGTCGAGCACGCCGGCCGCGTGGACGACGGCGGTGAGCGGATGCTCGGCCGGGATCGAGTCCAGTACGGCCGCCAGCGCGTCCCGGTCCGCGACGTCACAGGCCACGACCCGCACATCGACGTCCCCCTGAGTCTCCAGGTGCGGCACCGCGCCGCCGCCGCGGCTGACGAGCAGCAGGTGCCGTACCCCGTAGCGGGACACCAGGTGCCGGGCGACGGCCTGGCCGAGGGTGCCGGTGCCGCCGGTGATCAGCACGGTGCCGTCAGGGTCGATCGGCTGGGGGACGGTGAGGACGATCTTGCCGGTGTGGCGGGCCTGGCTCATCAGCCGGAAGGAGTCGACGGCCTGGCGGAGGTCCGCGGCGGTGACCGGCAGCGGCTCCAGCGTCCCGTCGGCGACCATCGCCACGACCCTGGAGAGGATGTCGCCCTGCCGCGCGGGGTCGACGTCGTTGAGGTCGAAGGCCCGGTAGATCAGGCCCTCGGGTGAGCGGACGTCCGTCTTGCCCAGCTCGACGAACCGTCCGCCGTCGGCCAGCAACCGCAGTGAGGCGTCGGTGAGTTCTCCCGCGAGCGAGTTGAGGACGACGTCCATGGCCGGGAACCGGTCGGCGAACCCGGTGTCGCGGGACGAACCGATGTGGTCGTCCGGCAGTCCGAGGCGCCGCAGGGTGTCCCACTTGGCGGGGCTCGCGGTGGCGAAGACCTCCGCGCCGCTGTTCAGGGCCAACCGGATGGCGGCCATGCCCACACCGCCCGCGCCGGAGTGGACCAGGACCCGGTCGCCGGGGCGCAGTTCGCCGAGGTCGAACAGCCCGTACCAGGCGGTGGTGAACGCGACGGGCACCGACGCCGCCTCGGCGGAGCTCCAGCCGTCGGGGATCGCCGTCAGGAGCCGGTGGTCGGCGACCGCGCGCGACCCGAAGGCGCCGGGCATCATTCCCATGACGCGGTCGCCGGGCCGCCAGGCCGTGACGCCGGGGCCGACCTCGAGGACGGTGCCGGCCCCTTCACCGCCCAACGGGGGCCGGTCCGGGTACATGCCGAGGGTGATGAGCACGTCGCGGAAGTTCAGGCCGGCCGCGTGTACGGCGACCCGGACCTGTCCGGGTTCCAGCGCGGCCTCTTGCCAGGGCAGCAGGGCCAGGTCGTCCAGTTGCCCGGTGCCGGACTCGCTCAGCCGGTACGCGCCGTCGGGGGCGGTCGGTTCCGGCGCGTACCTGGCCTGCCGCGGCACGAGGACGCCTTCCCGGCGCAGGGCCAGTTCGGGTTCGTCGCCGGCTGTCATGGCGGCCCGGACCGCGTCCTCCTCGGACGCGTCGCCCATGTCGACCAGGACGAACCGGCCGGGGTGCTCGGCGGCGGCGCTGCGGACCAGGCCGCGTACGGCCGCGCCGGCCACGCCGCGGGTCAGGACGGCCAGGCGTGCGGCCGCCCGCTCCGGCTGCTCGGCCAGGAAGTCCTGGACGAGCGCGCGGGCCCGCTGGACGAGGCCGTGCACGGAGTCCGCGTCGGCATCCGCGGTGAGTACCGGGCTCGGCACCACCTCGGTCGGTGTGCTCGCGGTGAGGGGCACCCACTGGGTGTGCAGCACCGCGGCCCGGGCCTCGGCGGCCGGCCGGACGGTCAGCGCGGTGATGTCCGCGACCGGGTTGCCGGACAGGTCGGTCAGTGTCGCGCGGTAGGTGTCGGTGCCCGTGCGGGCCAGGTGGACCCGGGCGGACGACACACCGGTGGTGTGCACGGCGACGCCGGAGAAGGAGAACGGCAGCCGGACCCGGGTGTCGGGGCTGAGCAGGATCAGCGGCTGGAGTGCGGCGTCCAGGAGCGCGGGGTGGATGCCGAAGCCGGCGCCGTCGGGGACGGACACCTCGGCGTACAGTTCGTCCTCGCCCTGCCACAACTCCCGCACGCCCCGGAACGCGGGTCCGTACTGGTATCCGAGTCCGGCGAGGAAGTCGTAGAACCCTTCAGGGTCCACGGGTTCGGCGTTCCTCGCGGGCCAGTCGAGGCGTCCGGCCGTCACCTGGCCGCCGAGAGTTCCGGACGCGTGGCGGACCCAGCCGTCGCCGCCCTTGGAGTGCACGGTGACCGGGCTGCGGCCGGCGTCGTCCGGGGCGCCGACCGAGACCTGGATGTCCGTGGGTGTGTCCGAGAGCGCGAGGGGCAGGTGCAGGACGAGGTCGTCAAGGGTCCCGCCGGCCAGGGTTGCGAGTTCGAGGAAGGCGGTGCCCGACAGCAGGACCGTGCCGTCGACGGCGTGGTCGGCCAGCCAGGGGTGGGTGCGGGTGGAGACGCGGCCGCTGTGCACGGTGCTCCCGTCGGGCAATTCGACCGTGGTGCCCGCCAGCGGGTGCCGGGTGCCGTGGTCGCCGGCCGCGGGGGTGAGCCAGTAGGTGCTGCGCTGGAAGGCGTAGCGCGGCAGCCTGACGCCGTGCGGGCGGTCGTGTGGCCAGGTCACGGCGACGCCCTGGACGTGGAGGCGGGCCAGGGCGGTGTGGAATTCCCCGATGGCGCCGTGGTCGCGGCGCAGGGTGCCGGTCGCCACGCCGTCCAGGTCCTGCACCAGCACCGGGTGCGGGCTGACTTCCACGAACACCTGGTGGCCGTCGGCGGTGAGCCGGGCGGTGGCCAGGTCGAACCGTACGGGTTCGCGGAGGTTGCGGTACCAGTAATCGGCGTCGAGGGCGGAGGTGTCGACCGGTTCCGCGGTGACCGTGGAGTAGAAGGGAATCGCCGCAGGCCGGGGCCGGATGTCCGCGAGGTCGGTCAGAAGCCGCTCGCGGATCGCCTCGACCTGCGCCGAGTGCGCCGCGTAGTCGACGGGGATGGCGCGGGCGCGTATGCCGTCCCTGGCGCAGGCTGCCAGCAGTTCGTCCAGGGCCCCGGGTTCGCCGGACACGACGACGGTCGAGGCGGAGTTGACCACCGCGACGGTGATCCGGTCGCCCCAGGGGCTCAGGTAGCCGGCGGCGTCGTCCGCGGACAGCGCGACCGAGACCATGCCGCCGTGTCCGGCCAGGGCGACCAGGGCCTTGCTGCGCAGGGCGACCACCTTGGCGGCGTCGTCCAACGACAACGCCCCCACCACATACGCCGCCGCGATCTCCCCCTGCGAATGCCCGACCACGGCATCAGGCTCCACACCATGAGCACGCCACAGCTCGGCCAGCGCCACCATCACCGCGAACAGGGCCGGCTGCACCACATCCACCCGCTCCAACGAGCCACCGCCGACCAGCACCTCCACCAACGACCAATCCGTGTACGGCGCCAACGCCGCATCACACGCATCGATCGCCTCCCGGAACACCGCCTCCGAGCCGTACAACTCCCCACCCATACCCACCCACTGCGCACCCTGCCCCGGAAACACGAACACCGAACGACCCAGCGAACGGGCGGCCCCGGTGACCAGACCCGGCGCCGACCGGCCCTCGGCCAGGGCGTCCAGGGCCGCGGCGGTGCCCACCACCACGGCCCGGTGCTCGAACACGGTGCGGGCAGCCAGAGCGCCCCCGACCGCCGCCGGACTCACCTCGGGACGTACGGCGGTGAAGGCGCCCAGCCGGCGCGCCTGCTCCCGCAACGCCGCCTCGGACCTGGCCGACAGCGGCCAGAGGACCTGGTCGTCCGCGCGGCCCCGGGGAGAGGGTGCGGCGGAGTCGGCCTCGGCGGGCTGTTCGAGGATGCTCTGCTCGATAATGACGTGGGCGTTGGTGCCGCTGATGCCGAAGGCGGAGACGGCGGCTCGCCGTGGCCGCCCGGTCCCGGGCCAGGCGACCGGTTCGGTGAGCAGGCGGACCTGGCCGCAGGCCCAGTCGACGTGCGGGGTGGGCGCGTCCACGTGGAGGGTTCGCGGCAGTTCGCCGTGCCGCATCGCCATGACCATCTTGATCAGGCCCGCGACGCCGGCCGCTGCCTGGGTGTGGCCGATGTTCGACTTCACCGACCCCAGCCACAACGGCTCGTCCCGGTCCCGGCCGTAGGTCGCCAGGAGTGCCTGGGCCTCGATGGGATCGCCGAGAGTGGTGCCGGTGCCGTGGGCCTCCACCGCGTCCACCTCGGACGCCTCCAACCCGGCATTGGCGAGGGCCTGACGGATCACCCGCTCCTGGGAGGGGCCGTTGGGCGCGGTCAGGCCGTTGGACGCGCCGTCCTGGTTGGTGGCCGAGCCTCGGACGACCGCCAGCACCTCGTGGCCGTTGCGGCGGGCGTCGGACAGGCGTTCCAGCAGCAGCAGGCCGGCGCCCTCGGCCCAGCCCGCCCCGTCGGCCGCGGCGGCGAAGGACTTGCTGCGGCCGTCGGGCGCGCTCGCCCCCTGCCGGGACATCTCGGTGAACAGCGTGGGTGCCGCGTTGACGGTGACGCCGCCGGCCAGGGCGAAGGAGCATTCTCCCGAGCGCAGGGCCTGCGCGGCCAGGTGCAGGGCCACCAGGGACGACGAGCAGCCGGTGTCCAGGGACAGTGCCGGGCCGAGCAGGCCCAGCTGGTACGCCAGCCGGCCGGACCCCACGCTCGACGCGGTGCCGGTGACCTGGTAGCCCTCCAGGTCGTCGGGGACCGGCCCGGCGGCGTAGCCGGTGGACCAGATGCCGGTGAACACGCCGGTGGGTGTGCCCTCCAGCGTGGTCGGGTCGATGCCGGCGTACTCGATGGTCTCCCACGCGGTCTCCAGCAGGATGCGCTGCTGCGGGTCCATGGCGAGCGCCTCGCGGGGTGATATCCCGAAGAACGCCGCGTCGAAGTCGCCAGCGGCGTCGAGGAAGCCGCCCTGGGACGTGCTCGACGTGCGGGGGCGGCTTCCCGTCGGGTCGTACAGGCGGTCGATGTCCCATCCCCGGTCGGCGGGGAAGTCGCCGACCGCGTCCACACCCTCCGCGACCAGCCGCCACAGGTCCTCCGGGGTGCCGACGCCTCCGGGGTAGCGGCAGCCCATGCCGATGACTGCGATCGGCTCGTCCGTCGCGGCCGGGGCGTGCGGCGCGTCCTGCTCGCCGGGCTCGCCGGACAGGTGGGCGGCCAGCCGTGCCGGGGTGGGGTGGTCGAAGACGAGGGTGGCGGGCAGTTTCACCCCGAGCTCGGCGGTCAGGCGGTTGCGCAGTTCCACCGCGGTCAGTGAGTCGAAGCCCAGGTCCTTGAACGCCTGCCGGGGGTCGAGCCGCTCGGGGGTGGCGTGTCCCAGCACCCCGGCGACGTGGGTGGTGATCAGCTCCAGCAGGTCGGTGCCGCCGGCGGGGGGCGCGGGTCGGGGGGCCTGCGGCCGGCTGTGGGCTTCGGGCAGGTCCCGCAGCAGCCGGCTCGGCCGCGCGTGGGTGTAGGCGCGGGCGAACTGTGCCCAGTCGGCCGAGGTCACGACCGCGAGGGCCTCGTCGTGGTCGAGGACGTCCTGCAGCGCGTCGAGTGCCCGGCCCGGGTCCAGTTCGCCGAGGCCGAGCAGGGTGCGCTGGCGCTGCACGGACTCCAGGGCCGCCATGCCGCCTTCGGCCCAGATGCCCCACGCGACGGAGGTCGTGGCGCGGCCCTGGGCGCGGTGCTGTGCGGCCAGGGCGTCGAGGAAGGCGTTGCCGGCGGCGTAGGCCGCGCCGTGGCCGTCGCCCCACACGCCTGCGGTGGAGGAGAACAGGACGAAGGCGTCGAGGTCCGGCAGGAGTTCCGCCAGGTTCGCCGCCCCGGCGACCTTGGCCAGGATGACCTCGGCGAACTCCGCCGGTGTCGTGTCGGCCAGCCTGGTCGCCCTGATCACGCCGGCGGTGTGGAAGACCGCGCGGATGTCGCCGACGCGCTCGACGAGGTCCCGCAGGGCGTCCCGGTCGGCCACGTCGCACGCCGCCACGGTCACCCGCGCCCCGGCTGCCTCCAGTTCGTCGCGCAGGCCGGCCGCGCCGGGTGCGTCGGGGCCGCGGCGGGCGGCCAGCACGATGTGCTCCGCGCCCTGCCGCGCGAGGCGGCGGGCCACATGTCCGCCGAGCGCGCCGGTGCCGCCGGTGACCAGCACCGTGCCCCGCGGCCGCCAGGGCCGCGCGGCCGGGCCCGATGAGGCCTTGCGGCGCAGCCGCTTGGCGAAGCGCCGGGTGCCGCGGATCGCCACCTGGTCCTCGCCCGTGCCGGCGAGCACGACGAGCAGCGCGTTCACGCTCTCCTCGTCGGGCACGGCGGGAAGGTCGACCAGGCCGCCCCAGCCGTGCGGGAACTCCAGCGCCGCGGACGCGCCGGTGCCCCACGCCAGGGCCTGGGCCGGGCTGGTGACCGGGTCGGTGCCCGAGGTGCTCACGGCGCCGCTGGTCGCGCACCACAGCGGGACGGCCGGTGTCCGCGCCGGGTCCAGGGGGCGGACCAGATCCAGGGTGCGGACCAGGCCCGCCGGGAGCACCGGGTGGTCGGGGTGCGGCTCGTCGTCCAGCGCCAGCAGCGACAGCACACCGTCCGGCCCGGGCCGGGCGTCCCCGGTGTCGGCCACGTCCCAGGTGTCGGCCACCGCGAAGCCCCGTTCGCGCAGGGCCTCGGCCCACGGGTGCCCGGTCGTGGCCAGGACGAGCCAGCGAGCCGGGTCCACCGGGGCCGCGGTACCGCTGGTCGGCGCCCATGCCACCTCGTACCGCCAGTCGTCACGGGGCACCGGCGGGGTCGCGGTCACCCAGTAGGGCTCGCGCTGGAAGGCGTACGTGGGCAGGTCCGCCCTGGGTGCGGTGCGGGGCAGGACCGGAATCCAGTCGACGTCGGCTCCGGCGGCGTAGAGGCGTCCCGCCGCGGCGAGGAACTCGGTGAGGCCGCCGTGATCGCGGCGCAGTGTTCCGGTGGCGGCGACGTCCAGCGCGGGCACCAGCACCGGGTGCGGGCTGACCTCCAGGAACAGGTCGTGGCCGTCGGCGGTGAGCCGGGCGGTGGCCAGGTCGAACCGTACGGGTTCGCGGAGGTTGCGGTACCAGTAGCCGGCGTCGAGGGCAGAGGTGTCGAGCGGCTCGCCGGTGACCGTGGAGTAGAACGGGATCGCCGCCGAGTGGGGGGTGATGTCGGCCAGTTCGGTGAGCAGTTGCTCGCGGATCGCCTCGACCTGCGCGGAGTGGGCGGCGTAGTCGACGGGCAGGCGGCGGGCGCGGATGCCGTCGGCCTCGCAGGCGGCCAGCAGTTCGTCCAGCACGTCGAGGCCGCCGGACACCACGACCGCCGCGGGTCCGTTCACCACGGCGGTGGTCAGCCGCTCGCCCCAGCGGGCCAGGTAGCCGGCAGCCTGTTCGACGGACAGTGCGAGGGACACCATGCCGCCCCGGTCGGCGATGACGGCCAGTGCCCTGGACCGTAGCGCCACGACCTTGGCGGCGTCCCGCAGCGACAGCGCGCCGGCGACGTACGCGGCGGCGATCTCCGCCTGGGAGTGGCCGACCACGGCGTCCGGCTGCACGCCGTAGGACCGCCACAGGTCGGCCAGCGCCACCATGACGGCGAACAGGGCCGGCTGCACCACGTCGACGCGGTCCAGCGAGCCGTGGCGCAGTTCGTCGACCAGCGACCAGTCGGTGTACGGGGCCAGGGCGGCGGCGCAGGCGTCGATGCCGGCGCGGAAGACCTCGGACTGCTCGTACAGGTCACGGCCCATGCCCGCCCACTGCGCCCCCTGTCCGGGGAAGACGTACACGGTCCCGCCGGTACGGGCCTGCAGGCCCGGCAGTCCCGGCAGGCCCGGCAGTCCCGGCGGGAGCGCGGCCAGGCCGGACAGCAGGTCGTCCCGGTCGGCGCCGACCACCGCGGCCCGGTGCTCGAACCGGGTGCGGGCGGCCAGTGCGCGGCTGATCGCGGCGGCCGGGACGTCGGGGTGGGCGGTCGCGTACGCGTGCAGCCGCTCGGCCTGGGCGCGCAGCGCGGCATCGGTCTTCGCGGACAGCAGCCAGGCGGTGGGGGCGGCCCGGCCGACGGGTTCGGGAAGGTGGCCGGGGTCCGGGTCGGAGGACTGCTCGATGATCAGGTGGGCGTTGGTGCCGCTGATGCCGAAGGCCGAGATGCCGGCGCGGCGCGGGTGCTCGTGCTCCGGCCACGGCCGGGCCTCGGTGAGCAGCCGGACGCCGCCGGAGGCCCAGTCGACGTGCGGGGAGGGGGCGTCTACGTGCAGGGTTCGCGGCAGTTCGCCGTGCCGCATCGCCATGACCATCTTGATCAGGCCCGCGATGCCGGCGGCGGCCTGGGTGTGGCCGATGTTCGACTTCACCGACCCCAGCCACAACGGCTCGTCCCGGTCCCGGCCGTAGGCGGCCAGCAGGGCGTGGGCCTCGATGGGATCGCCGAGAGTGGTGCCGGTACCGTGCGCCTCGACCGCGTCCACCTCGGACGCCTCCAACCCGGCGTTCGCCAACGCCTGACGGATCACCCGCTCCTGGGAGGGGCCGTTGGGCGCGGTCAGGCCGTTGGACGCGCCGTCCTGGTTCACCGCGCTTCCCGCGACGACCGCCAGCACCCGGTGGCCGTTGCGGCGGGCGTCCGACAGACGTTCCAGCAGCACCAAGCCGGCGCCCTCGGCCCAGCTGGTGCCGTCGGCCGCGGCGGCGAAGGGCTTGCTGCGGCCGTCCGCCGCGAGGCCGTGCCGGCGGGAGAACTCGGTGAAGCCCAGCGGTGTCGCCATGATCGTGACACCGCCGGCGAGCGCCAGCGAGCACTCGCCCGCGCGCAGGGCCTGGGCGGCCAGGTGGACGGCGACCAGGGACGACGAGCAGGCGGTGTCCACGGACAGCGCCGGACCGCGCAGCCCGAGGTGGTAGGCGACCCGGCCGGACGTGACGCTGGTCGCAACGCCGGTGAACAGGTAACCCTCCAGGTCCTCCGGCAGGCCCGGCCCGGTCGCGTAGCCGGACGACCAGACGCCGGTGAACACGCCGGTGTGGCTGCCGCGCAGCGAGGCCGGGTCGATCCCGGCGTGCTCGAAGGTCTCCCAGGCCGTCTCCAGCACGAGCCGCTGCTGCGGGTCCATGGCGAGCGCCTCGCGGGGCGAGATGCCGAAGAACGGAGCGTCGAAGCCGGCCACCGCCTCCAGGAACCCGCCCCGGGTGGTGTACGTGGTGCCCGCGCCCCGCAGTTCCGGGTCGTACAGGCCGCCCAGGTCCCAGCCGCGGTCGTCCGGGAAGTCGCCGATCGCGTCCACGCCCTCCGCGACGAGCCGCCACAGGTCGTCCGGCGAGGCCACCCCGCCGGGGAAGCGGCAGCCCATCCCCACGATGACGACCGGGTCGTCGTGGGCGGCCTGGGCGGCCTGGGCGGCGGGGGCCGGCCGGTCGCCGGGGCCGGTGCGCAGCCAGTCGATCAGCTCCGCGGGCGTCGGGTGGTCGAAGACGAGACCGGAGGGGAGTTGCCGATCCAGGGCGCCGGCCAGGCGGTTGCGCAGTTCGAGCCCGGTGACCGAGTCAAAGCCGAGGTCCTTGAAGGTGAGCGCGGGATCGATGTCCGCGGGGTTCTCGTGGCCCAGCACGAGCGCGATCTGCGCGGTGACCACGGCGGCCGCGTCGCCCGTGTCGCCCGACTCGGGGCCGCCCGTGTCCGTACCGCCCGCCCCGGTGTCCCCGGTCTCCGGGCCGCCGTCCGGCCGGCCGGGCGCGGCGGTCTCCGCTGCGTGCGTCCCCGGGCCGGCCGGGGTCCGTCCGCTCTGCCCGGCTGTCGCTTCGGGCAGCCAGTACGAACGACGTTGGAAGGCGTACGTGGGCAGGTCGACCGGCGCGGCCTCGGCGACGGCCGGGGACCAGTCCACCGGCACGCCGGCCACGAACAGCCGGGCCAGCGCGGTCAGGAAGACGTCCGGCCCGCCCCGGTCACGGCCCAGCGTGCCGGTGGCGACGCCGGGCACGCCGGTCCGCTCGCGGGCCTGTTCCAGGATCTGTTCGATGGCGGGCAGCAGCACCGGGTGCGGGCTGACTTCGACCACGACGTCGTGCCCGTCCGCCAGCAGTGCGGCGGTGGCCAGGTCGAAGCGGACCGGCTCGCGCAAGTTGCGGTACCAGTAGCCGGCGTCGAGCTCCGTGGTGTCGTCGAGGACGCCGCCGGTGACCGCGGAATAGTACGCAATGGTGCCCTGCCGCGGCTGCACACCGTCCAGTTCGGTGTGCAGCCGCTCACGGATCGCCTCGACGTGCGCGGAATGGGAGGCGTAGTCCACCGGGACGACGCGTGCGCGGACACCGTCCGCCGCGCAGGACTCGACCAGTTCGGACAGGGCCCGCGTGTCGCCGGACACCACGACCGAGCCGGTGGCATTGACCACGGCGACCGTCAGCGCGCCGCCCCAGCGCGACACGTAGTCCTCGGCCCGCTCGGCGGACAGGGCCACGGACACCATGCCGCCCCGGCCGGTCAGCGCCACCAGCGCGCGGCTGCGCAGTGCCACGATCCGGGCCGCGTCGGACAGCGACAGCGCGCCCGCGACGTATGCCGCGGCGATCTCGCCCTGCGAGTGCCCGACCACCGCGTCGGGCGCGACACCGAAGGAGCGCCACAGTTCCGCCAGGGACACCATCACCGCGAACAGGGCGGGCTGCACGATGTCCACGCGGTCGAGCGGGGCGCCGTCCAGGACATCGACCAGGGACCAGTCGGTGTACGGGGCCAGGGCCTGGGCGCACTCGTCCATGGCGGCCCGGAAGACGGGGTACGCGGCGTACAGCTCCCGGCCCATGCCGACCCACTGCGCGCCCTGGCCGGGGAACACGAAGACGGTCCGGCCCGGGGTTCCGGCCCGGTCGGCGGCGACCTGGGCGGAGTCGAGCAGGACCGCGCGGTGGGCGAAGCGGGTTCTGGTGGTGGCCAGCGCGTGCGCGACCTCGGCGCCGGTCAGGTCCGGGTGGCTGCGCACGTGTTCGCGCAGGCGCTCGATCTGCGCTCGTAGCGCCTGCCTGGTCCGCGCCGTGACGATCCACGGCGCCGGCCGGGCCTCGGGAGCGGGCCGCCGGGCCGGCGGCGCGGCCGCATCGGGCGCCTGCTCGACGATCACGTGCGCGTTGGTGCCGCCCATGCCGAACGACGACACGCCGACGAGCAGGGGCGCGTCCGGCCGCGGCCAGGGGGTCAGAGCGGTCTGGACCCGCAGCGCCAGTGCGTTGAGAGGGATGCCGGGGTTGGGGGTTTCGTAGTTCAGGCTCGGCGGCAGTGCGCGGTGGTACACGCTGAGGACAGCCTTGAGCAGACCGACGATGCCCGCGGCGCCTTCCAGGTGGCCGACGTTCGTCTTGGCGGACCCGACCCGCAGGGCGCTGTCGGCGTCGCCGGACTCGGCCGGGTCGCGGTAGGCCGCCGCGAGGGCGGCGGCCTCGATGGGGTCGCCGACAGCGGTGCCGGTGCCGTGCAGCTCCACGTACTGCACATCCGCGGGACGCACGCCGGCGCGGGCCAGTGCTTCGCGGATGACCTGTTCCTGGGCCTGCGCGCTGGGCACGGTCAGGTTCTGTGTGGCGCCGTCGTTGTTGACCGCGCTGCCCCGGATGACACCGTAGACGCGGTCCCCGTCGGCCAGGGCCCGGTCCAGCGGTTTCAGGACGAGGAAGGCGCCGCCCTCGCCGCGGACGAAGCCGTTGGCCCGGGCGTCGAAGGTGAAGCAGCGGTCGTCCGGGGACAGGCCGCCGAACTCCGCTGCTCCCTCCTCGCGGGCGGCGGTCAGGTTGAGGTTCACCCCGCCGGCCAGGGCGAGCGCCGACTCGCCGCGGCGCAGGCTCTCGACCGCCAGATGCACCGCGACCAGCGCCGACGACTGGGCCGTGTCGACCGTCATGCTCGGTCCGCGCACACCGAGGAAGTGCGAGACGCGGTTGGCGATGACGCCCCGGTTGGTGCCGGTCAGCGTGTGCGGCGTGATGTGACCGGGGTAGGCCAGGGACGTGTAGTCCTCCCACATCGAGCCGACGAACACCCCCGTCGGGCCGCCCGTCAGCGTGCTCGGCACGATCCGGGCGTCCTCCAGGGCCTCCCAGGCGAGTTCGAGCATGAGCCGCTGCTGCGGGTCCATGCCGACGGCCTCACGGGGGGACACACCGAAGAACGCCGCGTCGAAGCCGTCCACCCGGTCCAGGTAGCCGCCGTGCCGTACGCCCTGCCGGCCCACGGGCGGCGCGGTGATCGCGTCGGCCCCGTCGCACAGCAGTCGCCAGAACGCCTCCGGATCCGGGGCTTTCGGCAACCTGCCCGCCATTCCGATGACAGCGACACGATCAGCGTCCGAATCCAGGGGGAAGCGCATCACATCGACACCTCGTGAGCCGGGGGGATGAAGGAAGGCGGGGTGTTTCCGTAGCAGTCCCGATGGTGCGGCTCCGGCCGCGCAAGCGGCCGGAGCACCGAGCGCGCGGGCAGCCCGGCGACCCGGTGGTATCCGAACCCGGACTCGCCCGCGCTTCGGGCCTCTGGATCAGTGGAGCGGTCCTCGAAAGCGACAGCATTGGCGACACACTTCGAGGAGGATGCACTGGTGAGCTGAGCGTGAGCGTAGGGGTCGAGGCGATGATCGTTCCGCCGCGCAGATGAGCATGGCAGCAACATCACGCCCTCGCCACAGGTCAGGCGAAGGCTGTCTCAAAGGAGGCACATCACAACGTCATATGCCTGTACGAAAGAGGCACCGTGGCAGGATCCGTCCCGTGCCCCATGAAACGCGTCGTTCATACGGGCGGCCCGTCGCAGTGTCCGCCGGCGGACCTGCTGGCGAACCTGCCGGTGAACCCGCCGGTGCGGTCACGGAAGTGCGTCCATGCCCTGCGCCGCCACGACCGGACCGGGTTCATGGGCACCGTCGACGCCGCCGGTGACAACGCCCTAGAATCCCGTTCGCACTCGCGCAGAAGAACGTCCTCGCCCGTCATCCGGCCACCCGGGAGAACTCCGCACGGCGATCACCACCCGGATCGAGCGAACCGCCCATCGGCGCCGCCGACAGCTCCGGCTGAACCGTTCGGCCCCCATCCACTTCGAGACGATCGCGAAGCGCCACCGCCCCCGGCGGCACACAACCCAGCTGTCACCGATCCGCGCAGCGGTCCCGGCCGTTCGCGCCCGGCACCCGGCGCCCGGGCCTGGTGACATCCAGTCAGGAGGCAGCGATGCAAGCCACGTTTCCCTTCACCACACCACACCACCTCGACAACGAGCCCGAAGCCGAGGCTCTGCTCGCGCAGGCTCCGGTCGTCCTCGCGACGATGGGTACGGCAGACGTCTGGCTCGCCCTTTCCCACAAGGCGGTACGCCAGGTTCTGAGCGACAGCCGGTTCAGCCGGGAGGCGGCCACACTTCCGGGCGGCCCGCTGAAACTGTCCGTCGCCGCCGACCCGTTACTGGTCTCCAGCCTGGACGGCGAGCGCCACGCCCGCCTGCGCAAGCTGATGTCGCAGGCGTTCAGCCCGCGCATGGTCGATCAGCTCGAGCCACGCGTGCAGTCCACTGTGGACTCCTTGCTCGACTCCCTCGATCCGACCGCGGATCTTGTGGCAGGTCTCTGCGCTCCACTGCCGTTGATGGTCATCTGCGAGCTGCTCGGCGTGCCCTACTCCGAGGCGGAGGCCATCCGCAGGTGGACCAGGCGGCTGTTCGTCACGGACATCACTTCGAACGAACTGCGGGCCGCACAGAGCGAGATGCAGGACTGGCTCGCCGATCTGGTGCGCCAGAAGCGGGCGCACCCGGACAACGGGTTGATCTCGGCCATGGTCGCCGCCAACGACGAGGGCGACCACCTCACCGAACCCGAGCTGCTGGCCAACCTCGAAGGCCTGCTGATCGCCGGCCACGAGACGACCGTCAACCAGCTGGGCAACTCGTTGCTGACCCTGCTGCGCCACCCGGACCAACTCGCGCTGCTGCGGTCGTCACCGGACCTGATCGGACCGGCGGTCGACGAACTACTGCGCTACAGCAGGCTTTTCACCTCGGCCGAGGTCCGGGTCACAACCGAGCCCGTCGATCTGGAGGGCGTCGAACTGGGGGCGGGCGAACCGGTGTTGCCGGTCATCGTCGCAGCCAACCGCGACCCCGGTGCGTACCCGGATCCCGGCCGCTTCGACATCACGCGCGAAGGACCGGCAGCGCACCTCGCCTTCGGGCACGGGCCGCACTTCTGCCTCGGCGCGATATTGGCCCGCCGGGAGATGCGGGTGGCGATCGGGTCCGTGGTGAAGCGGTATCCGGGACTGCGCCTCGCCGTCGACGAGTCCGAGCTCACCTACGTGCCGGAACTGGTCTTCCGCGGCCTGCAGGCGTTGCCGGTCACCTGGTGATCCGTGGTTTCTCATACCGCAGGCGCGGGAACTGGACGGGATCGACCGGTCGGGGCACGACACGACCAATGGCCCTTCCACCACCTTCGACCTGCGGTACGACCGGCACGGCGAACTCGTCGGCGTCCATGCGGTCTACGGAGCCGCCGAGCGGTTGACGGCCCAGGCCGGGCGCCGGCCCGGCCGGACAGGACGGCGGTCGCGGCGGCGTAGGCGTCGACGGGATCGGACAACGGCTGCGGACCGGGCAGGGCGACCGCCACTACGACTGGGCGATGATCAGCATCAACCCGGACGACACCCCACCCGGCCACGACGGCGGGCACAGCCGGCTGACCCCCGCGGGTGCGGGGAGGACTGCCCGAGGAGGACGGCATCAGCTCGCCGGTCTGCGCGACCGGCATCCCCATGTCCCCTATGAGCTGAGCTGCCGGGACCGTCGACAGGTTCGTGGTTCAGGCGAGCTTCCGGAGCGGCAAGGTCAGCCTCGGTCGCCGGGAACGGGGATGAGGCGGCCGAGCATCGCCATCACGGTGATCCGCGCGTCCTGGTCGTTCGTCACCGCGCAATGGGCGTCGACGCCTCGCTCGTCCGGTTCCTGGTCCGGGTCGGTCAGGCCCACCCGGACCAGGTCGACGGCGTACTCGTGGTAGCGGGAGTAGTCCGCTGCGGCGCTCACGGCTTCGACGTGGTCGATGCGGCCGGGGTCCGCGGCGCGCAGCAGTGCCGGGGTGGGCGGCGGGCCCAACTCCCGCCCGATCCACTCCGAGACGGCGTCCCGGTGGCAGCCCGGTTCGAGCTTCGAAGCGGTCGCCGCCGTGAGTGCCAGGTGGATGAGGAGCGTCCCGAACCAGGTTGCGGCCTCGGCCGGTGGTGTGTCCGTCCCTGTCGGTGGCATCACGGCCCGGTACAGCGCGGCCACGTCATCGGCGTGCGCGGCGGCGGCAACCGCCCTCACCGCGCGGCCGAGGGCGGCCTGGTCGATGGTCATGTGGACGGTTCTCCCCACAGTCGGCAGCCGCCAACGTAGCGCGCCGGTGCGGTGAGTGGCCGGCGAAGCGCGGATTCTCCACAACACGCGCGGCAGTGGCAGTCGACGGCGATCCCCGAAAACGGTCTCCGGTGCGGGGCCGGACAGGGCTACTCGTGGTCGTTCCCCAGGCGGTTGACGGGTTCGACTGCGGGGGCCATCGCATCCCCGGGGCAACCCCGGGCAACACTCGTCCGCCGGCCTTGACCGGGTGACGGCTGGCCTCGCGGGTGCAGGGAGGACGCCCGCCCGGCCGTGACGAAGGAGGTCTCCGCGCCACAGCCTGGGATACGGCGCGGTGACGGGACACAGTCCCAGCCGTCCGCACCTTCCCGCCGACCTGCTGCCCACAACGCCAGCCGAGAGATCATCAGCAGCAGCGCCGACACCGTGCGGCTCTGGGCCCTGCGCACACGGGAAGTTTCAGCAGAAGTGGATCTCACCGGCTGGATCCTGCCGCAGCACCCGACGGGGCGACCAGGCAGGATGACCCCATGCCCACCGTTCCAAAGTCGACCAAGACGCCCTCGCTCAGAAGCTGATCACACGAGCGCCTGGCCCCAGCTGACCGCCGTGCACGTCCGCCACCGCGGCCAGTTCGCCCACGTAGACGGCGAACTGGCCGACGGAGAGCATCAAGCCCATGCGCCTGCGCTACGGCGGATCCGCCAGCACCTGGGGATTCGCGCTCTACCTCGCCGGCAGCGACACGTACGAGGACACCATCCTGCCCACCGACAGCTTCGCCGGCAGCCTCGAAGACGCCCTCGACTGCGGCCTATACCTCGCCACCCCGGCATCTGACCGCACACATGACACATCATCAGCGCCGGAGTCGGCGCCGCGTGTTGCCTCGTCCCGCCTCGCCGGTTGATCGAGCAGCCGGTGCGCCCCGTCAGCGCAGGGCGGGCCGGTTCGGTCCGGTGGGCTCTCAGCGCAGTCGGCTGAACCAGCGGACGGTAGCGGCTGTGCCCGCGACGTTGGAGCCAAGGTGCCGGGAACCGGCGAAGTCCGGGCTGCCGAGGTTGACGACTGGCGCGTTCACGCCGTGCGATTGCAAGGCGCCCTCGCAGTGGTCGGTGTTGGCATTGGCTGCCTGCTCGTCTGCGCTGGCGATGTACAGGTGGATCGGCACGCGGGGGCTCCAGGCGCAGGAGCTGTCGGCCACCCGCAGCGCCGCCGCCAGCTGGCCAGTCGGGTGGCGCAGCATGTCGAAGCCGTGTGGGGTGAGCAGCGCGCCGAGGGTGTTGGGCGTGCCGGCGAATAGCTGCTGACCGGTGTGCGAACCGTCGAACAGTGCCTCAATCGTGCTGTCGTACGGCGCCTGGAAGACCTCGCCCGGCGAGTCGTACAGATGGTGTAGCCGATTCCACGCGACGAGAAGATACGCCGCGTACAGCACACTGGACTTTGCATCGAGGGAGCCGTCGAGCAGCGCCGGCACCTCGGCGTCCTGGAAGTCGTACGCGCCGCTGATCGGCGCGACGGCTTTGAGGCGGAACCATCGATCGCCGTCGGCCTGGAGCGTTCGCGCGAGTGCCATCGCAGCCGAGGCTCCCTGGGAGAACCCGGTGACCAGCACGTCGTGTCCCAGCGCACGGCCAGTGCGCGGAACAAAGGCGCGGGCAGCCCGCAGCATGTCCAATGAGGCGGTCGTCTCAGAGGGCACGTCCATCCAGGGATGGAGTCCCGGACCAGCCCCGAGGCCGAGGTAGTCCGGGGCAACTGCGGCAAACCCGGCGGACGCGTACGTAATGGCGGGGGAGGACACGAAGCCGACCTTGACCATGGAGGAGGGCGCATCGGACCGGTAGCTGGCGGTGCCATGAGTGAACGAGACCGTCCGCAACTCGTGCTCGCGGCTACGGGGCAGCACCAGCAGTCCGCTGGCGGTGGTAGGCCGACCCTGGGGGTCCACGGTGCGGTACACGAGCCGGTAGGCGTCCACCCCGAACCGGACCGTACCCGCGTCGAATCCGGCAGCGGCCAGTGCCGCTGCGACGTCCTGCTTCGTGGCCAGCGTGCTCACCTGCTGAGCAGACACCAAGTGTCCGCGATCGCTTGGGGCCACCGCGCCCGCCGAGGCGGCCCCGGTCGTCACCGTTGTAGCGGCTAACACCAGGCCGATCAGGACCGTCACGGCGCTGCGCCGACGGAACACGGAGCGCGGATTGCCTGTTGAATAAGCGGATTTCATGTCGCATGACGCTAGGTGACGACCGCACTCGCCCACCACCCGGCCAGTGGGTGTATCCGCCCTGGGGCTAGCCCCAATGCCGGTGATTTAAGGTCCTGCCCGGTCCGGCGATCGTGACGATGGCCGGAGCGGGTGGTGGCCAGTCGCGGTGTTCGGCCCGTTTGAGGGG
>NZ_JBITFB010000069.1:0-27580 GCF_044455625.1 Kitasatospora sp. NPDC051164 | reverse complement strand
GGGCGGGCACGGGCTGCGGGTGGTGGACCGGCTCTCCCGGTCCTGGGGCTCGGAGCCGGAGGGCGGCGGGAAGCTGGTCTGGCTGGAGGTGGCGGCCCCGGTCCCTCTTGTCGACCATGGCGGAGAACACGAGCTGACCGATCATGAGGGCCGTGCGGGACGTGGTCCAGGAGGACGTCCCCCCGGGGGACGTGACCCCGGAGGACGTGACCCCGGAGGCGGCACCGGCACCGGTTAGGCACCGGCACCGGCACCGGCACCGGTTAGGCACCGGCACCGGCACCGGTTTGGCGCCGGTGCCGGTCAGGTGTCGGTCGGCTCGGCTCAGTGGCCGAGCGCGTTCGCCAGCTCGCGTTTGTTCATCTTCGAACGGCCCTTGATGTTGCGGTGCTTGGCCTCGTTGTACAGCTGGTCGTAGGTCGGACCCTGGGAACCGCTGTGTGAGCGCTTCCCGCCGCGGTGGCCGGAGGACACGTCATTGATCGAGCTGCGGCTCGCGG
This sequence comes from Kitasatospora sp. NPDC051164, assembly GCF_044455625.1. Lineage (NCBI taxonomy): Bacteria > Bacillati > Actinomycetota > Actinomycetes > Kitasatosporales > Streptomycetaceae > Kitasatospora > Kitasatospora sp. NPDC051164. The sequence continues at coordinate 27,080 of NZ_JBITFB010000069.1, read as the reverse complement.
TCTCCGACTCGCCGTGCCGGGCGCGCTCCTTGTTGACCGTCCGGGCGGCGATCTCCTTGGCCCGCTTCTCGCTCTCGCCCCGGTCGAGCGCGCTCTCCTTGATGTGCTCGTACTGGCGCTCCCGCTTGGGGCTGGATCCTCGGGGCATGATGCCCCTCCTTTCGTGGCCGAGGTGGTTCGAGGTGTGACGGGATCGCGACTACCCGTACAAATCAGAAAAAAACGATCGAAACATGAATTCAATGTCGTATGTCGGGTAGAACCTCATGCAGCGGCCACGACCGGATCCGGCCGCTCCAGCACCCGCCGGGTGCCACCGGGACCGCGCTTGAAGAAGCCGGGCACAGGTCCTGGGGGAAGAAGCCCGCGACGCGCGAACGAAAGCTCGCGCCCCGTCGCCGGGCGTTCACCCCGATGCCCAGGAGAAGTCAAGTGTCCACCTCACTGGAAACAGCCCGCCAGGATGCCGCCACGCCTCCCGTGCTGCCCGCCGACCTGCCGGATCTGCCCGCCGACCTCCCGCCGAGACCCTCCGAGGCCGAACTGAGGTCGATGGGGAAGACGGAGGCCCGCGAAATCAGCGACGCCCTGTTCGAACGTCTGGCCGGCCTCGCCCGGGAAACCCACGCCTACAGCTACGTCCGCGGCACGATCATCGAACTCAACATGCCGCTGGTGCGCTTCATCGCCGCCCGCTTCCGGCACCGCGCCGAGGACATGGAGGACATCCTCCAGGTCGGCACGATCGGCCTGATCAAGGCCGTCGACGGCTACGACCCACAGCGTGGCGTCGAGTTCGTCACCTACGCCATCCCGACCATCACCGGCGAGATCAAGCGGTTCTTCCGCGACACCTCCTGGCCGGTGCGTGTGCCGCGCAGCATGCAGGAGCTGTACCTGACCGTCGCCCGCGGCTCGGACCGCCTCGAACAGGAACTCGGCCGGCTGCCGCAGCCCGAGGAGCTCGCCGAGGGCCTGCACCTCACCGTCGAACAGGCCACCGAGGGGCTGCTCGCGGGCCGGGTCTACCGCCCCAACTCCCTGGACGCGCTGCGCGACCAGGACGCCGACGAGAGCGGCAGCGCCCTGCTCGACCGGCTCGGCAGCTGCGACCCGGGCATCGAACTCGTCGACTTCCGCACCGCCGTGCGCCCGCTGCTCGCCGACCTGCCGCGACGCGAGCAGATCGTCCTCAAGCTCCGCTTCTGGGACGGCTGCACCCAGTCCCAGATCGCCGAACGCATAGGCGTCTCGCAGATGCACGTCTCCCGACTGCTCAGCGCCACCCTCACGCGGCTGCGCGAACAGCTGGAGGACCGCGAGGCCCCCGGCTGGACCGAGGAAGTCGAGGAATCCGAGGAAGCCGACGAGGCCGAGGAAGCCGTTTCGCCTCGCGACCCGGATGGAGCGCAGGACCCGGACGGACCGCCCGACCCGGCCTGAGACCGTCGGCCGGCGCCGAGGGCGCTAAGCGAGAGCGTCGCGAGCGTACGGCCACGTCCGGCGGACCGAAGGAGGACCAGGTGACCACGACCACGGCGGCGCTCTTCGACGTCGACGGGACCCTGCTCGACACGGCCTACTTCCACGCGCTCGCCTGGTGGCAGGCCCTGCGACAGCACGACCGGACGGTCCCGACCGCCCGGGTCCACCGGGCGATCGGCATGGGCGCCGACCAACTGCTCGACCACCTGCTCGGCGAGGACCGCGACCACGGCGACGACGACGCGATCACCGCCGCCCACGACGCCCTCTACGCCGCCCACTGGCCCGCGATCACGCCACTGCCCGGCGCCGCCGACCTCCTCCACGCCTGCGCCGCCCGGGGCCTGCGGGTCGTCCTGGCCAGCTCCGCCTCCGAGCGGGAACTGACCGTGCTGCGCCGCGCACTGGACGCCGACGACGTGATCGCGGCCGCCACCACCGCGGACGACGTGGCCGCCACCAAACCCGCGCCCGACCTCGTCCGGGCCGCACTGGACCGTGCGGGCGCGGCCCCCCGGGACACGGTGTTCGTCGGCGACACGGTCTGGGACATCGCCGCCGCCGACCGTGCCGGGGTGCCCTGCGTCGCCGTCGAGAGCGGCGGCTTCTCCGCGCAGGAACTCCTCGGCGCGGGCGCCGCCGAGGTCCACCGCGACACCGCCGAGCTGCTGGCCGACCTCGACAGCAGCCTGCTCGTGCAACGGCCTGTGGGCTGACGGCGCCACGCCCGCCCTGCAGCCGGCCGCCGGAACGGCGGGGGAGTCGCCCACGGGCTCCCTGCTCGCGGGCAGGTGCGTGCTCGCCGGGGCACCCGGGTCGCTCGCCGTCCGGTTGGGGCCCGCCCGTCGCGTTAGCGGCCGCGCACCCCGGGCACCCGCTACGGCGGACCGAAAGCACCCTGCGGACCGGGAGTACTTCGCAGACCCGGAGCTCTGCGTAGACCCGGAGCACTGCGCAGACCCGGAGCACTGCGCAGGCCCGGAGTACTGCGCAGGCCCGGAGCACTGCGCGGCGACGAGGCGGAGGGTATGGAGGCGGAGCGTATGGAGGCGAAGGGCATGGACGGGCGGCAGCGGGACGTACGGTTCGGCGACCACCCGGCGGCGACGGGCGGCACGCCCGTCCCACGCGGGCCCCTGTCGGCGGCGGTGCTCGCGCTGGTGGGCGCCGGAGCGCCCGGCGCCGGACGCTTGCTCGCGCCGCCCGGGCCCTTCACCCACCCCTGGGGCGAGGACCACCAGCTCGCTCTCCACCTCTGCTACGAACTCCACGACCGGGGCCTGCCGGGCGTCGACCCCGGCTGGGAGTGGGACCCCGAACTCCTCTCGCTGCGACGCTCGTTGGAACGGCCGTTCCTCGCCGAGGTGCGCGCGGAAGCGGACCCCGTCCCGCCGCTGGGGGAGGCGCTGGAGCAGGCGCTGACGGATCCCCCAGACGGCACCGGTCCCTCGCACTTCCTGCTGGCCGAGGGCGAACTCCGGCACGCCCGCGAGTACCTGGTGCACCGCTCGCTGTACCACCTCAAGGAGGCGGACCCGCAGCTGTGGATGCTGCCGAGGATCCACGGCCCCGCGCAGGCGGCGCTGATGGCGATCCTGTACGACGAGTACGGCGCCGGACGGCCGGAACGGGCGCACGCCCTGCTGTTCGCCCGGATGATGACGGCCTTCGGCCTGGACCCCGGCTACCGGCACTACCTGGACCTGGTTCCCGCGCCGACCCTGGCGGTGGTCAACCTGATGACGCTCCTCGGCCTGCACCGGGCCCTGCGCTTCGCGGCGGTCGGGCAGTTCGCCACCATCGAGATCACCTCCTCGCCCGGATCGGCCCGGCTGGCCGCGGCGCTCGAACGGCTCGGCGGCGGCCCGGACGGCACCCTCTTCTACCGCGAGCACGTCGAGGCGGACGCCGTCCACGAGCAGTTGGTGCGGCGCGGGGTCATCGAGGAACTGGTCGCCGCAGAGCCGGAGTCGGCGAAGGACGTGGCGTTCGGCATCGCCGCCGCCGCGGTCGTGGACGGCCGCTTCGCGGACCACCTGCTCGACTGCTGGCGGGCCGGGCGGACCTCCCTCCGCTCACCCCTGCCCGACGGCCCCGCCCTGCCCGACGGCCCCGCCCTGGCCGCCGGTCCGTCCTGAGCCCCGCCCCGGCCGGCCGCGCCTGCGGTGGCTGGTGTCGCAGAACGGGTAGATCCGGCTCCGGCGGCAGGCGCACAGCGCCACCACGGGGCGCTCGGAGACCCGGACCGTGCCGTCCGGCAGGACCACCTCCACCGGGCCCTCGACCAGTAGGGGACCGCCCGGTACGACGACCACCCTGGTCGCGTCCCGGTCAGCGTTCGCGGACACCGCGCACCACCACCAGCTCCTCCTCGCGCTCACCCGGCCGGATCAGCCCGCGCCGCTCGAACAGCGCGGCCCGTGCGGTCATCACCGGCCCGAACCGCTGCCGCCGCCGGGCCGCCACGTGCACGCGCAGCCCCGCCGCGCGCAGCAGCGCGAGGGTGGCGGGGACGTCCGCGAGCGAGGACTGCACGAGCAGCAGCACACCGCCGGTGGCGAGCAGGCCGGGGGCCGTCCGGCAGATCCGGTCCAGGACGAGCCGCCCGTCCGGCCCGGCGTCCCAGGCCAGCGCGGCGCCCCGGCCGGCCGCGCCCGCGGCGGGATCGACGGGGACGTACGGGGGATTGGCGGTGATCAGGTCGAACCGCCCACCGGCCACCGGGCCCAGCAGATCGCCCCGGCGCAGCCGGATACGGAGGTGGTGCAGGCGGCTGTTCAGCCAGGCGGTCGCGACGGCGCGGGCGGACAGGTCCACGGCGGTGACCTGCGCCCCCGTCCGCGCGGCCACCAGCGCGACCGCCCCCGTTCCGGTGCAGAGGTCGAGCACCCGCCCGGAGGCGTCCAGATGCTCCCGGCGCACGCACCGGGCCAGCAGCCGGGTGTCCCCCTGTGGGGGATAGACCCCGGGTGGTCGAAGCACCAGCATGACGAGTGTCTTTCCGCTCGTTTCGGCCGCACCGTCAGGCCCGGGCAGGCGCGGCGGCGCGGGTCGGGCCATCGGACGACGGCGGTCGTTTCCTCCAGGCGTGCTCCCCGTGCGGCTGCCCCCGGTCGTGGGCGCGAAACGCCGTCCGGTGACGCGGTCAACCGGCTCCAGCCAATCAGCCCTGGTCAACCGGCCCCAGCCAACCGGCGCCAGTCACCCTGCGCCCGGCAGCCGCACCTCCAGGTGCCCCGAGAGCACCCGGGTCTCCAGCACCGGCTGCGGCGCGGTGGCCGGACCGTGCACCACCTGGCCGTCCCGCAGCCGGAACTCGCTGCCGTGCCACGGGCAGCGCAGGCAGCCGTCGGCGACGGTGCCCTCGGACAGCGGCCCGGACAGGTGGGCGCAGCGCTCGGCCAGCACGTGGCAGCTCTCGCCGTCCCGGACCACGACCACGGCCAGCTCACCGGCGGTCCGGCGGACGGCCCGGTCGGCTGGGAAGTCCTCCAACGGGCCGAGGCCGACCCAGTCGGCCGGCGCCAGCCGGGGGACGGCGGCGGCCCGGTCCGGGCCGGCGGCCTGCCGGTAGGACAGGTGCGCGCCGAGCGCGGCCCCGGCCGAGACGGCGCTCAGCCCGGCCAGGCCGAGCGCCCGGCCGCGGACGCGGTGCCCCCGGCAGCGTGCCAGCAGCGATCCGGCGTAGAGCAGCACCCCGGTGGTGTTGGAGAGCGCGTGCACCAGGCCGGTGCGGCGGCGCGGCGGATCGAGCCGCGCCCAGTCCACCCAGCCGGCGAGCGCGGCGGGTCCGGCGGCCAGCAGCCCGGCCGCCACCAGGGTGCCCGCCGACCGGTGCCCGCCCGGGGTGAAGTCCAGCAGGGCGGCGGACGTCCAGCAGCCCAGGGGGAGCTGGACCAGCGCCGGGTGGAGCGGATGGCCGAGCCACACACCGTGCAGCGCGTCGCGGTACGGCCCGAGCGGGAGTGCCTCGGCCGCGTCGGCGAGCGGCTGGGCCGGGGCGTCGAGGAAGTCCCAGTGCTCCGGCGCCTCCAGGGCGCGGCGCAGCCGACGGGACCAGCGGTGGGTGTGCAGGGGTGAGGTGTCCATACCGAGCGGCTAGCCGGGCACGGGCCGGCCAAACCCCGGAGCCGGGTGGTGTCAGCCGGGTGGTGTCATGAGCCGATCAGGGTAGCCGCCGGGCAGGCCGGGCCGGGTCGGCGGCCCGGGGGACCCGGTCGCGATCCTGGCGGGCTGACCACCGCCCCGGCCCTCCCGGCCCCTGCCGGACCCGACCGGGGCCGGGACGGTTACACCGGGGCCCTCCGGGCAGACGCGCGGTCGGCCGGGAAATGACCCGGCCCGTACCAGCGAGGAGGCCACGGATGAGCATCGTGAAGGAATCGGTCGACGTCGACGTCCCGCTGCACACCGCCTACAACCAGTGGACCCAGTTCGAGGAGTTCCCGCGCTTCATGGAGGGCGTCCAAGCGGTGACCCAGCTGGACGACCGGCACAACCACTGGCGCACCAGCATCGGCGGCGTCAGCCGCGAGTTCGACACCGAGATCGTCGACCAGCTGCCCGACGAGCGGATCGCCTGGCGGACCACGGACGGCGAGGTCGAGCAGAAGGGCGTGGTGACGTTCCAGCGGCTTGACGAGGGGCGCACCCGAATCAACATGGCCATCGACTTCCGGCCCGAGGGCATGGTCGAGAAGGCCGGCTCCGCGATGGGTGCGGTCGACCGGCGGGTCAAGGGGGACCTGAAGCGGTTCAAGGAGTTCATCGAGCACCGCGGTCAGGAGGAAGGCGGCTGGCGGGGGCGGATCAGCCCCGGCTGATCCCGGCTCCGTCCCGTGCGGCACCGTCCCTGGGGGCGGAGCCGCACGGGTGTGCGCGACCCCCGGGGACCGACGAGCCGCTTCCCGGGCCGCCGCCCACATCGGCCCGGTTGGCCCCGGCCGCGCGGGGTAGGCGCGGCGGCATGGAGGACATCGGACGACCGACCGGCGATCCCGCCGGCGACGACGCGGACCAGCTCGACCTGTGCGACCACTGCGGACTGGCCGTCGCCAGCGCCGACCTGCTCGGCGCCTTGGTGCCGGATTCCTCCGCGCTGCACCCCACCGACCCGGACCTGGACGGCAAACGCATCCTCATGGCCTGCTCGGTCGACCACCTGGCCGCCCTGATCGAGGACTACCGCCACCGCCCATTCGTCCAGGAGGAGCAGTGGGCCGGCAAGGTCTGCCGAGCCATCGCGGACAGCGACGAGCCCGTCCCGATCAGCGTGGTCGCCCGACTGAGCGGCCTGTCCGAACACCAGGCGGTGCAGGGCGTGGAATGGCACAACGCCCGCGCCCGGGAGTGGCAGAAGCGCTATGGCGGCCACGGCGAGCACTGACCGCAACGCGGAGGAACGGTCCGGGGCGGGGCCGCCACCCCCGTCGCCGGGCCGCGTTTGGCCGGGAGCCGTCCGGGGACACGCCCGGGCGATGGGGGAAGACCATCCGACAAGGAGACACACGATGTCGAACGATGCCATCGTCCTGCTGCGGGAGGACCACAAGGAAGTCCGCCGCCTGTTCCGCGAGTACCGGGGACTCGTCCAGGGCGACGGCGACGGCGGCGCGCAGGCGCGGCACGAGAAGGTCGAGCAGATCGTCGAGGCGCTGACCGTCCACACCTACCTGGAGGACGAGCTGGTCTACCCCAGGATCCGCAAGGAGGTGCCCGGGCTCGCCGAGACCATGGACCGTGCCAAGGAGGAACACCACGTCGCCGACCTGCTCTGCGAGGAGCTGAGCCGGATGGTCCCCGACGACGACGGCTACGACGCCAAGACCGCCGTCCTGATCGACGCCGTCGAGCGGCACATCGAAGAGGAGGAGGACGACTGGTTCCCGAAGGTCCGGGCCGCCCTCGGCCGCAATGAGCTGCGGGAGATCGGCGAACGGATGCAGGCCGTGCGCGAGACCGCACCGCGCCGACCGACTTCCGGTGGTGTGCTGCGCCGCATTGCCGATGCGCTGGAGGGCTGACCGCCCGGGAACGCGTAAGGAATCGACCTCTCACCAGTGAGCCTCAGCGGTGAGGGGTCCGTTCTCGAGGTCCGAGGGGCCGGGAGGCCGGTCATCCGTCCCCCCGGCCCCGGCCGCCGCCCCCCGACTTCTTCCCGCCCCCCGACGTCTTCCCGTCTCCGGGCTCTTTCCCGTCGCCCCCGGGCCCTTCTTCCTCCTGGAAGGACACGTCGACGTGCTGTTCGGGGCGGCGTTCCTCCTGCCGGGCGACGGAGGACAGGACCGCCTCGTCGGCGTCCGTGAGCGGCGGCTGCAGCAGGCTGCGCGGCCAGAGCCGGCGGGCGAGCACGACGTTGGTCTCGGCCGCGTACACGGTGACCTGCGCGGCCAGGTAGAGCCAGAAGAGCAGGCCGATCACGGTCGCGAAGAAGCCGTAGATCTGGCTCGCGTGGCGCAGCTCGTGGGTGACCAGGAGTGAGCCGCTGGCCTGGAGGGCGGTGAACAGCGGCCCGGCGAGCGTGCAGCCGGGCCACAGTGCCCGGGTGGGGACCTCGCGTGGGGTGAGCACCCGGAAGCAGGCCAGGCACAGGGCGGTGTTCAGCAGCGCCGAGACGACCAGGCCCCCGATCCGGGCGGGCACCCCGCCCAGGGCGGTGCCGAGCAGCGAGGCGGCCGCCGTGCCCAGTACCAGCCCGGTGCCCAGCACGGCGAACAGCAGCAGGCTGCGCGCCAGCCGGGGCAAGTAGCCGGGCCGCTGCACCCCGGGGATGTTCCAGACCTCGGCCATGGCGTGCTGGAGGACCTGCGCGATGCCGAGCGCCCCGTACAGCATTCCGAGCGCGCCGATGAGCAGGGCCAGGCCACTGCCCTGGAGGGAGTGGACGTTCTGGCGCAGTTGGTCGCCGATGATCGGGAAGTCGGCGAGCGCGGAGTCCACGACCGAGCGCTGGGCGCCGGGATGGCCGTGCAGGACGAATCCGAGCACGGTGCTGAGCAGGAGCAGCAGGGGGATCAGGGCGACGAAGCCGTAGTACGTGATCAGGGCGGACAGCAGCCCGCCGCGGTCGTCCCCGTACTTGCGTACGACGCCTACCACCACGCCGGAAGCCCGGTGGCGTTGCTGGAAACCGTCCACGCCCCGCAGGGCTCGTTCGATCGGGTTCACATCCGGCGTCTGCCCCCGCCGCGCGGGCCGACACCCGCGGATCTCCGGTCGTCGGGCACGGATTGCTCCGCCGTGGGCCGGGCACGCGCGAAGCGACAGCGGACGCAGCACGGGACAGCGGAACACAGCACGGGACGAGGAGGCAGCCGTGAACGGGATCCCCCAGGGCGGTGCGCGAAGGGTGCCGCCGCGTCGCCGGCCGCGCCCGGCGTCCTGACCGGTCCGGCGACGGGAACGGCGTCATGGCCTTCCAGCATCCATCCGAGCGCAGCCGTACGGGCCGGGGCCGGTTCGAACGGTTGGCGGAGGCGGCCTCCAACCTCACCAGCTCCCCGGCCTTCTACGCGGCCTGCGTGCTCCTGGTGCTGGCCTTCGTGGCGGTGCACGCCGCCGGCCTGGCCCTGGAGTGGCAGATCCTGGTCGGGGACACCATGACCGCGCTGAACCTCCTGCTCCTGACCCTGCTCAAGAACGCCGAACGCCGAGCGGAGCACGCCGTCCAGCGCAAACTCGACGCCATTGCCACCGCCCTGCTGCGGCAGGCCGACGGGAAGGACCCGGGCGACGCCCGCAGCGCACTCGAAAAGGCCATCGGCATGGAGGAGGAGGTCTGAGCCCTGAGCCCGGCGGTCACCGCACCACTGAAGGCCACCCTGGTGGAGGCCACCCTGGCCGACACGTTGACGGAAGGACGATTGCCATGAGCGTTCCCGAGGCGAACGAAACCCCGCAGGTCGACGACGAGACGCGCGAGCGGTCCTCGGAGCAGCGGAACATCACCGCCCCCACACCGCCGGACGTCCGGGCCAAGGGGGAGGACGACGGCGAGCCCGAGCCGCCCGCAGCCGACACCCGGGCGCCGTGACAGGCCCGCGCCCGCGCCGGCCGGGGCCGCCCCGGCCAGGACCGTCGCCCCGGCCATGGCCGGGGCGACGGTCCTGCGAGGGGTACGGCTACCACCGGTACCACCGTCGGCCGCCGCCGCGGTCACCCGAGGTGAACACGAAGCCCAGGACCCACAGCACCAGGACGGCGAGCGCGATCCACCACAGGATGTGTAGGGCGAAGCCCGCACCGCCCAGGATGAGCGCGAGCAACAGGACGAGAACGAGAATGAGCATGGGGATCGTCCTTCCACGGGGAGCGAGCCGTTCGGCAACGGCGTGTGCCCGCTTCGGCCGCGTCCATGCGTGGCCCCGTCCGTACGTGCGGCATCGGGCCGTCACTGGGAAGGCGCGGAGCCGACAGGAGGTGCGAGCGGTGAGCTGCGACGACGATGCCGTGCTGGGCGGCGTGCTGGCCCGGCTGCTGGCCGGTTCCCGGGAGGGCGGGGCGGCGGAGCTGCCCGGGCTGGTCCGGGAGGCGGCCCGCGCGCTGGGCGCGGACGGGGCGTGGGTCTTCCTGGCCGATGTCCAGCAGCGGCACCTCGTCCCGCTGCCCGGTTCCGAGGACGGGGCTGACGGCCACCAGATCGACATCGAGGGGACACTCGGCGGCCGCGCCTACCGGCTGCAGCAGACCCAGCTCTCCTCGGGACCGTCCACGGTCGGCTGGTTCCCGCTGGTCGACGGAGTCGAGCGGATCGGCGTCCTGCGGATCGAAGGCGGGGCGCGGGACCGGGGCACGATCGACGGCTGCGAGGCGCTGGCGGCCCTGGTCGCGCTGCTGGTGGTGTCGAAGAGCGCGTACAGCGACGTCATCGTGGAGGTCGGACGCAGGGAGCGGATGAGCCTCCAGGCCGAACTGCTGTGGGCCTTCCTGCCACCACGCACCATCGGCACTCGCCACGTCACCTCCAGCGCCGTCCTGGAACCGGCCTACGACGTGGGCGGGGACGCCTTCGACCACTCGATGGCGGGCAGCCGCCTGCACGTGTCCCTGTTCGACGCGATGGGCCACGACCTGGCCTCCGGTGGCGCCAGCTCGGTCGCGCTGGCCGCCTGCCGCTGCACCCGACGGGCCGGCGGCGGCCTGGCCGACATCGTCCGGGCCATCGACCGCACGCTGGCCCAGTGGATCCCCGACCGGCTGCTGACCGCGGTGATCGCCGACCTTGACACGGCCACCGGCGAACTGGCCTGGGTCAACTGCGGCCACCCGCCGCCCCTGCTCATCCGGGACGGCCGTGTCGTCCCGGACGCCCTGCGCCGGCACGCCGAACTGCCGCTCGGGCTCGGCTTCCACGAGGACGGTCCGCAGCCCGTCCACCACGCCAGACTGCAGCCCGGCGACCGGCTGCTGGTCTACACCGACGGGGTCACCGAGGCCCGCTCGACCTCCGGCGAACTCTTCGGGGAACACCGCCTGACCGACACCCTGGTCCAGCACATGGCCGGCGGAGACCCCGCCCCCGAGGCCCTGCGCCACCTGATCCACGCCCTGGTCACGCACCAGGACCACCAGCTGCGCGACGACGCCACCATCCTGCTGGCGGAGTGGCACCCGCACCGGCCCGGGCCCTGAGCTCTGGTCGGGCCCTGAGCTCTGGTCCGGCCCCGAGGCAGGCCAGGGCCCTGCGGCAGGCCGGCGCCCTGAGGTCGGCCGGAGGGCGTTCGCGGACTACGGCTCCAGCAGCCGGTCCAGCACCCGGCCGAACACGACGCGCCCCAGGGCAGCGATGACCGGATCGGCGAACCGGGGCAGACCGGCGATCCGCAGCTCCTCCGCCCAGACCGCCTCACTGCCGCCGTCCACGGCCCGGACTCGCAGCACGGCCCCGCCACGCACCGGGCGGCCGCGCTTGACCAACCGGCAGAGCCCGTCGCGCCCGGGTGCGGGAGCGACCAGCTCGACGATCTCCATCGGGTCGTCGAACCGCAGCGGCCCGACGGACGTCCGGGCCAGGACGACGTCGCCTGCCTCCCGGCCGGTGCCCCGGGCGACGCCGACCCGGGTGAACGGCACCCGCTCCCCGTGCCGGGGCCAGGCCGTCAGCCGCTCCCAGCAGACGGCCGGCGGCAGCGGCGAACGGCGGGTCAGGACGAAACGGGCCATGAGGCCCACCGTAGTGCCGCCCGGGCGCCGGGTGCCCGCCTGCTCCGGCGAGGTGCCCGACCGCGTCGCGGTCCGCCTTGGGCTGCGCACGCCGGCTGCGACTCCGCCGGCACGCAGTGGAGTTGGTCCTCGCGCGGGTGCGGGCACGGCCCGCCGGGCGGGTTACGTCCGCCCGCCCAGTAGCGCCGCCACTGCCGCCAGGTCGCTGTCCCCGCCGAGCAGCACCACCAGTGGCGGGTGGGCCGGGGGGCCCAGCCGGGCGATCTCGTACGCGGTCACGCCGAGCCCCGGCGGGGCGACGAGTGCGACCGGAGCGCGGGACTCCAGCAGCGGGCCGAGTACCGGCCGGTAGGCGGCGGCCGGTGGGTCGGTCTCGACCGGGCGCAGCACACCGAGGGCCTGCGGGCCGGGCCAGCCGTGGGCGGCGCCGGGGTAGCGGGTGCGCGGGGCGCCGGGCGGGGACAGCAGCAGCACCCAGCCCGCGCCCGGGCGGGTGGCCTGGCGCAGCACGTCCAGCCGCACCGCCGGGCTGTCCGCGCCCGGGACCCCGGAGCCCGCTGGGCGGCCCGGGTCGCCCGGGCCGTCCGGGCGGCCCGCGGACTCCGCGGCGCCGCCCCCGGGGTCGCCCAGCCGTGGCGCCGGCTGTCCGGCGAGCGTGGTGCGCAGCACCTCGGTGGTGCTCAGCGCGCTCGGCAGGTCCGGGAAGCTGCGCAGCAAGTGGGCGCTCTGGCTGAGGAGTTCGACGGCGTCCTGGTCGGCGAGCAGGGCGCGGTCGTGGGTGGTGGTGAGGACCAGGCCGCCGGTGGTGTCGTAGTGGGCGGCGAGGGTGATCGGGTACGAGGTGAAGGTGCCGGCCGGTGCCGGGCTCTCCACGTGGATGCCGTGTGCGGCCAGGTCGGTCTCCAGCCGCAGGTGGTGCGCCGCGGGCGGCTGGTGTTCCAGCACGACGAGGCTGTTGGGCCGTGGTCCGCGTGAGCCGGCGGTCCAGTGGTGTGCCTGCCCGGGGGAGACCCACTCGTACGCGGCGAGGTCGAGGACCCCGTCGCGCAGTGCCGCGAGCAGTTGCGGCACGGTGGTGCCCGGGTGGACCCGGACGGTGATCGGCAGCGGGTTGCGCAGCGCGCCGGGCAGCCGGTCGATGCCGTCCAGCGGGATGCCCCGGCCGGAGACGGTCACCGCGAAGCCGACCCGCACCGCCTGGGCCGGGCGGCGGGGCCGGCCGGCCTGCGCGGCGCGGTACAGCAGCAGCGCCCAGGCGGCCTGTAGCGCGCTGCTCTCGCCCGCGCCCCAGGCGGCTGCCCAGCCGCGCAGCCGTACCGCCTCGTACGGGGTGAGGCGGCGCCGGGCTCGGCCGCTGCCGCGTCGGCGCGGGTCGGGGGCGAGCGGCAGGACGGCGGCGGCGCCGGGCCGGGTGGACCAGAACTGCCGTGCGGCGTCGGTGTTTTCGGCCTGCAGCCAGCGGGCGTGGTCGCGTATGTCGGGGCGGCGCTCGCCGCCGGGCAGGACGCCGCCGGTGAGGTAGGCGCGGTAGAAGGACTGCAGCAGCAGGCGCACACTCCAACCGTCCAGCATCGCGTGGTGGTAGCTGAGCAGCACCCGGGTGGCGGGTCCCTCGTCGGCGTCCGGCGGGGTGTCGAGCAGGGTGGCGCGCAGCAGGGCGGGGCGGCGCAGGTCGAAGCCGCGTCGGCGGTCGGCGGCGAGCAGTTCGTCCCAGTCGGCGGCGTCGTGCGGGTGCCGGGTGACCTCGGGGGCGGCGTGTTCGTGGAGCACCATCCACGGCTCGCGGTCGCGGCCGCCGTTGCGGTCTTCGGCGCCGTTCCCGTTGCCGTTCCCGTCGCCGTCCTCGTCCCAGTCGAAGGCCGCGCGCAGCACCGTCTCGTGGTCGATGACGGACTGCCAGGCCGCCGTGAAGCGTTCGGTGTCCAGCGGCCCGTGCCAGTGCCAGGACAGCTGTTCGACGTGCCGACCGCCGTGGTCCGGCTGCCCGAGGACCTGGCGCAGCATCTCCCGCTGCAGCGCGCTGGTCGGCACGGTGACGGGCTCCGGCGGGTGCGCCAGCGCTTGGCGCAGCTCCTCCAGCAGCGCGAGGGCGGGCCCGGGCGGGCCGGGAGCGAGGCCGACGAAGAGCCGCACCGGGTCGTGCGCGCCGTGCGTGCCGTGCGTGCCGTCCGAGTCGTGCGGGCTGTCCGGGCCGGACCTGCCATCCCGTGGGTCCTCGACCAGGACCGCCCGCAGCCGGGGCCCGGTGGCGAGGCTGCGCCCCAGCTCGGTGAGCACCCGGTCGAGGTCCTCCGGGGCCTTCGCCGTCCGCTGCCACAGCAGGTCCGCCCCGGTGCCGCCCGGCTCCGGCAGGACGGCCTGCAGAGCGGCCTCCAGCGCGGCGCGCAGCACGTCCGGCCGGTACGTCCGGTGCAGCTCGACCAGCAGGTACTCCTTCGCCCGGGCGGGCCGGACGGCGGCCGGCCGGGGCCCGGCCGCCGTGCGGGCCAGTGCGGCGCTCACCGCCCCGGCGTCGAGCCGTCTCGGCGGGCGGGCGGCGGGCAGGCAGGGCTCGGGCGCGGGTGCGCCGGACACCAGCAAGGTGACGGGTGCGCTGGAGAACTGACGGTTCGTCATCACTGATCAGCGGGCACCGGAGCCCGAGTCCTTCCCGTGGGCCGGCCAGGATCGCGCCGGGGTTACTGGGTGGCGAGGCCACCGCAGACGTTGAGTGCCTGGGCGGTGATGCTGGCGGCGGTCGGGGTGGTGAGGTAGCCGGCCAGCGAGGCGACCTCCTCGGGGGTGGTGTAGCGGCCGAGCGGGATGTGCGTCCGGAAGTGCTGGTGGATGGTCTCGGGGGTGGTGTTGTAGGCCGTCGCGTACTCGTGGTGGATCCGGGTGGTGTGCGGGGTCTGGACGTAGCCGGGGCAGATGGCGTTGACGGTGGTGCCGGTGGGAGCCAGCTCTTTGGCCAGCGCCCGGGTGAAGCCGATCACGGCGTGCTTGCTCGCGGTGTACGGCGCGCCCAGGGTGACGGCCTGTTTCCCGGCCGTGGACGCGATGTTGATGATGCGGGGGTGCGTGGTGCTGGTGATGTGGCCGTGCCGGAGGGTTTCCCGGGTGACCAGGAAGACGGCGTTCAGATTGGTGTCGATAACGTCGTACCACAGGTCGTCGGTGGTGGTCGCGGTGGGCCCGCCGCCGGTGCGTCCGGCGTTGTTGACCAGCACGCTGATCGGGCCGTGTTCGGCGACCGCGTGCCGGATCAGCTCGGCGACCTGGCGGGGGTCGCGGACGTCGCAGGGCAGGCCGTCGGCCTGGTGACCCTCGCCGCGCAGGGTGGCCAGCGCCTGGTCGATGTGCTGGGCGGTGCGGGCGCAGATGAAGACACGGTGGCCGCGGCTGCCGAGTTCGCGGGCGATGGCCAGGCCGATGCCGCGGGTGCCGCCGGTGATCAGGGCGAGGGGTTGCTCGGGTGCGGTGGTCATGACGCGTCCTGTGGGTGAGGGCTGGGAGAGGTCGGCGGGCGCGGCCATCCGGGCGGGGCTCAGGCCGAGTACAGGTTGTAGGTGGTCGGGTGGGCGGTGGTGGGCGTGTTGAGGGTCGGGTCCAGGGTGAGGATGGCGTGCTGCAGGTGCTGCAGGTGCGGGGACGGCTGGATGCCGAGTTCGGTGGTCAGCCGGCGCCGCAGGTGGTGGTAAGCGGTGAGGGCGCTGGTCTGTCGGCCGGCCCGGTAGAGCGCGACCATGGCCTGGGCGTGCAGGCCCTCGTGGTGCGGGTGCTGGTGGGTCAGGTGGGTGAGTTCGGGGATCAGCTCGTTGTGCCGGCCGAGCCGCAGATCGGTGTCGATGCGCCGCTCCAGGGTGATCAGCCGGCTCTCCTCCAGGCGCATGATTTCGATGGTGAGGATCGGCCCGGGCCGCACGTCGACGAGGGCGGGGCCGTGCCAGAGCGCGAGGGCCTGGCGGAAGCGGGCGGCGGCCTGGTGGTCGTGGCCGTGGTTGAAGGCGTGCTGGCCCTGGGTGAGCAGCAGGTCGTAGGTGTGGACGTCCAGGTCGTCCGCGTGCGCGGTGAGCTGGTAGCCGCCGTGCCGGGTGGTGAGGATGTCCTTGGCGGTGGTGTGCGGGGTCGGCCCGAGGGCCTGGGTGATGCGGCGGCGCAGCTGCAGGATGTACGTCTGCATCGTGGTGAGCGCCTGTCTGGGCGGGTCGTCGCCCCAGATCTCCTCGATCAGGGTGGCCGTGGGCAGGACCCGGTTCGGGTAGAGCGCCAGGAGGGCGAGGATCTGGCGCTGCTTGCCTGCGGAGGGGACGACGGAGATGCCGTTGAGGTCGGCGGTGAGGGGGCCGAGGACTCTGAGCTGCATGGCGGTTCTCCCTTCGTGCGCGGGACGGTTGTCGGTGCGCGGGTCACGTGGTCGTGTCAGGTGCTGCTCGTACTCGTACTCGAACTCGTGCTCGGGCCCCTGGGGCGGACAGGTGTTCGAAACCGGGGGATGGTGGGGTGGACGCGTCGCACCCTAGTTCTGCCAAGCGGCGGGGGCCGGATTCCTCGAGTGCCCGTCGAGCGCGGTTCCGGGCGCTCTGGTGGGGGCTTCCGGGCAGCCCGACGCGGCGGAGCGGCAACCGGGGTGGGGCCGCCCCGCCGCACGCGGGCGCCATCGGGGACACGGGGCCGGGGGGGACATGGGGCCCGCAGGGGCTACTTCTTCCGCAGGTCGCCCGAGAATCCGCCGACCAGCAGGTGCAGGCTGCCGTCCGGGTTGCGGGTGTACACCTGGTCGTGCGGGTCGGCGGCGCAGCCGCTCAGCGAGTTCATCGGGGCGGTGCGCAGGACCACCCGGTCGGCGGTGGCCTGGACGAGGTTGGCGACGGCGTCGCAGTAACGGGTGCCGACGCCGCCGTTGTTGTGGATCTGGGCGACCGGGTCGTTGGGGCGGCCCTGGCTCAGGACGATCGTGAAGTCGGGCTTGAGGAAGGTCTGTTCGCTGCCCAGGGTGCCCTGCCAGGTGCCGAGGAAGGCGGCCGGGATCGCGCCGTCGGACGTCGCGGTGGGGGTGGCGGGGGCCGCCGAGGTCGACGGCGGCGGCTTCGCGGTGCCGGTGTCTTCGTCGCGGGTGGCCAGGAACACCGCGGTGCCCGCCAGTGCGACGGCCAGCACGGCGACGAGGACCAGGGTGGCGCGACCCGCGCGGCGGGGGCCGGGCTGCGCCGGGCGCGGGTGCGGGTGCGGGTACGGCGGGTAGGCGCGCGGGGGCGGTGCGGGGACGGTGGTGGCAGCGGACGGCGGGGGCGGCAGAGTGGCCCAGGCCGGCGCCGGCCCGAACCGCCCCGGAGGCGAGGCCGGTTGAGCGGCCTGTTGGGCGGGCGATTGCGCGGCCGGTCGGAGGCCCGGTCGGGGGCTGGGTCGGGCGGGTGACTCGCCGTCCAGGTCCAGCAGCTCGACGGCCAGGGTGGCCAGCGCGGCGGCGATCGCAGGCGGCAGCCAGGTCCGCCCCTCCAGCCGCTCGCCCGCCGTCCGGTCGTGCGCCGTCAGCCGCTCGCGCAACTGCTCCGGGGTGGGCCGCCGGTCCGGGGCCTTGGCCAGGCAGTCCGCCACGATGGCATGCAACTCCTGGTCCGCGATGTCGAGTTCGGGCTCCTCGTGGAGCACCCGGTAGAGCATCACGGCCGCGCTCACCCCGGAGCCGAACGGTGCGGTGCCGGTGGCGCCGTGGGCGAGCACGGCGCCCAGTGAGAAGACGTCCGAGGCGGGCCCGGCACCCCGGCCCTCGGCCTGCTCGGGGGAGAGGTAGCCGGGGGAGCCGACCACGAAGCCGGAGCGGGTGAGCGCGGTCGCCGCGTCCAGGGCCCGGGTGATCCCGAAGTCGATCAGCCGCGGGCCGTCCAGCGCCAGCAGCACGTTCGACGGCTTGACGTCCCGGTGCACCAATCCCTGTGCGTGAACGGCCTGCAGGGCCTCGGCCAGCCCCACGCCGAGCGAGCGGACGGCCGGTTCGGGCAGCGGGCCGAAGTCCCGTACGGCGGTGCCCAGGGAGGGGCCGGCGACGTATCCGGTGGCCACCCACGGCTGGGCGCCCTCGGTGTCCGCGTCCAGTACCGGGGCCGTCCACCGCCCGCCGACCCGCCGGGCGGCGGCCACCTCGTTGCGGAACCGGACCCGGAACTCCGGGTCTGTCGCGTACTGGTCGTGCACCAGCTTGACGGCCACGGTGCGCCCGCCCGCCGTACGGCCCAGGTACACCCGGCCCATTCCGCCCGCACCGAGTCTCCGCAGCAGGCGGTACTCGCCGACCTGCCGCGGATCCCCGTCCCCCAGCGCCTCCACGCCGATTCTCCCCTCGCCGCTCCCGCCCCGTACTCCACGCCAGACGGTACCGCCCGGAGGCGCGGTTCCGGTTGCGGATGCGGGGGACGGATCCCGTACGGGCGGGCGCCGTTCAGCCGCGGGCGACGCCGCTGGGGGTGCCCGCGGGGGCGCCGCCCGGGGTGCCGCTCGCGGGGGTCGCGGCCGGCGCCGGGAGGTGCGCCTGGTGGTCCGCCGGGTAGAACTGCCGGGCCCAGTGCCGCATCGTGCCGATCGGCCCGTCGCCGGCGGCGAGCCGGGGCGGCGACAGGTACTTCTTGGTGGACCAGATCGGGAAGTCGGCCGCGGTGAATTCGAGGTTGCGCTTGAACATGGGCCCCGCCAGCATCGCGGTCACCGCGCGGCTGACCGTCCGGGCGACGGCCGGCGGCAGGCCGGCCGGCTCCCGCATGACGAAGCGGCTCGCCTGCCGCAGCTGCATCCGGCCGGGGGCGACCTGGGTGGCCATCACCAGCGAGCAGATCTCCAGGCCGAGCGAGGGCGTGCGCACATCGGTGTGCAGGGCGGCGAGGCCGTACCCGTCCACCTCCACGTCGACCTGCCGCAGGCCGAGTAGCGGGAAGGTCTCCCGCACCCGCATCGAGATGTGGAAGCGGGTGCCGTCGAAGGTCACGGGGGCCGCCAGCTCGCCCTGCGGCCAGCCGTGCAGGGTGACGAAGTGGCCCAGGTCGAAGGAGTTCTCCATGACGTCCTGGGCGTAGCCGGGCATCTCGAAGGAGGCGTAGCGCAGCGGCTGCCGTCCGTCGCCGAGCAGGTGCCAGGACGGGATCTCCCAGTCGGGCTCCCGGCCGTCGTGGTGGCGCCAGACGAAGACGGCCTCGTTGACCTCCCGCACCGGCAGTTGCGCCAGGGCGGCCTTCGGCGGCGGGGTGCCGTAGCCGGTCCGTACGCAGCGGCCGTCGGCGTCGAAGGCGAACCGGTGGAAGGGGCAGACCAGGTCGTCGCCCTCGACCTCGGCGAGGCCGAGGTGGGCGCCCAGGTGCGGGCAGTACGGACGGATCGCGCGCAGACGGCCGTTGCGCAGCCGGTACAGCACGACGTCCTCGCCGGCGAGTTGGCGGGTGAGGACGGTGCCGGGCTCGAGTTCGGCGGAGAATGCGAGTGCGGCCCAGCCGTCGGGGTAGGGCAGGGCCGGTGGCAGGGCGACATCGGCCGTCGTGGGGCGGTCGCTGACGGGGTGGACGTGCTCGTGGGACGCGCGCATGACTCTCCTGTCGGGGGGCTGTCCGGCGCCGCCCCTCCCAGGCGATGAGCGCTCGAACGGAAGGCATTTCAGATGCTAGCCACGGATCGTCAGTGCCCGCACGGACAACCTCCCCAAGGGAGGAGAAGTCTGATGATCGGTCAGCCAGAAATGGTCAAAGCTTGGCAAATTCCGGCCGCCCCTCTGGATGTGCCATTGCACATGTCACATCATGCTCCCCATGAGAAAAGCCATCGCCCTGTTCGCGGCCGTCGCGGCCGTCGCCGCCCTCGGCGGAACCTCTGCCTCTGCCGCCGGACCCGACGCCACGGACCTGGTCGACACCGGTCAGGGCAAGCTCGTCTGGAGCTCCTGCAACGATGCCACCACCCCCGCGCTGCAGTGCGCGATGCTCGACGTGCCGGTGGACTACGCCGACCCGCACGGGCGGAAGATCGCCATCAAGCTGAACCGGCTCCCCGCCACCGCGCCCAAGGACAAGCAGCAGGGCCCGATCCTGCTCAACCCCGGCGGCCCCGGCGACTCCGGGCTCTGGATGCCCGGCTACATCTCCGGCAAGCTCCCGGCGGACGTCGCCTCGACCTACGACTGGATCGGCTTCGACCCGCGCGGCACCAACGGCAGCGACCCCCATGTGGTCTGCGACGCCCACTACTTCGACGCCGAGCGCCCCGACTACCAGGTGAGCCAGGGCACGTCGAAGGCCTGGCTGAAGAAGGCGGCCGGCTACGCCGCGGACTGCGCGGCCGACTGGTCCTGGCTGCTGCCGCACATGACCACCGTCGACAACGCCCGCGACATGGACAGCATCCGCCGGGCGCTCGGCGTTCCGAAGATCAACTTCTACGGTGGGTCCTGGGGCACCTCGCTGGGCTCCACCTACGGCCAGCTCTTCCCCTCGCACGTGCGCCGGATGGTGCTGGACAGCATCGTCGGACCGACCATCAGCTGGTACGACCACAACATCCTGCAGGACAAGGAGCACCAGCGCCGCTTCGACGCCTTCGCGGCCTGGACCGCCAAGGCCGACTCCGTCTACCACCTGGGCACCGACGCCGCCGCCGTCGAGCAGGCCTACCACCAGGTCGAGGACGCGCTGCGCAAGGAGCCGGTGGACGCCGCCCCGGCCCCCGGCAAGATCGGCCCGGCCGAGTTCGAGGACACCTTCTACGGCGGCGGCTACAACTTCCTGCGCTGGCCCCGGATGGCCACCGTGCTCTCCGCCTACCTCACCCAGCACGACAGCCGTCCGCTGAACATCGCGTACAACCGGTACGCCGCCCCGGGCGCCGACGACGGCGCCTTCCCGGCCTACAACGCCGCCCAGTGCACCGAGAACGCCTGGCCGCGCGACTGGGAGGTCTGGAAGAAGGACCAGGCCAAGGTGAACGCGACCGCGCCCTTCTACACCTATAACAACATGTGGTACAACGCTGCCTGCATGTTCTGGCCCTACCAGGGCAACCCGGCGGGCCGGCTGAAGATCACCGGCAAGGGCCTGCCCCCGGTCCTGCTCTTCCAGGCCACCGAGGACGCCGCCACCCCGTACGAGGGCGGGCTCGCCATGCACGACGCGCTGCCCGGCTCCAAGCTGGTCGTCCAGAACGGCGGCAGCTTCCACGAGATCCTCTTCCACGACAACGCCTGCCTGGACGACACCTTCACCGCCTACCTGCGCGACGGAAGCCTGCCCCAGGGCAAGGGACGGATCGCCAAGACCTGCGCGCCCGAAGCCGACCCGGCCCCGGTGTACGTGACGCCGCCGCCGGCCGCCGCCAAGGCCGCGCCCGCGACCGCCCCCGCGGCCGGCCTGTCGCCCACCGACCCGGAGGCCGTGCGCGGCGTCCTGCGGTAACGGCCCGACCCCGGGCGGCCCGCAGCCCGCAAAGCCCGTAGCCCGCACAGCCCGTAGCCCGCACAGCCCGTAGCCCGTAGCCCGCAGTCCGTCGGGTTGCGGGCTACCCGGCGGTCACCTGTCCGACGTATGGTCGGTCCCCGTCAAATCCGAGCCACCCTCACCTCAACCGGGATGACCATGAAGAGATTCGGAAGGCGCCTGCTCGCCCTGGCCGCCTGCCTGCCCGTACTCGCCGGGATGGCGACGGGCACCGCGAGTGCGGCCCCGACAGGCACCACCGTCGGGCAGTCGGCGGTGTCCTGGACCGGCCCGCTCAGCACCCGCGGGCGTTACATCGTCGACGCGAACGGCGACCGCTTCAAGCTGAAGGCCGCCAACTGGGCCGGGGCACAAGGCACCTGGGAGGGCAGCGGGAACGTCGACGACCCCGCGAACAACCAGGCCGGACAGGTGTCGCACAACATCCCGCTGGGCCTGGACCGGGTGCCGATGGCGCGCCTCCTGGCCGACTACCACGGGCTCGGCCTCAACAGCATCCGGCTGCCCTTCGCCAACGCGATGATCCACGACACCGCCCCGGTGCCGGACTCCGCCGTCGCCGCCAACCCCCAGCTGAAGGGCAGGACCCCGCTGCAGGTGTACGACGCCGTGGTCGCGGCGCTCACCGCCGACGGCTTCGCGG
Organism: Kitasatospora sp. NPDC051164; assembly: GCF_044455625.1. Lineage (NCBI taxonomy): Bacteria > Bacillati > Actinomycetota > Actinomycetes > Kitasatosporales > Streptomycetaceae > Kitasatospora > Kitasatospora sp. NPDC051164. Next base: position 5,345 of record NZ_JBITFB010000069.1, on the reverse strand, counting down.
TCATCCTCAACAACCACACCACGAGCTACCGCTTCTGCTGCGGCCTCGACGGCAACGAGCGCTGGAACAGCGGCCAGTCCACGCAGGCGTGGGAGGACGACTGGCTGTTCATGGTGAACCGCTACCAGGCGAACAAGCGGGTGGTGGGCGCCGACCTGCGCAACGAGGTCCGCCGCGACACCTGGGACGACCCCAACTGGGGCCTGGGCGACGCCCACGACGAGTACGCCGCCTTCGAGGAGGCCGGAAACCGCATCCTCCAGGCCGACCCCGACATGCTCGTCATCATGGAGGGCATCAACTGGTACGGCATCCCCGCCGCGCCGTTCAGCCACGGCCGCCCGACGCTCACCCCGGTCCGCAACCTCTCCAACACCCTGATCGACTCCGGCAAGCTGGTGTACTCCGCGCACTTCTACGCCTACACCGGACCGGCCAACACCGGTGCGGGCAGCGGCCCGGGAGCGACGAACGACCCCCGCTACGAGGACTTCACCCCCGAACAGCTCGGCCAAGTGGTGGACGACCAGGCGCTGTTCGTCACCCAGGCCGGGCAGCACTTCACCGCCCCGGTGTGGATCAGCGAGTTCGGCGCGGGCGGACGCGGCTCCACCGACACCAAGGAACAGGCCTGGCTGCACACCTTCACCGACCTCCTCGCCGCCCGCGACACCGACTTCGCCATCTGGCCACTCGTCGGCTGGGCCGACACCACCGGCCGGCCGCTGGACACCTGGGCCCTGCTCTCCTACGACCCGGCCGGCAAACGGCTCGGCCTGAGCGACCCCGGCGACTGGCGGGCCACCGACTGGAACAAACTCGTCGACGCCCCCGCGCTGACCGGCCCGGTCGCGCAGCCGAACCACTGGAACATGCTCGACCTCGACCACGGCGACCAGAACGCCTCCCGCCGGATGCTCGCCCGCCCGGACTGGAACAGCGGCAACCGCAAGGGCACCTGCCCGGACGGCCAACGCCTGGTCGCCCTTGGCCGCGGCGACAGCCGGGGCCTGTGCACCGACGCGGGCGAACCGGCCACGGGCAGCGGCGACTGGGTCACCGTCACCGACGAACGGTACGTCACCGAGGGCGACTGGGCGTCCGGCTACAACAAGCTCCAGTGCCCCGACCACACCGTTGCCGTCGGCTACAGCGTGCACAGCGACGCCATGTCCGCCCTGCTCTGCGCACCCGCGGCCGGACCGCTGCCCGCCACCGGCCGCAACGTCTGGTTCGACCACGGCGACAACCGGCCCACCAGCGGCGGCTCGGTCACGAGCGATTGGGCGCCGGGCCACTACAAGGGCCAGTGCGCCGACGACGAATACCTCGCGGGCGTCGCCTACACCTGGCGCTGGCTCCACTACGGCGCCCCGGACGCCCTGCTCTGCCGCCCCCTCGGCTGACCCGGCCGACCGGCCTCGTCGGCGCGACCGGCCGAGCGGCCTTCGGCTGAGCGGCCTCGCCACCACGGGGCGGGCGTGGGCAACCGGCCCACCGGCCGGTTGCCCACGCGGGCGTCAGACCTGCGGCACCACCAGGGCCACGGCGAGCGGCCGGGCCACCGGCGGCGTACCTCCGTACGCCCTGGTGGCCCGGCCGGGTCTTGGTTCAGCCGGGTCGGGTCAGCCGGCCGCGACCGACCTGGCGCCGTCCATGAGGCCCTTGCGCGCCTCGGCGACGATCTCGGTCTGCCGAATCAGCACGTCGACGGCGCCGGTGACGAGAGCGATCTCGGCCGGCGTGGTCCACCCCGGCCGGTGGATGATCGTGAGCAGTTCGTCGAAGCCATCGGTGGTGACCGACTTCGTCACGGTGGCGAGGTGGTTGATCCGCTGCTCCAGGTGGGCCAGCTGGTCCTTGTCCACGGCGGGTTCAGCTCCTGTGATCGTCGGGGGATGCGAGCAGGCCATGTCTACCCGAACCGTCTGCGGCGCCATAGGCGCTGAACGGGTGGACTCGGAGCGCCCCGGACCGTCCCCCTCGCGGTGCCGTCCGTCGGATCGTCAGCTCGTCGACACGGGTGAGGAGCACCCCCGAAGCCGGGCGTCCGTCGCTACGACCGTCGCTACGGCTGCCGCTACGGCTGCCGCTACGACCGCCGCGACCGCCGCTACGGCCGGCCGGGGCCGCCGGCCGTCGGGTCGAGGGCGTCGCGCAGCATGGTGCGGGAGGTGATGCCCAGCTTCGGGTAGATCTGGTAGAGGTGTGCGCCGACGGTCCGGTGGGAGAGGAACAGGCGGTCGGCGATCTGCCGGTTGGTCAGTCCGGATGCGGCGAGGCGGGCGATCTCCGTCTCCTGGGCGCTCGGGCCGGCGGCTCGGCGCCCGTTCCCGCCTGCGGCCCGCAGTTCCTGCTGTGCGCGTTCGGCCCACGGCCGGGCGCCCAGGTCCTCGAAGGCCGCGAGCGCGGCGCGCAGGACTGTCCTGGACTCGGCGGTGGCCCGGGCCCTTCGCATTCGCTCACCGTAGGCGAGGCGGACCCGGGCGTGGTCGAAGCGCCACCGCTCGCCGCCGGGGGTGTCCAGTGCGAGGGCGAAGAGGCGCAGGGCCTCCTCGTCGTCGTCGGTGCACAGGGCGGCCGAGGCCTCCACCAGCATGGCGTGCCGGGACGACACGGCGGCGAGGCCGGCCTCGCGCATGGCCCGGACGTGCGCGACGGCCTCCTTACGCCGGTCGCCGCGGACACCGGCTTCCACGAGGTGCGTGGCCACCCACAGCGCGTGGGGGACGTGCGAGGCCAGGGTGCCCGCCGGGCTGACCGCGTCGGCGTGCCGGTAGGCGAGCGCGAAGTCCCCGCAGCCCAGGGCCGCCACGGCGGCGTGGTGGGCGTAGTGGGCGGCGCAGGGCGCGCCGTGCCGCGCGGCCCAGCCGATGATGCCCTCGGCCGTCGCCAGGCTCTCGTCCGTGTGCCCGCGGGCGCCCAGGACGATGGCCCTGATGTACAGGAAGTACCAGGCGAAGGCGCTGTACCCGTGCTCCTCGCACGCCCGAAGGCCCTCCCGGGCGAGGTCCAGCGCCTCGTCCCAGCCGCCGGTGAGGTAGTTGTCGAGGCACAGGTGGATGAGCGCCGAGATGTACCGTCGGGCCGGGCCGCCTTCGCGCCCGGCCCGCACCACCTGCCACGCCGCTTCGCGGACCTCGCCGAGGCGGTCGAGGTAGAGGGCGCCGGTCCCCACGCGGGTGATCCGCACCGGGTCGGCCGTGCCGGCCACGCCGGTCACGTCGGCCACGCCGGCGATACCGGCGCCGGTCAGGGAGGCCACACCGGCCAGCGAGGCCATGAGGACGTCGAGTTGCCCGTGCGCGGCCGCCCCGGTGCGGGCGGGGTCGGAGAAGGTCCGTCCCAGGACGGTCAGGATGGCCGGCGGCTCCGGGGTGAGGCGTTCCACGACCGGGTAGTAGGAGTGCCACAGGTCGGGCCGGGCGCCGAAGAAGCAGACCACGGCGAGCACGTGCAGCGCGTCGACGAGCGCCTTGTCGTCGGCCCGGTACCGGTGGGCGCCGGCCGCGGACTCGATCGCGCCGCTCAGCAGGCGGTGGGCGGTGTCGACGTCGCCGTCCCCGTTGAGGAGGAGCAGCGCCGACGCCGTGGCCGAGTGGAGCGAGTCCGTCCCCTCCGGGGCGGCCTGGCGCGCGTCGTCGAGCAGCCGGCGGGCACTGGCCAGGGCTCCGGTGGACTCGGCGCCCAGGTAGGCCGCCTCCGCGAGACGACGGCTGCGGTTCGGCCCTTCGGGGGTGAGGGAGGCCGACCGGATCAGCGTCCGCACGGCCCCGCCGGCGTCCCCGCGGCGCAGGGTGAGGCCCGCGGCGTGCTCCAGCAGCGCGGCGACCTCCTCGTCGGGTTCCAGCGTGGCCTCGCCCAGGTGCCAGGCGCGGCGCTCGGGCTGGTCGACGAGCACGTGGGCCAGGGCCGCGTGCGCGGCACGCCGTTCGCCGCTCGGGGCGTGCCCCACGACGGCGGAACGGATCAGCGGATGACGGAACCTCAGCCGCTGCCCGCCCTCCTCGATGTGCACCAGTCGGTCGCGTTCGATCGGCGCGAGGTCGTCCAGGTCGTACCCGCCCGCGACCCGGCGGGCGGCCGCCTGCAGCACGCCCAGGTCGCCGGTCCCCTCCAGGGCCGCGAGCAGGAGCAGTTTCCGGGCGGGCGCGGGCAGGCCGGTGACCCGCGAACCGAACAGTGTCTCCAGTCGGCTGCTCAGGGGCAGGACGGCGGGGGAGTCCTCGGCGGCGGGCCGCAGGGCGGTCGGAAGTTCCAGCAGCGCCAGCGGATTGCCGCTCGCCTCGGCCAGCAGCCGCCGCCGCACACCGCGCGTGAGCCCGGGGACCCTGGTGCCGAGCAGCGTGGCCGCCGCCTCGTCGTCCAGGGGCGGAAGGTCGTAGGTGGGCAGGGCGCCCGCCTCGTGCGGGCTCAGTTCGCCGGAGCGCGCCGCCGCCACGAAACTGACGCCCAGGCCGGTCACCCGCCGGGCCACGAACCCGAGCACCGTGCTGCTGGCGCGGTCGACCCAGTGCAGGTCGTCGATGACGACGAGCAACGGATCACCGTCGGAGACCCTCTGGAGGAGCCGCAACACGGCGTTGGAGACCAGGAGTTGTTCCGGCGGCCGGCCGGTGTCGAAACCGAGCGCCACCCGGAGGGCGGCGCGCAGGGCGGTGTCGAGATGCTCCAGGGCGTCCAGGAACGGGAAGAGGATCTGATTGAGGCCCGAGTAGCCGCAGTGGGCCTCGAACTCCACGCCGGCGGCCCGGAGCACCCGGACGCCGTCCGCGAGCGCGGACCCGGCGAGCGCGTCCAGCACGGCGCTCTTCCCGACGCCCGCCTCCCCGGCCAGCAGCAGCGCACCGCCGCCCGCCCCGATGCGCAGCCGTTCACGGAGCACCCGCAGGTCGCCGTCCCGGCCGATCAGCGGCCCAAGCCCCGCAGCGCCGCGTGCGCCGCCCGCGCCACCCCTGTCCTCCACCGCCGTCCCCTCCCCGAGGCCCGCCCCCGCCGTACGGGGAGCCGCGCCCCGTCGAGGAGAGTTCCTCCGCCCGGCCGTGAACGCCCCCTGGCCGGGCCCAGTATGCCGGACACTCGCAGGTCAGCGCGGTGGCGGGCGCGGTGGGCCGTGCGGTGGACGGTGGTGGGCGGTGATGTGGATAGGAAACGGATTTCGCGTTTAGCGGGTTGTCGCATAAGCTGGTCTTACCGACGCGGGGTGGAGCAGCTCGGTAGCTCGCTGGGCTCATAACCCAGAGGTCGCAGGTTCAAATCCTGTCCCCGCTACTACCGGAGGCCGGGGTCGACGCATCAGTGCGTCGACCCCGGCCTCTTTTCATGCGGCCCCCTTTTCCTGGGGC
>NZ_JBITFB010000068.1:0-27896 GCF_044455625.1 Kitasatospora sp. NPDC051164 | reverse complement strand
AAGACGGCGTGGATCAACGACCCGGCCAAGCGCAGGGAACCCGCACCACAAACCTCATAGCGTCACGACCGTCTCACTGGACTTGAAATCTTCCGTCACCACGATCACCAGCGCCTGGAACACGAACGCGGCCCGCCAACTGATCGCACTGGTGATCAAACCGCCGATCAACGGGCCCGCGGCCGCCCCGACACCGCCCATCGCCATGATCGCGCCGAACGCACGCGCCCGGGACGCCGTGTCGGTGAACAGCAGCGTCGTCAGGATGTAGACCGGCGGGATCAGCAACGCCGTGCCCACACCCTCCAGGATCGAATTCCCGAGGATCAGCAACCCCAGCCCCGGCGCCACCGCACTCAGCACCGCCCCCACCCCGTAGACCACCAGCCCCGCCAGCAGGCACCGCTTGCGCCCCCACTTGTCGGTCAGCTTCCCGCCCGGAATCATCAGCGCGGCCATCACCAACAGAAAGATCGTGATCGCCGTCTGGACACCCTGCACCGTGGTGTCCAGGTCCTCACTGATGTCGTTGATCATCACGTTCATGTTCGAGCCGGCGAAGCTGCAGATGAACTGCGCCAACGCCAACGGGGCCAGCACCCGCCGCGCCCCCGCTGCTGCCGTCCCCGCCACAGCGCCACCTTCCCATCCACCGAATCCACTGGTCCGCGGAACTGCTCGACCTCGCCCGCACGCTGCCGACGCCGACGGAACGCAACCGCCACCCCGACCGTCGCACAGCCCGTCGCCACAGGGCCTGAGGCGCGCAGCAGCGGCTTGTCGGCGGGGCCAGGAGCCGGTGGCGCACCAGCCGCGGTGAACCGCGCGCCGGATCGGCCGCCTCAGTGCCCGAGGGCGGCCTTCGAGGTGACGATGACCAGTCCCAGGACCAGGTTGACGACGCACTCCACCATCACCTGGCGGGCGGAGGCACCCGCTCGGTGCGCGCCCAGGCACGCCCAGACCACCTGCTGCGTCACGGCCACACCGAGCGCGAACCAGGCGGTTCCCGCCAGGTCGAGACCGAGCAGCGGGCTGACGGCCACCGCCAGCGCGGGCAGCGCGGCCGCCTCGACGATGGACCACTCCTGGCGGGCGACGCGCCGGATCCGCGGCCTGCTCCAGGGCTGTCCCGGCAGCCGTTCGCCGGCGACGCGCGCGTAGACGTGCGCCGCCCAGAACACGATGCCGGTGATGATCAGCAGCAGTCCGAGCTGGAGCCGCGGATAGCCGCCGACGCTGCCGGCCGTGGCGATCACGGACGCGGCGAGCAGAGACCCGTAGACGGCGCCGGCGAAGTCGGTGCGTGGCGCTCCTGACGTGCCGTCACCACCTGGAGGACCGGCCGGGGAGCTGGTGCGACTCACCGTCACAACGTACGAGCGGGGCTCGCGGGACGCCAGCCGAGGCCCCGGCACTGCTGCCGTTCGGCGGACACGGCTCAGGGCTGCTTCGACTTCCTGGCCGAGCGCAGCCGGGAGATCCCCCGAGCACACCGGTACTCGTGTCGGTGACCGAGGAGAAGATGTGCCTGACCGTATCGGCCCCACTACCCGTCAGGCCGTAGCGGTCGATGATGCGCTGAGCCACGTCACGGCCCCCGAAGTGGGCCGGCACGGAGCCGTAGACGATCGCGAGCGGGATCATCGTCCTGACCAGGCGCTCTCGGTTGATCTGCTACTCCCCCGTGTCCTGGCCCGCGGCCGCCTCGTGCTGCTCGGTCACCCGGCCGCTCGCGGCCAGCAGCGCGAGCACGGCGAGCACGGCGAGCAGGATGAGCACCAGGAGCAGCACGGTCAGCACCGTCGGATAGCTCCACAGCGCGAGCACCAGGGCGAGCACCAGCAGGACGCCCAGGGCGACCCACCGCCGGTAGGACTCGGTCCAGGTCCCGACCCGCCCGGTGTGCACACCGTGCCTGTCGCCCCAGCGGGCGGCGGAGTCCGCGGTCCGGTCGGCGGCGCCGCGTACCGCGCGCGGCAGGCGCCCGCCGCCGCCCAGGTAGGCGCCGAGCGCCACCACCAGGCCCAGGGTCAGCACCGTGCGGGTGCTGATCCGCAGGAAGCGCAGCAGTGTGTCGAAGATGGCCGCCGCCGCTGCCGGGGACTGCACCTGGGCGGGCAGGTGGTCGAGGTAGTAGTGGCGGGCGACGACCAGCCCGATGGCGAGCACCAGGCAGGCTGCGGCCGCGCCCAGCCCGGTCGTGACCAGCGCGCGGCGGCGCCGGCGGGCAAGCAGCACCCCGATCGCGCCGAGCACCACCGTGAAGATCGGCACCCAGTTCCCGAGGACGTCGAGGAGGTGGGCCGCGCCCTGGATCTTGGCGAGCTTGTCGGACTGGAAGAGCACCAGCTGCTTGTTGACCTGGGGGATCTTGTCGGCCGGAGTGAGGCCGGCACTCACCAGATCCTGCTTGACGGTGTCCACGGCGGTGCCGACGTCGAGGGTGACGGTGCCATTGCTGACCTCCACCGCACCCCGGCCGTGGCCGGTGAGCGCACGGACCACGGCGGTGTGGGCGGCGCGGTTGGCGGTGGTCCAGGTTTTCTCGAAGGTGTCGCTCTGCACGAACCGGGTCGCCGCCTTGCTGACCACGTCGTTGACAGCCTCGTCCAGCTTCGGGCCGAGCGCCTTGACGCCGGCCGCCGCCTTGGGCGGCAGCCCCACGGACTGCAGCCAGGCGGCCGTCTCCGAGGCGACCTCGCTGCCGTCCACCCGCACGTCGACGGCCTGAGTGATGCGGTTGGCCGCGGCGGCCTCGATCGCGGGATTGGTCGCCAGCGGCGCGACCGTCGACACGTACCGGTCGGTGTCCAGCACGATGTCGTGCACCCAGACGGTGAGCAGGGACACCGGCACCAGGATGCAGGTGAGTGTGATGACCACAGCCGACACCGCGCTCATCGCGATCCGGCCGGCTCGCGAGCCGTGGCTCCGCGGGGCCGGTGTCGAGGCGGGCGCGGGTGTTCCTTCGGACGGCTCGGGCATGCTCATGGCGCTCCAAGGGATGACGTGCGGCAGGACAGCGCTCGCCTCCATTGACACCCAGGGCGACCGGATCCGCACACGGGGTTGCATCCGATCGGCGGACCGCGCCAGTCCCTGATGCCTGCCGCGGCGTGCCGGAGCGGCCGGTGGCGCGCATCCTGGCACTGCGGGCGGCCGCTGGAGCAGGCGCCCGGCAGGCACCTGGGCGAATCGGAGGGAGCGGCAGTGGCACCGACCGATTTCCACGCACCCGCGCGCGGCCGTCTGCTGGCCCGGCTGGCGCTGCTCTGCCTGCTGGGCTCGCCGGTGGCGCTGCTCGTCGTGAGCGGACGGGGCGGCCTGCTGATCCTCGCCATCGGGGTGGCCGGTCTGGCGGTCGCGGCGGCCGGGATCTGGTGGGCGCTGTCGCACCACGGCGTGGTGCGGGTGGCCGGGGCACTGCTCGCGCTCGCCGCGCCCGTGGGCGTCGTGGTGCTCTACGCCTGGGCAAGTCTGTGGCCGGCCGCGCTGACCGCGGTCGCGCTCGTCGCGGCGTCGATGCTGTGCGCGAGGTCGGCACTGCGCGCGACCCGGCGGCCCCTGGGCATGCGGGCCGTCGCGTCCCCCGCCCCCAGGCATCCGGTGCTGATCATGAACCCGAAGTCCGGGGGCGGCAAGGTCGGCAAATTCGCGCTGGTCGAGAAGGCCGAGCAACTCGGCGCCCGGGTGGTGCTGCTGGACACCTCCACCCGCACGGACGTCGCCGCGATCGCCCGCCGCGCGGTGGCCGACGGCGCGGACCTGCTCGGTGTCGCGGGCGGCGACGGCACCCAGGCGCTGGTGGCCGCGGTCGCCGCCGAGCACGGCCTGCCGTTCCTGGTGGTCAGCGCCGGCACCCGCAACCACTTCGCCATGGACCTGGGCCTGGACCGCGACGCCCCCGACCGCTGCCTGGACGCGCTCAGCAACGGCGAGGAGCTGCGCATCGACCTGGGCACAGTCGACGGCCGACCGTTCGTCAACACGGTCTCCTTCGGGGTGTACGCGCAGATCGTGCAGCGCCCCGAGTACCGCGACGCCAAGGCGGGCTCCATCCTGGACGCGCTGCCCGACCTCCTGCACGAATACACCGGCCACCCGCTGGACGCGGTGACGGCCACCGCCCGTCTGGAGGCCCAGCAGGCGCTCCTGATCAGCAACAACCCCTACGCCGCGCCCCAGCCGGCGGCCCTGGTCGGCCGCAGAGCGCGACTCGATCTGGGCACGCTGGGGGTCGTCGGCATCCGGGTGGGCAACGCGGCCGAGGCAGCCGGGATCGCACTGCGCGGCGCCCAGGCCTCCGGTCTGAACATCCTGACGGCGCCCCAGGTCACCGTGGTCGCGGACGCCGACCGCATCCCGGTCGCCGTCGACGGCGAGGCACTTGAGCTGCCCACCCCCGTCACCTGCGGCATCCGCCCTGGCGCGCTGCGGGTCCTGGTGCCCAGGAACCGGCCCGGCGCGCCCCCGGCGGCGCCTCCCCTCGACTGGCGGGCGGTCCTCACGCTGGCCCTCGGCCGGCCCCGATCGGGGTCCACCGCACCGGAGCACGTCGATGGGTAGCCCCCGCGAGGTGGTGCGCGACCTCATGGCCCTCGACAGCGCCGTCTACGCCGCGGTGGCCGCCGCCGAGACCCCGACGCTCGACCGGGGCCTGCGACGCCTGGGGACTACTCGGCCTGTCCGGTCCGCCACTTCAGCTCGATCTCGAGTTCGATCTCCCCGTCGCCGACCTCGATCTCGACCTCGCTGCGCAGTTCCTCGGGGATCCGCAGGCTCAGCGTCCCCGGACCGAAGTCCAGTTCGGCGTTGCCGCCGTGCCGCAGCGCGTCCGCGAGCGCCGACAGGCGGTCGGCGGCCTCAAGACGCGAGAGTGAGCTCTTCTGCTCGAACTTGAGGTCCTTCACGACCGCCTCCACTGTCGTCGGGTCCTACCGTGCCGAACAGGTTGGTCAGGCAAGGACCTTCGCCTTGGCCTGGGCGTACTCCTCGTCCGGGATGTCGGTGCTCTTCCTGAGCTCGGCCAGCCGTGCCAGTCCGTCGGCGTGCCCGCCACCTGTGTCGGGGACGGAGCGGACGTACTCCTGGAACTCGCCATGGTCCAGAACAGGTCTGGCATCGGGTAGTCCGATGCCGGAGTCACCGCGTTGTTCATGGTCTACTCCGTCGGTCGCAGTCGCACAACGCTTTCTGAATCCACCATGCGCCGGAATCCCGAGGTGTGCATCACCCCGCCGGTACGCCCTCCTGCGGCGCCGCCATTCGACTGACCGGCGTGGCCGGTCAGTCGGTCCGCGCCCCGGGCGCGCTGGGACCACGGCGCCCATGGCAGGTACCCCTGAGAATTCGACCGCGCCAGGTCTCGTCCTGCTGACGCTGGGGGCCGGGCGGTTCCTGGAGCTGCTCGACAGCTCCGTCATGAACGTCTCGATCGCGACCATGGCCGCGGACGTGGGCTCGACCGTGACCGGGATCCAGGGGCGCGATCACGGCGTACCCGCTGGTGATGGCGCTGCTGATGATCCCCGGCGGCAAGGTCGGCGCGCTCATCGGCCGCAAGCGCGCGTTCGTGATCGGCTGCGTCATCTACGGCTGCGGCTCGCTGACGACCGTGCTCGCCCCGAACCTGCCCGTGCTCATGTTCGATTGGTCGTTCCTCGAAGGGGTCAGGGCCTCGCTCATCCTGCCCTCGATCGTGGCGCTGGTGGCGGGCAACTTCGTGGTGGAACGCCGACCTGAGCCTGTTCTGGATCGAGGTGTGGGGGTACCCCGACATCGGCGTGTACTTCGCCACCACCCCCTCGGCCGGCCACGACATGCTCGCCCTCGACTACCGCGGAGACCTTCGAGGACTTCGTCACCGGCCTGGTCGACGAGTCCGTCCACGACACCGCGGAACAGGACCTGCTCGCCGACCTGGCCACCTCGGCCTGGTGCCCGGGAATCCTCCGGGACGTCCTTGCGGCCTTCGCGTGGTCCTGGACTCCGCCGAGCGGGCGAGGACGTGACGCGAAGGTCGCACCGCGGGATCGCGCCCTTCTCGTTCCCGGCGGCATCGTACCCGGCCACGATCCACCGTGCGGACTCGGGAGCCGAACCTGCGGCGCTCCGGCCTCGGGGCCGGGCCGGACCCGGGCGGCTCGGTCACTGGTCATGGGGGTGGAACTGCCCCTCGTGTCCTTGCGGGACGACCCGGCCGGGCGGGACGGTCCCGCCCGGGGCCGGCCGCGGGGGCCGGTGGATCCGGGGCCGGGGCCCGGTCGCCCGACGATCACCGACTCCGCCGCTGCCACGAACGACACCGGGGTGACGGGTCCAAACATGCGGAACAGCGGTGCCCCGATTCTGGCTCGTTTCCCGCACTCGGCGCCCCGTGGCCCCAGGGAGTGCTTGTGGCGGGAGGGATGCGCACCTAGATTCACGACGTGTCGATCCAGTAGCTGAGAGTGGCAACGGCGTCCCGCCGTGAACTCGGTGCCCGCCGGTCCGATCGTGGTGGACAACACCCTCTTCCCCGGTCGGGTGGAGATCCCGCCGCCGGCGATGACCGACGGCGTCACCCCGGCCTGGAAGAAGCCCCCGATTCGTTCCCCGTCCTCTCGACTCCCTCGTGGAAAGGCTCACGCATGACCGCCCTCACCGGACAGCACGAGAACGGCCGGCACGTGAACAGCCAGTCGGGCCACGACTCGGATCCGCACGAGACCGACCTGCGCCGGATCCGCGCCCTGATCCTGGCGGCGGACGGGCCCGAGGAGCAGCTTGCGGCGGTGATCAGGTCGGCGGGCGCCGAGCAGACGGCCGCCGACCTGGTGGACGAACTGGTCAGCCGGGCCCACCTGAGCGAGCAACTCGCCGCCGCGGCGGTGGTGGTGCAGTTCGAGCTCGCCTTCGACGGCCGGGTGATCCGGCACCACCTGCTGGCCGGCCCCAAGGCCGAGCACCGCACCGGGCCGGCCGACGAGCCCAGCGCCACCGTCGAGTTGGACCTGCTCGACCTGACCCGCGCCGTCTTCGGCGCCCGGCACACCGCAGGCCACCGCACGCCGGGGATCACCTGGCACGGCATCGAGGACCCGGCTCGGCTGATGCCCGTACTGGCGGCCTTCCCGGTCGTCCAGCAGCTGCTCCGCGGCTTGGTGGAGCAGCCGCTCGACCTGGCCGAGTTGTCGCTGCGCCACGGTTCGGACAAGTGGGGGCTGCACTACTACACCGAGCACTACGCCCGGCACTTCGCCCCGCTGCGGGACCGGCCGCTCACCGTCCTGGAGCTGGGGATCGGCGGCTACGCCGACCCGGCGGCGGGCGGTGGCTCGCTACGGATGTGGAAGCGCTTCTTCCGGCGGGGCCTCGTCTACGGGGTCGACGTCTACGACAAGACGGCGCTGCGCGAGCAGCGGATCCACACCGTCCAGGGCGACCAGGCGGACCCGGCCTTCCTCACCGCGCTGGCCGAGCGGATCGGGCCGATCGACATCGTCATCGACGACGGCAGCCACTACTGCCCGGACGTCATCGCCGCCTTCGGCGCGCTCTTCCCGCACGTGGTCCCGGGCGGGCTCTATGTGATCGAGGACCTGCAGACCTCCTACTGGCCGGGCTACGGCGGCAGTTCGGAGCGGCTCGGCGACCCGACCACCAGCATGGGCTTCCTCAAGCAGCTGCTCGACGGCCTCAACCACGAGGAGCACGAGCCGCCGACCGCGCACCGCCCGAGCGGGACCGACCGGACGCTGGCCGGCGCGCACTTCTACCACAACCTGGCGATCCTCGACAAAGGCCGCAACGAGGAGGGCACCGTCCCCGCCTGGATCCCGCGCCGACAGCTGAGCGCCGAGGAGATCGCGGGCGCCCAGTGGGCCGCCGAGCAGCAGTCCGAGCCGCAGCCCGAGGCCGGCCCGGACCAGGACCCCAGCTGAGCCGCGCGGCCTGCCGCGCCCCTTCTCCCTTCCCGAATCGCGCTTCTTGCTTCCCTCTTCCCTCGTTCCTCTTCCCGATACCGACGGAGTAGCAGTGAGCCACATCCTGATGGTCAACATCCCGGCCCACGGCCATGTCTTCCCCACTCTGGCGGTCGTCGGTGAACTGGTACGCCGCGGGCACCGGGTCACCTACGCGGCCGTCGACGACTTCGCCCAGGCCCTGGCCGAGGTCGGCGCCGAACACCTGCGCTACGACTCCACCCAGCCGCTGGACAGCGTGGGCGGTCCCGAGAACGGGCGCACCCCGCTGATCTTCCTGGACGAGAACATCGCCATCCTGCGCGCGGTCCAGGAGTGGTTCGGCGACGCCAGGCCCGACGCGGTGGTCTACGACGCCGTGGCCTTCCAGGCCGGCCGGATACTGGCCCACACCTGGGGGCTCCCGGCCGTCCAGTCGACGCCGTTCTTCGCCTCCAACGACACCTACTCCTTCGTGCAGCAGATGATGGAGGCGGACGGCGCGGTCCCGCTCACCGAGGAGGTGGTGGTCGAATTCGGCGTCCGGATGGCCGAGTTGCTGGTCTCGCACGGCGTCGACGAGCCGGCGCACGAGTTCCTGATGCGCACCGAGGGCCTCAACCTCGTCCACGTGCCGCGGTTCTTCCAGCCGCACGGCGAGAGCTTCGACGAGCGCTTCGCCTTCGTCGGGCCGTGCCTCACGGACCGCTCCTTCCTGGGGGAGTGGCAGCCCCCGGCGAGCGGCCTGCCGGTGGCGCTGGTCTCGATGGGGACCGTGCACAACAAGCATCCGGAGTTCTTCCGGCTGTGCGTGGACGCCTTCGCCGAGCTGCCCTGGCACGCCGTCATCTCGGTCGGCGGGGGGATGGACCCGGCCGACCTCGGTCCGCTGCCGGACAACGTCGAGGTCCACCGCTGGGTCTCGCACCTGGCGGTGCTCCGGCACGCCCGGCTGGTGATCACCCACGGCGGCATGGGCGGAGTACTGGAGTCCCTGGACGCCGGCTGCCCGATACTCGGAGTGCCGTCCTGGCCGGACGTCGCGGCCAACACCGCGCGGGTGGCCGAGCTGGGCCTCGGCCGGGTACTGCTGCCGGCGGAGGCCGACGTGAGCCTGCTGCGGGCCGCGATCACCGAGGTGGCCGCCGACGCGGCCGTGCAGGAGCGGGGCACCGAGGCGCAGCGGCTCACCCGGGAAGCGGGCGGTGCCACCCGCGCCGCCGACGAGATCGAGGCCTACCTGAAGCGCACGACCTGATCCCGCCACAGGGCCCGGCGTCCCCGACGAGAAGCGGAACGAACAACGGCCGCCCAGGGGTCCCGGTGGGCGGTGCGCGCCAATATGGTGGGCTGATGTCATCGATCAAGCAATTCCAGGTCACCTTCGACTGTGCGGAACCCGAGCGCCTCGCCCGTTTCTGGTGCGAGGTGTTGGGGTACGTCGTGCCGCCGCCACCGGAGGGGTTCGCCACGTGGGAGGACTACAGGAGCGCGCAGCCGGCCGAGCGGCGGGACGCGTGGTTCGCCTGCGTCGATCCGTCAGGCGTGGGGCCACGGTTGTACTTCCAGCGCGTTCCCGAGGGCAAAGCCGCCAAGAACCGGCTGCATCTCGACGTGCGGGTCGGTACCGGGCTGGTGGGTGAGGAGCGGCTGGCCGCGCTTGAGGCCGAATGCGCACGGCTGGTCCCGCTCGGCGCGGTACACGTGCGGACGCTGTACGACGGCAACGACGCGTGCATCCCGATGCAGGACATCGAGGGCAACGAGTTCTGCATAGACTGAGGAGAGGCCAAGACGTGCCGCGCTGACATCTCTTGATCGATCGTCAGATATCCGGGGCGTCGCGGGAGCCGGCCGGCATCTCGAACAGTTCTCGTCGCCCCAGCGATCCGGCGAGGCAGCCGGCGGCCATCGCGCCGAGGCTGAGGCCGCCGATGGCCGCGGGGCGCAGGTTGAACGAGGCGAGTACGTCGTGTACGCCGACCGCGAGGGCGGCTTCGCGGACTGTGCCGACACTCTTGCGCTCCTCCTGGGCGGTCTGGAGGCCTTCCTCCAGGATCTGTCTGACCGTCAGCCCGGTCCACTCGGAGACTTGTTCATACCAGCCCCAAACGACCTCGTAGGTCCGGTAGAGCCCAGGCCATGCGGTTCGGTCCCGACGCCGCCGCCGAACAGGTACCCCAGACTCATGACAGCTCCTGTGAATCGGAGCGAATGGAGGGGTGCCAGTACGGCCCGAGCGCAGTGCAGCAGAAGTGGGCCTGACACCAGAATGCCGCAGAATCCGGCGTTCGACCGGACACCCGGGAACCCATCTCGTGGCGCGATATCGATACGATATTCGGGTCTGGGAAAATATCTCCGACAGCATGCCGGCGGAGTGAATTTTCCGCTTTCGGAAAGGATCTTTTCGGCCCGTCCTCCGGGAGGGAACTCACGGGGGAGATCAGGGAGCGGTGCGCGCCGCGCTCTGCTAGGACTCAAGGAATTCCGGGAGGACGCGGGGTGGCCATGCTCCGACGCTCAGCACACCGAGGGAGTGCGCCCGGGAGACCAGAGCCGGCCGGTTCGCGGCCTGGAAATGGCGCATCATCAGCCCGATGCGGTACTCGATGCCCTGCGGGCTCAGATAGAGCGATGCCGCCAGCCGGACGGTCGGGGTGCCGACCGCGACGCCTTCCAGGATGCGGGCGTCCACGGCGGTCAGCCGACGGACGCCCGCGCCGTCGCCAGGGCCCCCGACTGCCGGACGGGCGTCGCCGGCGGGCCCGGACCGCGGCGGCCGCTGCGCGGGCTTGATCTCCTCAGAGGTCGCTGACGGTGTCACTCCTCGGTCCCCCTTCCCTGTCGTCGGCGGTCTCAGGCGTGCGGCGTACCGGCGAGGTGGTCGCGGAGCATGCCGGTCACTTCGTCCGCCCGGCTGCTGAGGTAGAAGTGCCCGCCGGGGAAGACCTTGAGATCGAACGCGGCCGTCGTGCGGTCGCGCCAGTGCCCGGCCTCGGGGACCGGTGTCCAGGCGTCCTGGTCCCCCAGCACGGCGGTGACCGGGCAGCTGACCGCGGCGTCACGGTCGGTCCGGTAGGCCCCCAGGGCCCGGTAGTCGCCGCGCAGCACGGGCATCACCATCCCCAGCAGTTCCTCGTCCTCCAGGAGCCGGGCGTCGGTGCCGCTCATGGCCCTGACCTCGGCCACGATGCCCGCGTCGTCGAGTGGGTGGGAGGGCCCGGGCCGGTCTGCGGACGGCCCCTTGCGGCCGGAGACGAAGAGGTGGTCGATCCGACCGCCCGCGCGCTCGATCCGCCGGGCCACCTCGAAGGCGACGAGCGCGCCCATGCTGTGCCCGAAGAGGGTCAGGGGGAGGTCGTCCCAGCGGCGCAGCGCTTCGGACACTTCGTCGGCCAACCGGTGCAGGTCCTGGACACCGGGTTCCTCCCGGCGGTCCTGCCTGCCGGGGTACTGCACGGCCAGGACGTCCACCGGACCGCGCAGTGCGGCGGATACCGGAAAGTAGAAACTCGCCGAGCCGCCGGCGTGCGGAAAGCAGACCAGTCGGCGCGTGGCCGTCGGCGAGGGATGGAAGCGACGGCACCACAGGTCGCTGTCCAAAGAGAGGGAGGTCATGTCGGCCTTTCTCCTTTCGCGAAATCCGCGCGGTGCCGGCGGGTGGGGTGTGGTGATCACGTCGGACACCCGCCGCACCGGTGGGCCGGCTGGTGCGTACTCATACGGGGATCCCCGATCGGCGACGATCGGCGGGTCGCGGGCGCCGCATATGACAGCCTGCCATGCCTCCGGGAATGTCAGCAAGTACGCATCGGAGCGCATCCGGCACTCATGTCCGGGTTCAAAACCGGCCGTTTCTTCGGCGAATGGTAAGAACGTTGCAGTGCGGAGCAATCCTGTGGGATTTACTTGGCTCCGACTGGAGGACTGGCTGTTGCCGGCCGGGGACGTGGGCGAGCCGGCCGCGGACGTGGAGTGGGTGCTGCGGCTGCCGGCCGACCGGTTCTCGACCGTGGTATGGGTGCCGGGCAACCACGACTGTGGACCCATCTGTCCGACCCGGTGCGGCTGCGCGGCGAGTACCGGTACGGCACGCCGGATCCGCTGCTGCGTGAGGTCTTCCCGTCCGGTGAGTAGCGGTGACGGGCTCCGGCCGGTGGGCCGTGGTGGGCGGCCTGGTCCTGACCACCGTGACGGTGCCGCGCAGCGTAAACCCGGCATGCGTGCAAGACCTGTGCTCTAGGAATACCTCTAGATACGACAGGACCGCGTTGACCCGTTCATGGTCACCCAAGACGCTGGAGGCAGTGTTGCCCACCGGTCGTGCGATGAAGAGGACTCCCCCTTGAACTTCCTGTTGCTGGGCCCGCTTTCCGTCCGGTTGAACGCGCGTGAGGTGCACGTGTCGGCGCCGAGACAACGCGTGGTCATGGCAGCCCTCCTCCTCAACGCCAACCGGGTGATCTCGGTCAACCGGATCGCCGAGTACGTCTGGGACGGCGCCCCGCCGCCGAGTGCCGCCGCGACCGTCCGCACCTATGTGATGCGCCTGCGGCAGTCGCTGGGCGAGCACGCCTCCGCCCGGATCCTCACCCGGGCGCCCGGCTACCTCCTCGAACTCGGCGAGCACGAGAGCGATCTCGGGCAGTTCACGGCCCACCGCCGGCGCGCGGCGGAGCTGGCCGAGCGCGGAGACCTGGAAGGTTCCTCCGCCGAGCTGGCCGAGGCGCTCGCCCTGTGGCGCGAGGAGCCGCTGGCGGACATCCCGTCGCAGACGCTGCGCGATGTGGAGGGCCGCTACCTCCAGGAGCTTCGCCTGCAGACCATGGAGATGCGGTTCGACGCGGAGCTGGCGCTGCTGCGGCACGCCGAGATCGTGCCGGAGCTGGTACGGCTGGTGCGGAAGCACCCCTTACGGGAGGCCCTGGTGGGCAAGCTGATGCTGGCGCTGGGGCGCTCGGGACGGCAGTCGGAGGCCCTGGACCTCTACCAGCGCACCCGGGCACTGCTCGTCGAGCAGCTCGGCGCCGAGCCGAGCACCGATCTGCGCGAGGTCCACCGGCACATCCTCTCGGCCCACGACCGGCCCCGCGCGCCCGACCCGCTGGAGCAGCCCGCGAAGGCCCCGGAGGCGGCCGTCGCGCCGGCGCCGGCCGCCGCCTGGGAAAGATCCTGCTGGCCGAGCCCGGCGCAGCTGCCCTCGGTGCCGCTGCCACTGTCGGCCCGCTCCGGTGCACTGGCGCGGCTGCAGCACTTCCTCACGACCGGCACGATGCCCGCGGGCATGGTGGCGACGGCGGTGGTGACCGGCCGGGGCGGTGTCGGCAAGAGCGCGCTGGCTCTGCAAGCGGCGCACGCCGTGCGCGGTTTCTCGGTGCACGGCCAGCTCTACGCGGACCTCGGCGGAGCCGCGCGGCCGCTGACCGCCCGGGCGGTTCTGCCGCGGTTCCTGGCGGACCTCGGTGTGCCCCGGGACGAGATACCCGAGGAGGAGTCGGAACGGGAGAGCCTCTACCGCTCGCTCACCGCGGGCCGCCGTCTGCTGGTGGTACTCGATAACGCCTCCAGCACCGCGCAGGTGCGGCCGCTGATACCGGGTAGCGGGGGCAGCAGGCTGCTGGTGACCAGCCGACGGCGGCTGGCCGATCTGGAGGGGGCGTCCCCGCTCGTACTCGGCCCGCTGGACGAGGCCGGGTCGCTGGAGCTGCTGGGCAGCATCGTCGGCCTGGCCAGGGTGGGTGCCGAACCGCGGTCGGCCCGTTCGGTGCTGACGGTCTGCGCGGGCCTGCCGCTGGCGATCCGGATCGCGGGGACCCGGCTGCTGGAGCGCCCGCACTGGACCATCGGGCACTTCGCCCGGCGGCTCACGGACGCCCCGCGGCTGCTGGACGAACTGTGCGCGGGCGACCTCGGTGTCCGGCCCTGCCTCGACGCCGACCACGCCGGGCTCCGGCGGACGGCTCCGGCCGGGGTCGACCCGGCCGAGGTGTTCACCGCGCTGGGGGCCGCCGGATCGCGTTCGGTCTCCAGCAGTAGGGTTGCGGTGATGTTCGGCTGCTCCGAGGCGCAGGCCGAGGAGGCCTTGGACGCCCTGGTCGAGGCGAATCTGCTGGGTGAGCCGGCGGCGGGCCGCTACCGGCTGGACGCGCTGCTGCGGGCGTACGCCCGCGAGCGGGCGCAGGCGGTCGCCGTACGGCAGCACGATCACCCGTACATGCGCGCCGGGTGACCGTCCCGGCGGCCCGGCGACGGGCACCCGGCGGCCCGGTTCCCCTTCCCCCGATGCTTTTCGACCCGATCTCCTTCGACCCGATCTCCTTCGAGAGGACCCCCGCGCCATGGCCCACCAGACAGAAGCCACCCACGACCTGCTCGCCTACGTCCGGGAGGTCTCCCTCCGTGACGACGATCTACTCAGGGAGCTGCGGGAGGCCACCGCGGACCTGCCGGGCGGGACCGCCATGCAGGTGATGGCGGAGGAGGGCCAACTGCTCTCCCTGCTGGTCGGGTTGACGGGGGCGCGGGCGGTGCTGGAGATCGGCACCTTCACCGGCTACAGCACCCTGTGCATGGCCCGCGCTCTCCCGGCCGACGGGGTGCTGGTGTCCTGCGACATCGACGACCGGTGGCCGGCCATCGGCGCCGACTTCTGGAAGCGGGACGGGGTCGACTCGCGGATCGACCTGCGGATCGGCGATGCCACCTTGACCCTGGACGCGCTGCTGACGGAGCGCGGGCCGGAGAGCTTCGACCTGGTGTTCATCGACGCGGATAAGAGCAACTACGTCCGCTACTACGAGACTTCGCTGGCGCTGCTGCGCGCCGGCGGTCTGATCGTGGTCGACAACACCCTCTTCTTCGGCCGGGTCGCCGATCCGGCCGCCGTGGACCCGGAGACCGCCGGGGTCCGGGCTTTGAACCGCCTGCTGCACGAGGACCCTCGGGTGGAGCTGTCGCTGCTGGTGATGGCCGACGGGATCACCCTCGTCCGCAAGCGCTGAGGGCGGCGGGCCGGAGCCCGGGAGCGCCGGCCGCCGCCGCGGTCACGACGTTCCCGGGCCCCCTTCCGGCACGTTCAGGTCGGGTGCGTCCACGCTGATGACCGTGGACACCACGCGCGGGCCGGGGACCAGGTGGAGGCGCTGGAGTCCGGTGTCCTCCGGAACCGGCGCGAGGACGGCGGCACACGGGCACGGGGCTTCGTCCAGGCCCTCGAAGCCCGCGAACCGGTAGGCGATCTCCATCATCCGGTTGCGTTCGGTCGCCCGGAAGTCCGCGACCAGGTGGACTCCGGACCGGGCGGCGGCGTCGGCCAGCCAGTTCAGCAGGGTCGCGCCGGCGCCGTAGGCGACGACCCGGCAGGAGGTGGCGAGCAGCTTGAGGTGCCACAGGCCCGGGTGCCGTTCGAGCAGCAGGACGCCGACCGCGCCGTGCGGGCCGAACCGGTCGGTGAGGGTGACCACCAGGACCTCGTGCCGGGGGTCGGTGATCAGGCCGCGCAGCACCGCGTCCGGGTAGTGGACCCCGGTCGCGTTCATCTGGCTGGTGCGCAGGGTGAGTTCCTCGACCCGGGACAGCTCCTCGCCGGTGGCCCGGCCGATGCGCATCCGCAGGTCCAGGGAGCGCAGGAACTCCTCGTCGGGGCCGGGGGCGGCCGCCCGCTCGGCCTCGCGGCGGAAGCCCGCCTGGTACATCTGGCGGCGGCGCCGGGAGTCGACGGTGCTGGCCGCGGGGGTGAACTCGGCGAGTTCGGGGAGTGCGAGGACCTGCTCGGCCGGGTAGCACCGTACGTCGGGCAGGTGGAAGGCCACTTCGGCGCGTTCGGCGGGCCGGTCGTCGACGAAGGCGATGGTCGTGAGCGCGAAGTTCAGCCGGTCGGCGATCCGGCGCACCGACTCGGACTTGGTGCCCCACCCGATCTCCGGCAGGACGAAGTACTCGGCCACGCCGAACGCCTCCAGCCGGGCCCAGGCGTGCTCGTGGTCGTTACGGCTGGCGACGGACTGGAGGATGCCGCGGGAGTCGAGCTCGATCACCACCTTGCGCACCTCGTCCGGCAGGTGCACCTCGCCGTCCTCCAGCAGGGTGCCCTGCCAGAGGGTGTCGTCCAGATCCCAGACCAGGCACTTGACAATCTCGGCCATGCCGTCCTTCCTCGTCTCGTCGGCCGTGGGCCCGCTCACCGTGCCCCCGGAGCGGACAGGGCGTGCTGTGCCAGCATCAGCCGGCACAGCTCGTTGCTGCCCTCGATGATCTCCATCAACTTGGCGTCCCGGTACGCCCGGGCCGCCGCGTGCCCGTCCCGGGACCCGGCCGAGGCCAGTACCTGGACGGCCGTCGCCGCGCCCCGGGCTGCCTGCGTCGCGCTGACGTGTTTGGCCAGTACGGTCGCCACCACCTGGTCCGGCGACCCTTCGTCCCAGCAGCGGCTGGCGTGCTCGCAGACCCGCGCGGCCACCTGCTCGGCCGTGTAGAGGTCGGCGAGGTGCCCGGCGACGAGCTGGTGCTCTGCGAGCGGCCTGCCGAACTGCTCCCGCCCTGAGGCGTGCGCGGTGGCCGCCGCCAGACAGGCCCGCAGGATGCCCACGCACCCCCAGGCGACGGACATCCGCCCGTAGGCCAGCGCGGTCGTCACCAGCAGGGCGGGCGGCAGTCCGTGACCGCCCAGGACGCTGTCGGCCGGCAGCCGCACCCCGTCGAGGTGTACGTCCGCGTGTCCGGCCGCGCGGCAGCCGAGCGGGTCGGCGATCCGCTCGATCCGGACGCCGGGCGTGTCGGCGGGCACCACGACGGCCACCGCGCCGTCCTCGTAGCGGCCGACGACGACCAGCAGGTCGGCGTAGTGGGCGGCGGTCACCCACTTCTTGTGTCCGTCGACGACGACCGCGTCGCCGTCGCGGCGCACGGTCGTCGTCATCGCCGCGAGGTCACTGCCGGCGCCGGGCTCGCTGAAGCCGACCGCCGCCAGTCCGCCGCCGGTCAGCCGGGGAAGGTGGGCGGCCGACTGCTCGGCGGTGCCGAGGCGCTGGATGGTCCACGCCGCCATGCCCTGGGAGGTCATCACGCTGCGCAGCGAGCTGCAGAGGCCGCCCACGTGGGCGGTGTACGCGCCGCTGCGCATGCTGCTGAGCCCCCAGCCGCCGTACTGCTCCGGGACTTCGGCGCACAGTCGGCCCTCGGCGCCCAGTTCGCGGAGCAGGTCCAGCGGGATGAGGCCGGTCCGGTCCCACTCCCCCGCCTGGTCGCCGACCCGCAGGGTGACGGAGGTCATGGCGCTGTTCAGGTCCTCACCCATGCCGGCCCCCGGCGGCGGGCACCCGGAGCCGGTCCACCAGCTCCGCCATCCGCCGTACGGTGCGGAAGTTGTCCAGCCGCAGGTCCGCGCCGCGGACGGCGATGGCGTAGGTCTTCTCCAGGTGCACCACCACCTGCATGGCGAACAGGGACGACAGGCCGCCGGCGTCGAACAGGTCGGTGTCTGCGTCCCAGGCGGTTCCGGTGTGTCCCTCCAGGAATCCCAGCAGTTCCTTCTCCAGGTCGTGGGTGTCGGGCGTGTTCGCTGTGGTCATGGCCGTCTCCTTGTCGGGTCGGGGTGATCAGGTGTAGTCGTAGAAGCCGCGCCCGGACTTGCGGCCCAGCCGGCCCTCGCGGACCAGCCGGAGCAGCAGTTCGGCGGGGCGGCAGCCGTCGTCGCCGGTGCGTTCGTGGAGCACGGTGAGGGAGTCGACGAGGTTGTCGATGCCGATCAGGTCCGCGGTGCGCAGCGGGCCGGTGGGGTGTCCCAGGCAGCCCTGCATCAGGGTGTCGACGTCCTCCGCGGTCGCCGTGCCCTCCTCCACGACCCGGGCCGCGTCGTTGATCATCGGGTGCAGGATGCGGCTGGTCACGAAGCCGGGTGCGTCCCGGACGACCACCGCCCGCCGCCGCAGCGCCGTGAGCAGGGCCGCCACGGCGGCCATCGCCGGGTCCCCGGTCTTGGCGCCGCGGACCACTTCAGCGGTGCCGATCAGGTAGGGCGGGTTCATGAAGTGGGTGCCGACCAGATCCTCCGGCCGCTCCACGGCCCCGGCCAGTTCGTCGACGGGGATCGAGGAGGTGTTGGTGATCAGCAGGGTTCCGGGCCGGACCAGTCCGGAGACCTCGGACAGGACGGCGGCCTTGATCGCGGCGTTCTCGGTGACCGCCTCGACGACGGCGGTGGCTCCGGCGGCGGCCTTGAGCGAGGTGCCGGTGGCCAGGGCGCCGAGGGGCGTCCCGGCGGGCAGGGCGCCCATCAGCTCGGCCAGCCGGAGGTCGCCGTCGATCAGGTCCGTGGCCCGGTCGAGCCGTTCCCGGTCGATGTCGACCAGGTGGACCGGCAGGCCGTGTCCGAGGGCGAGGACGGTGATGCCGACGCCCATCACCCCGGCTCCCAGCACGGTGAGGGCGTGTCGCGGGGGGGAATCGTCGTACGGGGCTGTGGTCAACGGGCTCTCCTTCGGTTTCACAGGTCTTCGGGGGTGCGGAGGGTGGTGCCGAGCCAGTCGGCGACGGCGTCGCCGGTGGTCGCGACATGCTGTTCCATGATCGAGAAGTGGTCTCCGGGAACGTCGACGACGGTGTCGGCACCGGCCCAGGACGAGCGCCAGTCACCGGCTTCGGCGGACGGGCGGCCGAGCGGAGTGGAGGCGCGGACCAGCAGCAGCGGGGCGCGGACCGCCGGGGGTTTCCAGTCGTCGAGCAGACGGAAGTAGCCGCCCATCGCGGTCAGCCTGGTCCCGTCCATCGGGGCCGCCCGGTCCTCGCGGTCGAACATGCCGCCCAGCAGGACGTCGTTGAACTGGGTGATGCCCTCGTTGTCGGAGAGGTAGGTGTCCAGCAGCACCACGGCCGCCGGGCCCTCGCCGCGCTGCTCCAGCGCGGCGGCCACTCCGTGGGCGAGCGTGCCGCCGGAGGAGGAGCCGGCCAGGACGAGCGTCCGTCCGGGCAGTTCCCGGAGCAGTGTCGTCGCCTGGAAGTCCAGCAGGGCCGACATGTCGGCGGGCAGTTCCTCCTCGGGGGTGAATCCGGGGGCGTCCAGGGCGGCGACGGCGTAGCGGTCCCGGAAGCGGGCGGCGAAGCGGGCGTACTGGTGGGCACCGCCGAGGGCGACGATGGAGCCGAAGCAGACGAGTACGGGGGCGTCGGCGCGCTCGTTCAGGCGCAGCAGCCGCGGGCCGGTACCGGCGGCCGCGAGGTCGCTGCCGCTGGGGAAGGCCGGGCGCAGGGCGGAGGCGTGCTTGAGCAGGGCGATGCCCTCGTCGATCCGGCCGAGTGCGCAGGCCCGGCGGAACAGCACGCTCACCGGGTCGGTGTCGGCGGTGTCGGTTCCGGTTGCGGCGGTTCCGGTTGCGGGCGCCGTTTCGGGCCGGGGGGTGTCTTCCCTCCGAGCCTCGGCGGCGAGGCGCGCCGCGAGCGCGGCGGGGGTGCCGCTGTCGAAGACGGCGGAGGGCCGCAACCGCAGTCCGGTGGCGGCGGCCAGCCGGTTGCGGAGCTCGACCGCGGTCAACGAGTCGAATCCGACGGAGAGGAAGGGCACCGTCGCGGACAGCGCCCCGGAGTCGGTGTGGCCGAGGACTTCGGCGGCCTGGGCGAGGACGATGTCAAGCAGGACCAGCCCGCGTTCCTGTACGTCGGCGGCGGCGTCGAGCCGTTGCCGCAGCGCTGCGGCGGCGGTCGGCGTCCCCTTCGCTCCGGTCGTCGCGGTCGGGCTGCGCCGGACCAGGGAGCGCAGCATCGGGTGCACCGGGCCGTCGCCGCGCACGGTGAGGTCGAGGTGGGCCAGGACGACGGGGCTCCCGTCTCCCGGCGGGGCGGCGTCCGCGGCGCACACCGTGTCCAGCAGGGCCATGGCCTCCTCGTCGGAGAGGCCGCGGGCGCCGCGCCGGTCGATGCGCCGCCGTTCGGCGCCGCCGAGCTCCGCCGTCATCCCGCTCACCCGCTCCCAGGGCCCCCAGGCCAGGGACAGGCCGGGGAGCCCGAGCCGTCGGCGTTCCGCGATGAGGGCGTCGAGCGCGGCGTTGGCGGCCGAGTAGGACGCCTGGCCGGGGCTGCCCAGCACGCCCGCGGCGGAGGAGAAGACGACGAACGCGGACAGGTCCGCTCCGCGCGTCAGTTGGTCGAGGTGCCGGGCGGCGTCGAACTTGGGCCGCAGGACGGCGGTCATCCGCTCACCCGTCAGCCCGTCCAGCAGACCGTCGTCGAGCACTCCGGCGGTGTGGACCACGGCGCACAGCGGATGGCGTTCGGGGATGGCTGCCAGGGCGGCGGCCAGTGCCTGACGGTCGGACACATCACAGCTGACAGCGGCCAGTTCGGCTCCGGCCTCGGCCAGCTCCGCCGTCAGCTCCGGCATGCCGGGGGCGTCGGCGCCGCGGCGGCTCAGCACGAGGAGGTGGCGTACCCCGTGCGCGGCGACCAGATGGCGCGCCAGGACGGCCGCGAGAGCGCCGCCCCCGCTCACCAGTACCGTCCCTTCGGACGGCCCGAACGGGCCGGCCGGCCGGGTCGCGGTGGCGGTGGTGGCGGTGGCCCTGGCGGTGGTGACCGGCGGCCGTATCAGTCGGGGCGCGTACAGGACGCCACCGCGCAGGGCCGCCTGTGGTTCGCCCGTGGCGAGGAGCTCGGCGAGCGCGTCGCCGAGACCGTCCGGGTCCGGCCCTTCGGTGTCCAGCAGCACGAACCGGTCGGGGTGTTCGAGCTGAGCGGCTCGGAGCATGCCCCAGACGGCCGCCGCACCGAGGTCCGCCGGCTGCGGCTGCGCGCCGAGCGGGCCGGTCGCGCCCCGGGTGAGCACCACCAGGGGCGTACGGGCGGTGGTGTCGTCGGCCAGGTGGGCCTGGAGGCGGTCCAGGACCCCGGACGCGACCGCGTGCACCGCCGCGGGGTCCGCATCCCGGGCGGGGGCGTCCGCGGTCACGGTGTCGGCGCGCGGGGGGCAGGTCAGCAGCATCGCGTCGGGTGTCGCGGACGGGGGTTCGGTGGGGAAGGCGGCCGGCAGCAGCCGCTCGTCCTGCGGGCCGAGGAGGCCCCAGCGGGTGACCGGGCGCGGGCCGGGCCCGGCAGTGACCGGCGTCCAGCCGACGTGGAAGACGGAGCCGGAGGACGCCCCCAGTGCGGCGGTGGACGCCGTGCGCAGGGTGAGCGAGCCGACCGTCGCCACCGTGCGCTCCGAGGGATCGGTGATCCGCGCGGTGACGGCGTCCGGGCCGTCGGGGCGCAGCCGGACGCGCAGGACCGGCGCGTCGGAGGTTTCGATCGCGACGCGCTGCCAGGAGAACGGCAGGGGGACGCCGTCGGCGGGCTCCGCGGTCGCGGCGCCTTCGCGCAGACCGGTCGTCTGGAGGGCCGCGTCCAGGAGGGCCGGGTGCACGCCGAAGCCGCCCGCTCCGCCGGCGGGGAGGCCGTCGGGCAGGGCCACTTCGGCGTGGATCGCGTCTGCGGTGCGCCATGCGGCGCGCAGGCCCCGGAACGCCGGGCCGTAGGCGACGCCCCGGGTTTCGAGCAGCCCGTACAGTTCGTCCACGTCGAGGGGGACCGCGTCGGGCGGGGGCCAGGTGCCGGCCGGTTCGGTCGTGTCGTCCCGGTCGGCCGAGAGGTCCCGGGGGCCGACCGCGCCGGTCGCGTGCCGGGTCCAGGGCCGGTCGGCGGAGCCGGGGGCGGCCTCGGGCCGGGAGTGGAACTCCACCGGGCGCCGTCCCGCGCCGTCTTCGGCGCCCACCCGTACGCGCAGTTGCACGGCCTGATCGTCGGGCAGCAGCAGCGGGGCGGCGAGGGTCAGCTCCTCCACGAGGGCGCAGCCGAGGCGGCGGCCCACGTGCGCGGCCAGCTCCACGAGGGCCGCGCCAGGCAGGATCACGGCTCCGGCCACGGCGTGGTCGGCGAGCCAGGGGTGGGTGGCCGAGGAGAGCCGGCCGGTGAAGAGGGTGCCCGCGTCGTCGGGCAGTTCGACCGCGGCGCCGAGCAGCGGGTGGTCCGCGGCGGACTGGCCGGTGGCCGCCTGGTCCCGGTCGGCCGGCAGGGCGTCCAGCCAGTAGCGGCGTCGTTGGAAGGCGTAGGTGGGCAGGTCCACCCGCTGGGCACCGGTTCCCGCGAACAGTCGCTCCCAGTCGACGCGCAGGCCCCGGACGTGTGCCTCGGCAAGCGCGAGCTGGAGTCGGCGGAGCCCTCCGGCCCCGCGCCGCAGGGTGTCGAGCACCAGCGTCTCCGGGGCGCCCGCGTCGGCGGCCGTGTCCTCGATCGCGTACATCAGGGCGGGCTGGGGGCCGGACTCGATGAAGACGCGGTGCCCGGCCGCGAGGAGCGAGCGGGTCGCCCGCTCGAACTCGACGGTCTGCCGGAGGTTGCGGTACCAGTACTCGGCGCCCAGGGACTTCGTGTCCAGCAGGCCGCCGGTCACGCTGGAGTAGTACGGCACGGCACCCGCGAGGGGGGTGATCCCGTCCAGGTCCGAGAGCAGGCGCCGGCGGATCTGCTCCACGTGCGAGGAGTGCGACGCGAAGTCGGTTTCGATGCGAGTCGCCCACACCCCTTCCTCCAGGAGTTCCTCCACCAGGGCCGTGACCGCGTCGGCGTCGCCCGACACCGCCACCGACGACGGGCCGTTCACCGCCGCCACCGAGAGCCGGCCCGCCCACGGGGCGATGCGCTCCCGTGCCACGTCCACCGGCAGGGGCACCGACGCCATACCGCCACGCCCCGCCAACGCCCCCACCGCACGGGAACGCAGCGCGACCACCCGCGCCCCGTCGTCGATGCTCAGGCCACCCGCCACCACCGCGGCGGCGATCTCGCCCTGGGAGTGGCCCACCACCGCGTCCGGAACGACGCCGAACGAGCGCCACACCTCCGCCAGCGACACCATCACCGACCACAGCACCGGCTGCAGCACGTCGACCCGGGCGAGCAACCGATCCGAGCCCAGCGCCTCCGCCGACGACCAATCCACGTAAGGCGCCAGCGCCCGCTCGCACTCGGCCATCCGCCCCGCGAACGCCTCCGATTCGGCCAGCAGCTCTGCGGCCATCCCCACCCACTGCGAACCCTGACCCGGGAACACCAACACCGAACGGCCCGGGGGCAGCCCGCTGCCGACCGTCACGCCCGCCGCACGCACGCCCCGCGACAGGGCGGCGACACCGGCCAGCAGTTCGCCCCGGTCCGCCCCCACCACCACGGCGCGCTCCGCGAACCGCGAACGCCCCGCCGCCAGCGAATGGCCGACGTCCGTCACGCTCAGGCCCGGTTCCGCCACCACCCGCTCGTACAGCGCCGTCGCCTGGGCGCGCAGCGCATCCGGAGTACGCGCCGACAGGATCCAGGGGACGGCGGCGGGCACCGGTTCCGGTGTGGCGGGCCCGTCGGAAGCTGCCGGGTCGGCCGGGGCCTGTTCGAGGATGACGTGGGCGTTGGTGCCGCTGGCGCCGAAGGAGGACACCCCGGCCCGGCGCGGACGTCCCGTCTCCGGCCAGGGGGCGGCCTCGGTGAGCAGGGAGACGGCTCCCTCGGTCCAGTCGATCTGGGGCGAGGGACGGTCGACGTGCAGGGTGCGCGGCATCACGCCGTGCCGCATCGCGAGCACCGACTTGATCACCCCGCCGACGCCCGCGGCGGCCTGGGTGTGGGACAGGTTGGACTTCAGCGAGCCCAGCCGCAACGGCCGCCCGGCGGGCCGGTCCTGCCCGTACGTGGCCATGAGCGCCTGCGCCTCGATGGGGTCGCCGAGGACGGTGCCGGTGCCGTGCGCCTCCACCATGTCGACCTCGGACGGGTCGAGTCCGGCACGGGCGAGCGCCCCGTTGATGACGCGCTGCTGCGCGGGCCCGTTCGGGGCGGTCAGCCCGTTGCTGGCGCCGTCCTGGTTGACGGCCGAGCCGCGGATGACGGCCAGGACGGGGTGCCCCGCGCGCCGGGCGTCCGAGAGCCGTTCCAGCAGGAGCAGGCCCAGGCCCTCCCCGAACCCGGCTCCGTCCGCCGCGGACGAGAAGGACTTGCTGCGTCCGTCGGGTGCCAGGCCGCGCTGGCGGCTGAATCCGACGTACAGGCCGGGGGTGGACATCACGGTCACCCCACCGGCCAGGGCGAGGGTGGTGTCGCCGGAGCGCAGCCCCTGGCAGGCGAGGTGGACGGCGACCAGGGAGGACGAGCAGGCGGTGTCCAGGGTGACCGCCGGGCCTTCCAGGCCCAGGGTGTAGGCGATCCGGCCCGAGGCGACGCTGGGGATGGTGCCGGTGCCGAGGAAGCCTTCCACTTCGTCGGGCACCCGGCCGAGCCGGGACCCGTATTCGCTGTAGATCACTCCGGTGTAGACGCCGGTGCGGCTGCCGCGCAGGGTCGCCGGGTCGATGCCCGCGCGTTCCACCGCTTCCCAGGACGCTTCCAGCAGCAGCCGCTGCTGCGGGTCCATGGCCAGGGCCTCGCGCGGCGAGATGCCGAAGAAGCCGGGGTCGAAGCCGGTCGCGTCGTGGAGGAAGCCGCCTTCCCGGACGTAGAAGGTGCCGGGGGTGTCGGCGTCGGCGTCGAAGCCGCCCTCGACGTCCCAGCCGCGGTCGGTGGGGAACGGCGAGACCGCGTCGCGTTCCTTGACCAGCAGCTCCCACAGGTCTTCCGGGGTGCGTATGCCGCCGGGGTAGCGGCAGCTCATCGCCACGATGGCGATGGGCTCGGCGGAGTCGTCGCGGAGCCGTCGGTTCTCCTGCCGCAGGCGCTGGTTGTCCACCAGCGAGGCGCGCAGGGCGGCGACCACCTGGTCCGTGTCGGTGGGCATGGGGTTGGGCTTCTCCTTCTGCGGCTGTCGGTCAGTCACGTTCGCCGCCCAGGGCCATCCGGACGAGGTCGTCGACGGCCATGGCGTTGATGTCGGCGGCGGGAGCCGGCGTGTCCGGTGTCTCCGGCCGGTCGGCGAGGTGCGCCCCGGCGGCCTTCCCGGTGCCGGCGGGGTCGCCCGGCCCGTCGGGTACCAGGCGCCCGGTGAGGTGGGCGGCGACGGCGGCCGGGGTGGGGTGGTCGAAGACCAGGGTGGCGGGCAGCCGGCGGCCGGTGGCGGCGCCGAGCCGGTTGCGGAGTTCGACGGAGGTGAGCGAGTCGAAGCCGAGGTCCTTGAACGCCTGGTCCGGGTCGACGGCCTCGGGTCCGCCGTGGCCGAGGATGTCGGCTACCCGGCTCCGTACCAGGGCGAGCAGGGTGGCGACGCGTTCCTCCGGGGTGAGGCCGGTCAGCCGGCGGCGCAGCGAGTCCGCTTCGGCGGCGTCCGCCCCGGAGGCGGGGCGGCGTGCGGTACCGGGGACCAGGGCGGCGAGCAGGGCCGGGACGGGTCCGGTCCGGGCTGCCGTCCGGAGCCGGCCGAGGTCGATCTTGACCGGGACGAGCAGCGGTTCGTCCAGGGTGAGCGCCGCGTCGAACAGGGCCAGGCCCTCTTCGCTGCCGATGGCCGCGGTGCCTCCCCGGGACATCCGCCGCAGGTCGGCGGCGGTGAGCGTGCCGGTCATGGTGCTGCGGCGCGCCCACAGGCCCCAGGCGAGCGACTGGGCGGGCAGTTTCAGGGCACGGCGGTGCTGGGCGAGCGCGTCGAGGAAGGCGTTGGCGGCCGCGTAGTTGCCCTGCCCGGCGTTGCCGACCGTGGCGGACGCGGAGGAGAACAGGACGAAGGCCGACAGCGCAAGGTCACGGGTGAGGTTGTGCAGGTTGAGGGCTGCGTCGACCTTGGGCCGCAGGACGTGGCGCATCCGCCCGGGGGTCAGCGACTCGATCGTCCCGTCGTCCAGGACGCCGGCCGCGTGGACGACCGCGCTCAGCGGGCGGTCGGCGGGGATGCCGGCGAGCAGCGCGGCGAGCGCGTCCCGGTCGGCGACGTCACAGGCCTCCACGTCCACCCGGGCGCCGAGGCCGCGCAGTTCGGCGGCGAGGTCGGCCAGGCCCGGGGTGTCCGTGCCGCGCCTGCCGACGAGCAGCAGGTTCTGTACGCCGTGCGCGGTCACGAGGTGCTGTGCCACCAGGCCGCCGAGCGTGCCGCCGGCCCCGGTGACGAGGACGGTTCCCCCGGCCGCGGCGATACCGGACGGTGTGTCCGGGGCCGGGTTCGGGTCCGTGGCGACGGTGGCCCTGGTGAGGCGGGCGGCGAGGAGCTCTCCGCCGCGTATCGCCAGTTGGGGTTCCGTTCCGGCCAGTGCCCGGGGCAGCAGGCCGGGCACGGCGGCCGGGTCGTCGGTGTCGATCAGCAGGAAGCGGTCCGGGTGCTCGGACTGGGCGGAGCGGACGAGGCCGCGGACCGCGGCGCCGGTGAGGTCGGTGACCTCCTCGCCGGCTGCCGTGGAGACCGCACCCCGGGTGACGAGCACGAGCCGGGTGCCGTCGTCCCACCGCGGGTCGGCCAGCCAGTCCTGGACGAGCCGCAGGGCGTCGTCCAGTGCGGTGTGCACGGATGCGGCGTCGGGCGGGGACGGAAGGTCCGGGGTGTGGTCGCACCAGGCCAGCACGGCGGCGGGCGGCGGCGCTCCCCCGTCCAGCGCGGCACCGAGCGCGGCCAGGTCCGGATGGCTGTCCGGGAAGAGTTCCCGGCCGCCGAGGACAGCCCAGTGTCCGAGGGGGTCGGCGGGTGCGGTGGCGGGCACCGCCGACCACTGCACCCGGTAGAGGGATTCCGGGCCGCCGCCCGGGCGGAGGGTGTCGAGGTCGATCAGGCGGACGGCGAGCGCCTCGACCGACGCGACCGGGAGG
The DNA here is from genome assembly GCF_044455625.1 of Kitasatospora sp. NPDC051164. Classification (NCBI taxonomy): domain Bacteria; kingdom Bacillati; phylum Actinomycetota; class Actinomycetes; order Kitasatosporales; family Streptomycetaceae; genus Kitasatospora; species Kitasatospora sp. NPDC051164. The sequence continues at coordinate 1,215 of NZ_JBITFB010000068.1, read as the reverse complement.
CCGGTCGAGTCGGTCGCGTCGATCGACACCGATCCGTCCGGCCGGAAGCCGAGCCGTACCCTGAGCGCGGTGGCTCCGGAGGCGTGCAGCCCGACTCCGCTCCAGGAGAACGGCAGTCCGGCGGACGGCCGGTCCGCGCCCGATTCGGTGTCCGGCCGAGCCCGCAGGAACAGCCCCTGGAGGGCGGCGTCCAGGAGGGCGGGGTGCACGCCGAAGGCGGAGGCGGACCGGTGCTGGTCCTCGGGCAGACGTACCTCGGTGAAGATCTCGTCACCCCGGCGCCAGGCAGCGGTGAGCCCGCGGAAGGCGGGTCCGTAGCCGTAACCGGAGGCACGGAACCGCTCGTACAGGTCGTCGACGGGGATCGGGACGGCGCCGGGCGGGGGCCAGGAGCCGGCGTCGTCCGGTACGGCTGAGGACGACGGCTCGCGGGTCGTGGCGTCGGCGGTGAGCCTGCCGGTCGCGTGCGCGGTCCAGTGCGGGGTCGCCGCGTCCTCGCGGCAGGAGAACAGGTCCAGTGAGCGGCTGCCGTGCGCGTCCGTGGCGCCGACCCGAACCTGCAGGCGGACGGCGGTGTCGGCGGGTATCAACAGCGGTGACTGGAGCGTCAGTTCCTCCACCGTGTGGCAGCCGGCCTCGTCCGCGGCGCGTACCGCGAGTTCCGCGAAGGCCGCGCCGGGCAGCAGGACCGTACCGGCCACCGCATGGTCGGCGAGCCAGGGGTGGGTACGCAGCGAGATCCGGCCCGTGAGCAGCAGTTCACCCGTGTCGGCCAGTTCGATGGCCGCTCCGAGGACGGGGTGGTCGGCCGGATCGAGCCCGGCCGCGCCCACATCGGCCGCCGTGGTGGGCGCCGGCTCGGGCCAGTAGCGGCTGCGCTGGAAGGCGTACGTCGGCAGGTCCACCCGCCGCGCCCCCGGGAACGCACCCGAGAAGTCCGCCCCCAACCCGCACTCCCACGCACGACCCACCGCACGCAGCACCTGCGCCGGGCCACCCTCCCCACGACGCAACGTCCCCAACACCACGGCATCCACACCTGCGGCCTCCACCGACTCCCCCACCGCCACACCCAGCACCGCATGCGGGCTGGACTCGACGAAGAACCGGAAGCCCTCCTCCAGCAACGCCTCCGTGGCCTGCCCGAACTCCACCGTCTCCCGCAGGTTCCGGTACCAGTACTCGGCGTCGAGGAACTTCGTATCCAGCCAGCCG
>NZ_JBITFB010000067.1:15993-27909 GCF_044455625.1 Kitasatospora sp. NPDC051164 | reverse complement strand
CGGTCTGACAGCAGAGCTCGAACGGCTCCGGCGAACGGAGTGCTCACCCGCTGGCGGCTACGGACCGTAGTCTCCCTCACGGCCCGTCGGGTCCCGTTAGGCGAAGAGCTGAAGTCCGGATCTGCTCTGCTCGATGTGGGCTTCACGGCGGTCGGCACTGTGGTGCTCGACCGGGCTCATATGAGGAATTGTCAAGACCTGTGGTTCGGGGGTTCGCGCCGTTGGCCGGGGTGCCGGGCGGAGTGTCTTTTATGGCCGTTGCGAGGGCAGCGGCCGAAGCTCGGGCCAGCGGGTGAGCATGCTCTCGCGCATGGCCGCGGCGAGCCGTCCGAAATCCTTCAGCTCGCTGCTCCCGGTGGCCATCTGGCTGACGGCCCGGAGACGGTGTGCCAGCCGCTGGCGGGCGGTCGCGGTGCCCCACTTCCAGTCGCGATTCGGGATTTTGCCCAGGTGGTCGATGGTCCCGCGCTGGGCCCGCTGGACCAATGCGTCGCCCCGTAGCAGCCAGCCGGCGCATGCGTCTGTGAGATCGTCTTGGACCTCGGTGCCGGTCGCGCTGCGCCATGCCGTCCGGTAGGCGGTCTCTGCTGCGTCGAGCAGTACCTGAGGCGGAGCGGTGGCACACCAGCAGGTCGGGAAGCCGATGCGTAGGTAGGCGAGTTCCACGAGCCCGTTGCCCAGGGAGGCCTGTTCGAAGTCGATGAACCTCACGCCGCCGGCGGTGTGCATGTCGTTGCCGGGACAGGGATCACCGTGCAGCAGGGCATGGCCCGTCATCCAGGTCAGGCGGTTCACCAGGCCGTCCAGCTCAGTTCGCGCGCCGGACGGCACCACCACGCCGAGCGTCTGGGCAAGCCTGAGGAAAGAGTCGGCGTCATCCTGAGTCGGGCCCGACCAGGTCGGAAGACTGTCCGTAGCGTCGGCGCGGGTGGCCGCATGGAGCCGGGCCAGCGCTGACGCGTAGTCCACGATCCAGTCCTCGCGCGGCTCCTGGTGGTCCAAATGTTCCAGGACCAGCACCCGTTCGCCCGGATCGGTGGCGAGGAGCATTGGCACCACGGGCGGGTCGACCTTGGACGCGAGTTGCAGGGCCGTGACCTCGCGGGCATACCTCTCTGCTGCTTCCGGGCCGTCGATGAGCTGCTTGACTACCACGGATGTGCCCGACAGCTCGGCCCGCCACACCCGCGATCGCGGGCTGCTGCCCAGCCTGCGGGCCCGTCGGGGCGAACCCAGCTCAGCCCTGAGCTTCTCCCCGAAGGGCAGTCGTGACCACATGCCCTCATCCTTCCACACGTGAATACATTTGCTGTCAGAGCGAGTTGGAGGATCGGCCAGTTCACCCTGCAGCTGGGGCAGGCGCTCGGTATAGATCTTGTTCATGCGGCGGTGAGGGCTTCGGGGCGCTCGATGAGCTGGCCACGTTCGAAGCGGGCTCCGGCACGGACGAGTGGAACGAAGTGGGCGCCGTTGACCGAGCGCCACCGGGCCTGGGCGGACTCGACGAGCTTGAAGACCGGGACGAAGTCTCCCGAGGAGAGGCCGTGCAGGTAGGGCAGTGGCAGCACCTCGGCGATCTTCGGGGACTTGCGGCACCAGGGCGGCAGGATCGCCGAGGAGAACCGCTTGCGCTCGCCGGTGGCGTCGTCGACGCGCTTGTCGTTCACCCGCGGGGCCTTGACCTCGATCACACCCGCGGCGGTGGTGACCTTCCTCGGCTGGTGGTAGCCGTTGCGGACAACCAGGCGGCGCCCGCTCTCGCCCTTCTCGTGGGCCAACTCGGCGATGTAGGCGTTGACCTCGGCTTCCAGTGCGGCGGCCGGCATCCGCCTGGCGCCCTCGCGGACGATCTCGTCCAGCGGGCCTCGGTAAAGGGCGATCTCGAAGGCGTCGACGGCCCGCTAGGTCAGGGCTTCGTAGGCGAGATTGTCGAGGAGGTCGGTACGGCTGTCGCCGGGCATCGGCAGAGGGTGGGTCACTGGGCTGCTTTCCCTTCTGGCGGGGTGGCGGTTCAACGGCGGCCGCCACCAGTGGTGGGGGCCGGGCAGAGGGCGTGCCGGGGACGTCGGAACGGGAGGCCGTCCCGGCCGTGGCGGGCCGGGACGGCGCTACGGGGCGGGTCAGCCGGTGACGGTCTCGGCGTGCCGGGTGAGGGCGTCCAAGAGCGCGGTCTGCTGCTCGGTCAGCTTCCCGTCGGTGCGGGCCTTGTCCTGCTTGCGCAGCCAGGCGCCGGGCCGAAACGCCGGGTCGTCACCGAGACCGGTGCGGTTGGCGGGGCCGTCCAGGGTGCCGCCGGCGGCGAGGTAGGCGAGCAGGCGACGGTACGAGCGGCTCCGACCAAATCCCAGGCCGGCAGACCACACTCCCCGTGTGCCTGGACGATGCGCTCCAGGGACGCGTACGTGGCATACACGGTCACCGGCACGCCCGGCCGCGCAGCGGCGACCAAGTCCGCGATCCGCGGGCCTTGCTGGTGACCTGGGCGTGGACGCGGCCGCCAGCCTCGGCGCTCTCCAGCGCCTCCTCCCGGGAACAGGCCGCCACCGCCAGGCCTCGGCGCCCGCCCTTCAGCGACCAGGACTCCGCCGTCTGCTCCAGCAGCTCGATCGTCGGCACCAGCACCAACACCCCGCCACGCGCGGCCACGCGCCGCGCGCACCCGGCCGCGATCAGCGTCTTCCCGGATCCGGTCGCCGCCACGACCGTCGCCCGGCCGCCGTCCTTCACCTCGCGCACGGCGGCCGCGACCGCGTGCTTCTGGAACCAGTGCAGCGGCAACGGGTTCACCCGACCGGCGGCGGTGGTGCCGGCGGTCGGCTGCGCCGGGAGCGGGAGCGCCCGGGCGGGCAACGCGGCAGCATCGGCGATGGTCGTGGTGGTCGTGGTGTCCACGGCAGTGCGTCTCCTTCTGTGACTGAGCGCTCCAGTTGGCCAGTTGAGCGTCAGCCGGGCATGGCTTAGACAGATTTGCGGTAATTGAGCCTATTTGGGTGGCTTAGCGTGCGTGTCCACTGACCGCATCCCGAATACTATTGACAGCAACCACCGGTTTCCGAGATGCATGTCATTGATCCAAACGGCATTTCAGGTTGATCGAGAGCGAGGGGCCTTCATGCGACAAGATGCCGGCCAGCAGACCCGCGTGTTCGTGTCTTACTCCCGCCAAGACTCCCGGTTCGTCGCCTGGCTCGCCGAGCAGCTACAAGAGCGGGGATTCCTCGTCGACTACGACCTGTCGACCGACGACCGACTGGGTATCAACACAGGCATCTCAGCCGAAGATGCCTGGTGGACCCGCTTAGAAGAGATGATCACTGCGGCGGACGTCGTCGTCTTCGTCGTGTCTCCCGACTCTGCGCGCTCGCGGATATGCGATGAGGAGATCGCGTTCGCCCAAGCACTCGGGAAGCGGCTGATCCCCGTTCTCTGCAGGCCCATCGACTACGAGAAGGCGCCGCCACGCCTCGCGGCGCTCAACATGAAGGTCAGCTTCATGGAGGTGGGCGAACAGCACGATGCAGAATCCCTGCAGTTGCTGACGGACGCGCTCCGCCATGACGTGCGCTGGTACCGCATGGCCACACAGGTGACCGCCGCCGCCAGACGGTGGGACACGGCTCGGAGGCCGACCAGCCACCTACTGCGCGGCAGCGCGCTGCAGGAGGCTGAGGAATGGGCGGCACGCAGACCCACCGAGGCCAGCCTCTTGTCCGATGTCGTGCTCGACTTCCTGCACCTCGGCCGAGAGCAGGAGGAGGAAGTCCGCTTGATCTCTGAAATCCAAGGCGCCAGGCTGGACGAACTGCGCGAGGTCGTCGAGCCTTACCTGCTGGCAGAGATCCGGCTCCGGGAACGGCGCGCAAGCTTTGTCCACCCGTTCCATATCGACGAATTCAGGCAGATGACCGCCTATCTGAAGTCCCTGCTGAAGATCGAGGCCAAGAAGTGGCACCCGGAACGCCCTGTACACGTCCGGGTGACCGGGGCTAGGGACGGTTACGCAGACATCTACCAGTTCCCCTGCTGCGGGAAGTATGCCAGCGAATTCGGGGCGCAATATCCCCCGCAGTTCAGCAGCGAGGGCTGCCGGGATGTCCCCGAAGCCATCCGTGCCAGACCGGCCAGGACACCCAGCGACTGGCACCAAGGTTCAATACTGCTCCAACTCCTGGGCGAGGCAGAACCGCCGCAAGCCGATCAGCTCTCGGACTGAACTGGCCAACTCACCTGCTCAGTGGCCAAGTGAAGCGCTCAGTCACACCTTCGTGTGCCGGGTCAGGCGGGGCAGCTGGTGCTACTCGGGGATCCAGCCGCGGACTTCCAGGTACTGGATGTCGGCGCATCGACGGCGCGGCCGGTCTCCACCAGCCAGGCCCGATCGCCTCGGTGACGTCGCCGTGGTGCTCGGCGACCCGCTGCGACCACTCGGCGGCGTCGAACCCGCCCGTGGACGCGGAACCGTAGGTGCGCTCCTCGGTACCGTCCGCGCGCGGGACGAACCCCGGAATCGGCGATCCGCTGTCCACGCGGGCGCTGGCCGCCGCAGAGCACGGTGGCGGCCACCTACACGAGCCCGCAAGCGGCCCGAGAAGCGAATGGTTCTGTGAGGCGGTCGCGGTGCCGGCCGCCGCCGACCAGCCGCTGAAGGTGCGCGCCGAAACGTGGGTCTCGTACGACGTGCCGGTCATCACGGTCCTGGAAGTCGACCTCGGCCTGCCCTGGCCGAGCAGCCGCGACGGAGAACCGATCCGGCTCGGTGACCTGCCGGTCGACCGGTGCGGCATGGTCCTCGGGGACTCCCGCGCCCTCGACTCGTTCGTCGGACTGCCGGGTGAGTCGATCGACGGGCTCGCCGACGTCACGTACTGGGGGAAGTACGAGGACGACGCCCACGCCCGCTTCGGCGGCGAGCGGACACCCCAGTACGGCGGGCAGGGGCCCTATGGGCGGCTCGATCTCCCCCTGCACGAAGCCCACGAGTTCGCCGACCAGCTCCAGAGCTGGCTGTCGAAAGGGCCCCGTGTCGGCCTGGTGGTCTCCGTGGACGCGCACACCCACTTCCACTTGCTCGACCGGGCCGGACAGACCCACCCCTGCTCGCCGGGCAGATCGAGATCGACGGATGCCAGGTCCTGGGCCTGGGCTGGGACCCGGGCGACCACTCCATGCGCCACCATGGCGAACGAGCCTGGAACCAGGTCTACGCGGTCACCCTGGAACAGCGCGGCACCACCACCCTGTTGCGCTGGACCATTCCCGCAGAAGCAGAAGAACCCGAACAGGCCGAAACCTGACGCACCCGGCCAGCCGTGCAACGGCGGAGTGGTCGCTTGAGCCGGGACACGGTAGTTGGAACCAACGTGGTGTGGTGACCTGGACGTTTTGACCTTGCGGGACACGTTTGTTGGAACCATCTGGTCGTGCTTCTTGCAACCTGCGGTGGATTGCCATTCATGTTGGAACCAGTTCCGAACATCCCGGGCCCGCGGCGTCCGTGGCCGCTCTCCTACTCAGGTTGAACTGGCCTTGTCGGCCCCCGCCTCAGTACAACGCGGCGATGGCGGCCACGATGGTTTGCTGTCCGACCTGGCTGATGGGTCCGGCGTCATGCAGGACCCGAGACGGGTCCTGCCGCCTTTTTCAAGGCGATCGGAACAGCTCGTCCAGGTGATGGGTGAGGATTGCCAGCGCGGCGTCGCCGGTGCGTTGGCCACCCAACACGCTCGAGCCGAGGCCGTTGACCATGGCCAACAGTCCGGCGGCGGTCATCTCGGGGTTCTTGCCGGAGTCGATCTGCCTGACCTCCTGGGCCGCGCGGATCTGTTTGGTGAGGAAGCCCTCCAGCAGCTCTGGCAGCCGCGCGCCGTGCTTCTCCAGCACCTCGGGGTCACTGAGCACCAGCGTGTAGTAGGCGGCGTAGGTCCTGGTGATCCGGCGGCTTTCCGGATCGGTCGGCAGGATGCACGACAGGACCGCGGTCACGATGCCGCGCGGCGTGGGCGGGGATCCCGCCGCGCTGATCCACTGCTCCATGCGGGCCTGAAGTTGGGCACCGAGCCTGGCCAGCGCGTCGAGCAGCAGCCCTTCCTTGGTCGTGAAGTAGTACTGCACCAGCCGCAGGGAGACGCCGGCTTCGGCGGCGACCGCCCGCATGCTGGCCGCCTGCAGGCCCTGGGTGTCGGCGATACGCAAGAGCGCCTCGGCGATCTGTCGTCGACGTTCCTCGTGATCGACCTGCACGCTCATCGACCTGCCTCTCGTGGTACACCCGTATCATGTCGTGATACACACGTATCATGCGAATCAGCCAGTTCAAGAACAACCGGGCCCAAGACCGATTCCGCACCGCCTACGAGCGGACACTTGCGGAACTGTGGCCTGGGCAGCGGACGGCGCTCGACCTTCCGACCACGTTCGGGACCACCCGCGCCTACCGGACCGGACCGCCAAGCGGCGAGCCGATCATCCTGCTGCCCGGCGCGGGCGGAAATGCGCTGATGTGGTACCAGTACATCGACAAGCTGGCCCAGCACCGCCCCGTCATCGCCGTCGACACGATCGGCGAGCCCGGCGCGAGCGTGCAGACCGCCCCCATCGGCAACGGTCGGGACGGCGCTGCTTGGCTGGACGAACTCCTGGCCGCACTGGAGGTACCGGCCGCCCACGTCGTCGGCTGCTCCTACGGGGGCTGGCTTGCGCTGAACCACCAGATCCACCGCCCCGGCCGCACCGCCTCCCTGACCCTGCTGGATCCCGCGGGCTTCGCCGGCTTCGGACCCCGGTTCTACGCCTGGCTCATCGCCGGCGGACTCGCCGCAGCCGCACCGCGCTCGCTCCGCCCCCGCCTGGCCCGCCTGGTCGGCAACAGCGCCATCCTGGAGAGCGAACTGATGAGCCTGATGCGCGCATCGATTGGATTCCGCCGAGCACTCCCGGTGCCCCCGGTCTTCTCCGACGAGGAACTGCGCGGCCTGCGCGTTCCCGCGCTGTTCCTACTCGGGGCGCGCAGCGCCATGCACGACTCGCGTGACGTCGCCGGCCGCCTGGGCAGGCTTGTGCCCTCGGCCCGGGTGGAGATCGTGCCCGACGCCGGCCACGCGCTGCCGACCGACCAGCCGGACCTGGTGACCGACCGTATCCTCCACGCCGTTGGCCCTTAGGCAAGACGAGTCTGCCTGCAGGGCCATGGGCCGCCACCCTTACAGGAGACACCTCCACCGGGGTTCAGGGCGGTGATAGCCGGAGTGGTCAGGTCGGGTGTTGGCCAGGTTCCGGGAGACGCCTACGCGGTTTGGGTGCCCCCGGCCGACGCTGGCGCTGGCCGGGGGCCGTTCGGTATGCCCCTGGTGTGCTGTTCCCTGCACGCACTCGATAGCTGACCAGCGGGGTTGACGTTATGCTGTCATGCGGTCTACGGACCGTGTCAGGGGATTGTGGGGGGATCATGGCTAGTGATGGTGTCGGGACGGGCTTCGGTGCCCATCCGGAGAAGCTCGGGGACGCGGGCGACAAGCTGGTGGCGGCCAGTGGGGACGTGGGGGGGGTGTCAAGGAGACCCTGGGCAAGTTGACTATGTCCGACTCTGCCGTTTTCGGTGACTACGCCGGTCACGCGGCGAAGGCGTTCTGGTCGGCGTGGCAGGACGAACTGCAGGTGAACGTCGACGCACTGTCGGATCTGGGCGGCAAGGTGCACACCACGGCGGCCAACTACGCCAAGGCGGACCACGGCGTCCAGCAGCAGTACCAGCAGGGGGCCTGAGCGTGCCGGATCATGATGCGCATCCGCTCGGTGACGACAAGGGCGGCAGCCAGCTGCAGCGGGCCGAGAGGCTGAAGAAGACCATCGACGAGTCTCACGGCATGTGGGGCGCGGGCGACTTGAAGTACGCCGTGCACGACGCCCTGCAGCTGGCCGCACCGAAGGGGGACTCCGGCAAGCTCGGCGAACTGGCCGCCGCCTACAACACGGCCAGCAGCCAGGTGGACCAGATCCAGATGAAGGCGGCGCAGGTCAGCTCGCAGCATCTGCCCGACGCCCGGACCGGGCAGGTCGGCGAGAAAGCCGTCGAGGTGGTCAAGGCCTCCGCCGACGACCTCGGCCGCTGCCGAGAGATGCTGGGCAAGGGCCGGGACCAGCTCAAGGCGCTGGCCACCGCGCTGAGCGAGGCGCAGACCCTACACGGACAGGGCGCAGCGCCGCTGAGCGAGGCGCTGAACCTGCTGCACGACATCACCGTCTCCGGCGCGCCGGACCCGTTCCACTGGGACGACGACAAGATGCACCGCGCCCACGCGAAGGCGAAGGAGGGCATCAAGTCGATCTACGATGCCGCGGTGAAGGCCGAGAACGCGGCCGCGCCGCCGCCCGGGAGCTGCACGCGCTGGCGGACAAGGCGCTGGCCGGCAAGTTCAAGAACAAGGGGCTCGGCGCGGAGGACAAGCTGGTCATCGCCGATGCCGCCCTCGACGGCAACCAGGGCAACGGTGGCATCCTCACGGCCAATGACGTGACGCGGGCCGGCCAGTTCATGGACAAGATGAGCGACGCCGACCGCGCCCGCTTCGACCAGCTGCTGGCCGGCACCAAGTCGGCCGAGGAGCGCGCCTACCTGATGAAGGCCCTGGCCGCCGGGCACAGCTACGACGAGATCAAGGCCTTCGACGACCAGATCCACGCCCACGGCGACGACCCCCGCTGGCTCACCGAGCGGATCGCCCCCGTGCAACTCGAAGCGGTCTCAGCCCAGACAGCGGGGACCGGCTACAAGGGCGCCAGCTGGGACCAGGGCCAGCACGACACCTGCGTGGCCGCCTCGACGGTGACCGCCCGGGCGATGGTCGACCCGCTGTTCGCCTTCCAGCTCACCACCGGCGGCCACCCGGACGACCCGGCGTACGACAACGGCCCGGCCTCGAAGGAGCGGTGGGAGAAGGAGACCAACCCGGTCTACGACACCCGCTCATTCATGCACCTCTGGAAAGGCGGGATGTGGGACTGGGAGTCCCAGAACATCGCCGACGACGAGATCGCCAAGCACACCGGCGCGGAGTACCACGACGTGGACCTCGACAGCCACGACAAGCGCCAGAACGCGCTGGCCGAGATCGATCAGAAAATCGACGAGGGCAAACCCGTCCCGCTGTCCGTCCACGGCGGAACCCTGCTCAACCCCCACGGCCACCAGATGATGATCATCGGGCACCGGGGCGACCAGCTGGAGATCTACAACCCCTGGGGCTACACCGTTTGGGTCAGCGAGAGCGACTTCGTCAACAACCACATGCAAGGCGCCTCCGACGACAGGCACCCCGAAGTCCGAAGCGTGCGAATGCCCAAGTGAGGCCCCAAATGAGCACCCCACAACCCCAAAGCGACAGCCAGCTGGCCGAACTGGACATCGAGATCCTGCTGCGCTTCGGCCTCCCGAACCCGGGACCGCACCGCTCCACCCTGTTCGGTGACGGCGTGGTGGCCGCCGCGATCACTCTCGACCGGCTCGGTGTCATGCCGCGCGCCCTGGTCTTCCTCGGCGAGGTGGTCCGCTCCGGCGGCACCCGCTTCGCGGCCGGCCTGCCCGAACCGCTGCCCGGACCGGCGGCCGACGTGGCCCGCGGCTGGCTGACGGCCGCCGCCATGGTCGTGCAGGACCCGACAGGCGACCAGCTGGTCGCCCGCTGGCTGGAAGCGGTCGCCGCCGTGCTCGCGCTGCGCGTCACCCACCGAGAGGCGAACTCATGAAAAGGCAGTGGCGCCGAGCCCTGCTGGCAGTAGCCGCGGTGTTGGCTGTCGCGGCCACCGCGGGCGCGGTGGCCGTCCACAAGATGACCACCGGCAAACTCGACCACGGCACCGTATTCACCCAGTCCTCGGGACAACTCAGCGTCAAAGCCGGGGAGTTGTTCTCGATCGAGGTGTTCGCCTACCGGGAGGCGGGCGACAACTGGACCATGGCCACCCCCGCCCCCGACCCGACCATCGTGAAGGCCACCGGCGACGAATACGTCGACAACTTCGGCATCAAGGACCTGCCCGTCCTCGGAGGAACAGGCAACCTCGGCACCGGCGGCCAGTACTACTTCACCTTCCGCGCCCAGAACCCCGGCAGCACCACCATCACCGTGCACGTGCCGTACCGCGACGAGCTCGGTGGCACCTTCTCCGGCGGCCCGCAGCAGACCAGGCGCCAGTTCACCATCGACGTTCACTGAGCCGCCATGGGCCTGCCCGCCACCATCGCCCGGGCCCGGAATTCACACTGCCACCCATGCCCGCTCCAAACGCCCCCACCGCAGGCCAGGGCTAGTGAGTCTCACTCTGGGTGGTCCGTTCGGGTGGCGGCGGGGTTCGGCGGCGGGCGGGCGGAGTCCTCGGCATGACGACTCCCCCGGACCCGCCGCCATTTGGCCAGCACACCGCGTCCGCGCCGGCCTCCCAGGCCCGCGCCGGATGGATGCCGGCCCCGGCCCGGCCAGGCGGCGGCCAGTGCTACCGGACCTGGGCCCTGACGCCGGGCGGGATGGTCGTCCGGACGCCCTGGCACGAGCCCGCCAAGGCGAAGAACGCGGGCTCTTACGAGATGGTGCGTGATTGCGGTGGGGATGTGCTGGCCTGAGCTGCGGCTCGGTTCAGGTGGTGGCGGTGCGGTCGGAGACCAGGCCGGCGACGGCGAGGTAGGTGTCCGGGAGCGTGTTGCGACGGTGGGTCCAGCGGGTCAGGCCCTTCCATCGTTTGTGGTCGGCGAGGGCGTGTTCGACCGGGATGCGTTGGGAGGAGTGCTGGTGGCGGGCCCGCTCGCGGGCCTCGTGGACTTCCGGTGGGCAGATCTTCAGCTCGGCCGCCTGGGTCCGTACCACTTCCCGGCGCTCACGTCCCGCAGCGGTCAGCCCGCCCCCATCCGCATATCTCACACACCACCGGATACAGCCAACGCTCCAGACCCATCAGAGACTTCGCAAAGGTTCACCCTGACGAGCCGAGGTCAGAATAGCGGCATGGTGCAGCTCAGCGCCTGTGCCGCTGAGGCTAGTCCGTGCAACACGTGTGGCGCTATCGCTGGATCGAGTGACCCCGGCTCCACCTCGACCCCGCAGAGCTATGCCGATAGTCCTGAGGGAAATACCGGCACCCGAAGATGCAGCTAACAGTGGTGGTCCCTGAACGACAGCTCGACGCCACTGAGGCCTTGACAGGTACAGCCGTGACAGGATTCTGGAGGAAAGCCGACCGCCAAATCACCCCGGGCCGCGTTCGGAGGCGCACCGATATCCTCAAATTCCAATAAGATGAGCGCGCTTGGGATTTGGAATCCTGGGGTGGGCCCACCATCGCCTAAAGTATCGGCGGGGCGCAGCCGGGCGCCAGATTCGGTCGCACGTGCGATTCCCTGACGTGGGCAGAGAGCAGAAGACCTTCGAGTACACCGATGACCTGATCGCGGCGCAGCGGGCGCTGGTGGCCGTGCAGGCCGAGCGCCGCGCGTTCGACCCGGGGCGGCGACCTGGAGGCCGTCCGGCAGGGGCGGAGCGAGGAGCAGCTGGCCTAGTCCGCCCGCCTGGAGGAAGCGGAGCGGCGAGCCTCCCATGCGGTGTGGGCTGACGAGTACTGGGCCGCTCTGTCCGGCGAGGACCGGGTCACCGCCAGCACATCGACAATGAGCCGACCGCGGCAGCGGCAGCGTAGCGAAGGCCCGCGCCGCAGACGGAGGTTGACGTTCGCGTCCACGCTGTGGCCGACGGGTCGAGGGCGGCGCATCAGGCAGGGGCGGCCACGGGCGCTCGGAGGCTTGCCATCGCGGGTGCGGCAGACGAGTAGTGGGGGGGGGGGGCGGGGGGGGGCGGCCCCCCCCCGCCCCGCGGCGCCCCCCCCCCCCCCCCCAAATACGAGCAGGAGGGCGCGGGGTGTAAGAAATAAGAG
>NZ_JBITFB010000067.1:0-15984 GCF_044455625.1 Kitasatospora sp. NPDC051164 | reverse complement strand
GGGGGGCGGGGGGGGCGGGGGGGGGGGGGGGGGGGGGGGGGGGGGGGGGGGGGGGGGGGGGGGGGGGGGGGGGCCCCCGCGCCGCCGCCCCCCCCCCACCACCGTAGCGGGCCGCTCTACGGCCTTCGACCCTATTCCGCGTCGATCGGGCGGATGTACTCCAGAGTCCAGGTCTGCTGGAATTCAGGCTTGGGTTCGGTGAGTTCGATCTGCTGACCGCGGTAGCCGGCGGCGCAGGCGAGGCCGCGCTCGGAGATGATCTTGACTCCGCCCAGGACGCTCTCGAAGGTGAACTTCGTCCACTCGCCGCGAGGAACGCTGTTGACCCAGAGCTTGTCCTCGGGGGTCACGATCCCGGCATTCTCCTGGAGGGCCAGGTGGATCACATAGGGCGCCCCCGGCATCGGCTCGATGGGCTCGATGGCCCACTCCTGCTCGATCGGCAGCGGGTTGGCGCGGTCAGCGATGACGGGCGCGCCGTACTTGACTGCGTGCTCGGTCGCGGTCAGCTGGGTGCCCGGGCCGATGATGTGAGCGTGGACCCTGTAGATACCGGGCTTGACTGGGATGGGAGGCATGGAACCCTCTTTCGCTGCCTTGGATGTGACTTGAGGTGGCCATGTGGCACCTCAACTCCACCATGAGCATGGCGCAGAATACGTGAGGCCCGCCAAATCGACTATGGCCTGGGAAATATTCGACTTCATCTGCGATCCCAATGTCCCGCTTGAATGATGCAGATGTTCGGTTGTGCTTTGATATTTCGATGTTCTGCTGGTGGTCCAGTTCAGCGTCGCGGGCACCGTCTTCAACGCCGGTAACGCGGACGGGCGTGCGGATGGACGGAGCTGTAGGCGGCGGGCGGGAGCGGCAGGGTGGTCTCCGGCCCAGTCGGTCAGTCCAGGTCGGCGGATGCCAGGGCCACCGCGAGCACCAGGTACGGGACGGCTTCCAGGCGCTGCTCGGCCATCATGCTCGGGTCGGACGCCGTCGGCGAGCGCCAGCAGCCCGGCATCGATGGCCGCGTCGACCGCTGCGTACAGGACCTCGGCCGCGGTGAACTCCCCGGAGGTGCACGTCCGTCGACAGAAGGGTCGAGGAGTTTCGTGGTCCCGTGCCGAGCAGGAGGCCGCGCCGGTTCGGAGCTCGGACGAGCGGACCCCAGAAAAGTGGGGTTCCGATTCTGTACCCGCAGGCCGAGGCTGGCCGTATGAACACCATCGAACAGAACAAGCAGACAGTGACCGCATTCATCGACGCGCTGTTCACCCGGGGCGACCTGTCAGCCGTCGACGCCTACCTCACGGAGGACTTCGTCAACCACGACCCGCCCATCGGCGTCGGCACGGACCGGGAGGGCATGCGCGCCGCAGGGGCGATCTTCCGGCAGGCGTGCCCTGACTGGCACTCCGACCTTGGGCGCCTGGTCGGCGAGGGCGACGTGGTGGTGGAACTCTTCACCGCTTCTGGCACCCAGCACGGTGAGGTGATGGGCGTCCCCGGTGACGGCCGCACGCTGGTGCTCAAGGGCATCAACGTCTTCCGGCTGCGGGACGGCCGGATCGCCGAACGCTGGGGCCGGCTGGACGAGCTGGGTCTGCTGAGCCAGCTCGGGCTCGTGCCGGACCGGGCGGCGGCGTAGCGTGAGTGCCATGGTCGCCGCCTTGCGGGAGCGACACGTCGAGCGGCTGATCGACAGCTGCTACGCCGACCTGGACAAGCCCGCCCTGACCACCGAGGTGCTGCGCCGCCTACCGGGCATCCTGCCGGTGGAGGCCGCGTTCTTCGCCTCGGTGGACCCGGCGACCCTGCTCTTCACCTCGGCTGTCGCCCAGGATCCGCTGGCCGGTGCCACCCCGCTCTTCCTGGACAACGAGTTCGGCCGCGCGGACGTCAACAAGTTCGCCGCGCTGGCCCGGGGCCCGGAGCCGGTGATGTCGCTGGACCGGGCGACCCGGGGCGAGCGCTCCGTCAGCGCCCGCTACCGCGAGATCATGGCCGGCCTGGGGCTCGGCGACGAGCTCCGGGCCGCCCTGGTCGTGGGGCACGAGTGCTGGGGCGTGCTCTGCCTGCACCGGGCGGACGCGGAAGCCGGCTTTTCCGGCACCGACCTGGACATCGTGCGCAGGCTCGCCCCGCACTTGGCCGAAGGCCTTCGCCGTGACGTCGTGCACCAGGCGCTGAGCGGCGACGGGGCCGGAACTGCGGGCGGCCCCGGCGTGATCGTGCTCGATCAGGGGCTCTCGCTGGTCTCGATCAGCCCGGACGCCGAACAGTGGCTCGCCCGGCTTGAGGGGCCCGAGATCCAAGGCCTGCCGATGCCGATCTACTCGGTGGCCGTCCAACTGGCCCGGGCGCCCGACGCGTCGCCGGAGGCCGCGCATCGGCCTGGCTCGGTCAGGCTGCGCACCGCCGACGGGCAGTGGCTGACCCTGCATGCCACCCGTCTGCGGGGGCGGGCGGGGGAGCAGATCGGGGTGGTGGTCGAGCCGGCGCCCGCCGCCGAACTCGGCTCCCTACTGCTGGCTGCCCACGGCCTCACCCCGGCCCAGAGCCGGGTCACCGCCCTGGTACTGCAAGGGTGCTCCACCCGGGAGATCGTGGCCCGGCTGCACGTCTCCGGGTACACCGTGCAGGAGCACCTGACGGCGGTGTTCGCCCGGTTCGGCGTGAGCAGCCGCCGGGAACTGATCGCCGCGGTGCTCGCCCCGAAGGGACGCTGAACCGACCGGCGGCACCGCGTTCGCTGGCCCTCGCCCCCCGGCTCGCCGTGACCGGGCACCGCAGCGGTGGGGACGTGCTCCGCGATGTTCTCCACCAAGGCAAGTGTTTTCCGGCTGCCGCGCCGGTCCAGACCGGCGCGGGCACATCGCTTGAAAACGCCCCCCCGAGTCCGGCTCTGGCAGGTCACACCCCAGCGCAGCGACCGGAGCGACCCGGCCACCAGACAGAGCTTCGCGAAGCAGCAAGCCGGCACCGCAGCCCTCGAACAGCCGGAGCACCCCCCACGCGGCGCGGCGGTCCCGCCCCCACACTGGACGGGCTGATCCCCATGCCCAGCAGGGGCGACGCAATCCCATGCTGCCTGTGCTTCTCTCCCCGCGGCCGACGGACCGGCCCCGTTGGCGACGCCGAACGCCGCCACCAAAGCCACGGCCATGCCGGCGAGCGTCGTACGGACACGCATGCTGCCCATGAACGGATCCCTTCGACGAGTCTTGACCGGCAGACCCACAGTGCTGGGACCGGACCGGCGCTGCCCCGGTACCTCGCGATGCCGCACCCCTCGCCGGCACGCCGACCGTCCGCACACGCCCCTCGCGAAGGGGCGGTCCAACCGCACCAGTCCCCATGCGGCCAGCCGCCAGGAATCCCGCGACGAGCTACTCAGCAGCCCGGGCAACGAGATGACCACCCACCGCTTCACCGTGCCGTCCCGGGGGCGGCGCCAAGCGAGGAGCAGCTCACGGCGTAGGTCGGCTGGAGGAAGTCGAGCGGCGGCCTCGCACGCCAGATGGGCCACCCCTTGCTGGGCGAGCTTGCCCGCAAAGGGCCGGGAGCCGCCGCCACAGCGAGCTCAAGCAGGTCGACGACGAACCGGCCAAGACGGGGGCGTAGCGCGCCAGGCGCCGCCCGACGTGTGACGGCGCCGGTCACCAGCAGGTGATCGGCGGCTTCGTGCCCGACGTCAGCAGTGCAGCGGCAGATCACGAGCGCCAGCGCCCCCATGTCGCATACCTATACGAACC
Source organism: Kitasatospora sp. NPDC051164 (assembly GCF_044455625.1). Classification (NCBI taxonomy): domain Bacteria; kingdom Bacillati; phylum Actinomycetota; class Actinomycetes; order Kitasatosporales; family Streptomycetaceae; genus Kitasatospora; species Kitasatospora sp. NPDC051164. The sequence goes on along the minus strand of NZ_JBITFB010000067.1, from coordinate 12,235 downwards.
ATGGCAAACTGGGCGTAAGTGATAGCGCTCTACAGAGGAAAATCACCCATGACTCATGGAGCCCACCCCCACGCTCCTACCATCCGCGCGAACATCGACCGGGCCCGCGACTGCGAAGAATGCCGCAGCTGGGGCACCGTGATCACACCCGAGGGCCGCCACGAGCTGTGCCCCAAATGTCAGCACCCCGACTAAGCACCCGACCTCCGCTCCCTGACCGGCGACCTCCAGGCCGCCTCCAACGAATTCGGCCAGCAGCCAACCCCCACCCCCGCACACCCCGGCCCAGAAACCCCCATACAAGCCCCCTGAGCCGGAAGCGGATCACACCGGGCGCTTCCAGACGGGGTAGAGCTTCGCATGGAGCACCCGCAGCTCCCACCACGAATCGTCCGAAGCGCAGACCAACGCGGCCACCTGCCCGCGCTTGGTCGGGGCGGGCAGACCCAGCGGACCCAAGTCCTTCGCGGCACGGTCCCGCGCACACTGCGGGCACTCCAGCCGGCCCGGGCCCGCCTTCTCCCGCAACTCCAGCTCCGACCCTCCTGGCCACCGATCGAACGGCGGCACGTCCAGCACAGGCGCAGCACGGCGTTGGCCGCGCGGGCATCGCGCACCTCGGCGCGCTCACCACCGAGGTCGAGCACACGCTGCCGTACCGCCGCTCGCCGTGATGGTCACAGCACGGCCGGTCGCGGGCATGCCGAAATGACGGGCGGCCTGCGTTCTGGTGGGCGCCAGCAGGGTGGCGCAGGCTGGCTGGACCGGTCCTGGACGTCCTCGCCGGTATGGGCCTTGAGCTCGGCGAAGCGTCCTGGCGGCGCCGAACCGGTCACCGCTCTCCCCGCCGGGACTGTCCGGAGACCGTGGGCGGCAGGCCGGTCGCGGCTACGCGCGGTTGCAGTGTGAGCCTGATGCGCTGGGTGTCGGTGTGCCCGCGCTTGCCGTCGCCGGCCAGCTCCACGACCCAGAAGCGCACCCTGGCACCTCCCTCTCCTGACCGCTCCAGTGCCAGGGAGACCTCCAGTTCGACCTCGCCCAGCTCGAACTGGATCGCCCGGCCTGCGCCGTCGGCCACGGCCTGCTCCAACTGGCCCCGCAGATCGCGGATGACGTCCGAGAGTTCGATCATGGTCGCTCCCAAGGTGGCTCGGGTGGTGGACGTAACCTCACTATAGGACTTCGAGGACCGGCGCATGACGAACCGTCATGACGGGCAACTCCCGGGTATGAGCGGCACGTTCGGGGTTCGAGAATCGGCCCGCGGGATCGGCGCCCGGCCGGCGGAGGCGAGCCGATGACGGGGCTGCGCGGCGAACGGGCCGCGGAGGTGATCGTCCTCCGGGCCGACGGCGGCGAGGAACGCGGGTCCGGCTACCTGGTGCGCGACGGGATGCTGCTGACCGCCGAACACGTCGTACGCCAGGCCTCCGGCATCCACGTCCGGTTCGAGGCAGACCGGGCGACGGAATGGACCGCTCAGGCGCAGGTGCTCTGGTCCGATCCCCGCGCCGACGTCGCCCTGCTCACCTTGAACCAGGGCGAGGGCGGGCCCAGCCGACGGGTCAGGCCAGCACGGTACGGGGCGGTCCGCGAGACGGACGCGGGCCTGCGCAGCAGCGCACTGGGCTTCCCCCTGTTCAAGCTGCGCGAGGACCCCGGCGGCGCAACGCGCTACCGGGACTCCTGCCACGCCCGCGGCGAGATCGCGCCGCTGGCCGACCGCCGGGAGCAGACCCTGGAACTGCGGGTCCAGGAACCCGAGCGGGACCCGGACCCGTTCTGCTCACCTTGGGAGGGCATGTCGGGAGCGGCGGTGTGGGCGCACGGCCGGATCGTCGGGGTGGTCACCATGCACCGCCGCGGGGAAGGCCTCGGCACGCTGACCGTCAGTCGCGCCGACGGGTGGGCGACGGCGGCCGACGAGGCCGGCCGTGAGGCGCTGCGACGAGCCGGGGTGGCGACCATGCTGCGGCCGGCGGCGCCCTGGTGGCGCGACCGGCGGCTGGTCCTCGGGACGAGTGCCGGGACGCTTGCCGTCGTCCTGACGGTCTGGCTCGGTGCGGCCCGGCTCACCGAACAGCCGCCGTTGCGCTTCCGGGTCCTCGGCGCGTGCAGCCACGTCGGTCAGCAACTGGGCAACGACTCGGCCGGTTTCACGCCCGGTGGCCGCTACACCAACGAGATCCTCGCGCCCGACGGGCAGGTTCTTCCGCTCGCGGCGTCCGGTGAGAGCGGCACCGTGGCGAAAGACGGCTCACTGCACTGGAGCTGGCCCTGCGCGAGCACTGACGCCACGGGCACGTACCGGGCCCGGGTCACCGACGAAGCGACCCACCGGCGCACAGGCTGGGCGACCTTTGAAGTCGGACACCTGACGCCGTACACCTGCGTGTTCCAGCAGGAGAACGGCCTGTGGTACGCCGGAATCAGCCGAACCGTGACCGCCGTGCTGGCGCCCGGGGCGACCGGCGCGGACGACGTCGCCGAGGCACAGTGCCTGCTCCAGCGCCTGGGCTTCCCCCTCGGGGCGCGGGAGATCGACGGCCGGTACGGCAGCTACACCCAGCAGGCCATCAGTTCGCTCCAGCAGCAGGGCGGGATCACGGCGGACGGAATTGTCGGGCCGTCCACCTGGCGGCTGCTGCGCACCCGTGAACCGCAGGGCGGTTGACAGGCGCCGTCCGGTGCCGCGCTGCTCTCGACCCGGGTGACGACGCTGCCTGGATCAAGACGGCCCTGGCTGCCCACGATCCCGCCTCCGGTCCTATCACTGTGCACCCGATCCCGGGCACCACTTGGGGGGCCGGCCGCGAGGTAGGCGTCGGTCACCTCAGCCAGGTGCCGGGCGAACGCGTCCGCCCGCGCCCGGTTCACCGCCCGGTCGAAGTCGGGCCGTCCGCGGAATGTACGCGGGCCCGGGAGCTGACCGAGCGGCTGCGCACGGCGATCGAGGACGTCCGGGCCGCCGTCCTGGTCCTGGCCCGCCGGGTCCGCGCAGCACAACAACGGCCAGGAGGTGGCTAGGCGCGGGTGGCGGGACCAGCCGGGTCGGCGGTCTGGCGCAGACCGGTGCGGCACCGCAGGTGCAATACGCCTGGGTGAAGACCGCGTCGTCGCCTGTGGCCGGCTACACCACATCGACGACCCCGTCAAGGAGCAGCCGGCCGCCGGAGCCCGGCCGGTCACGGGTCCGCCCCCGGCGATGTCCGGGGGCGGCGGTAGAGGGACGGCGGCGACACGACAATCCGGGTGCCGCACCCGGCGATGTCACTCGACCGGCCGACGGTGACATGGGACAGGTTCGCGAACCGGCCGCAGTTGGGCCCGCGGGTCAGCCGTCCAGTTTCGCGTACAGGCCACGACCCGGGCGCTGCGCCCGGCCGGCCTTGACCAGGCGCTCCAGCATGGTGCGCACCGCGTTCACGTTGTCCGCCGACTCCTCGATCCCCAGCCGGGCGATCACCTCCCGGGCACGCAGCGGCCCCTGAGCGCCGGCCAGCACGCCCAGCACGCTCTCGGAGGTGGCACCGGTCGCTCGCCGCCCGGGCGCGGGGGCAACCGTTTCGCTCCTCTCGGTGGCCGGCTCGGCGCCGGTGCGCACCGGCCCGGTGTTCCGGGTCGCGGCCGCCTTCTTCGCCGCGGTGCGCGGCCCCGCGCTGCCGGAGGTCTTCTCCGCCGCGGCTTTCTTCGCGGGGGCAGCCTTCTTGGCGGTGGCCTTCTTCGCGGGGGCAGCCTTCTTGGCGGTGGTCTTCTTCGCCGTCTTCGTGACCGTGCCCGTGCGTGCGGTGGCCTTCTCGGCCGGCTCCCCGCCCCGGTCCGGCGCCGCCCCGGCTTCGGCCGCGAGCTGCTGCGGCCGGACCCCGGCGATGGCGTCCGCCTCTGCCCGAATGGTGCCCACCGCAGTGGTGCCCTGCGAGGCCGGCAGCCCGGCCAGGGCCTGCAGGCTCTGGATGGCGCCGCGTACGGCGTTCTCACGCGCCACGGCGGCGGTCAGCTCGTCCTCCAGACGCCGCCGCCGGGTCTCAATGCCGGGAAGTTCCGCCTCCAACTGGGCGATGGTGTCACTGAAACGGCTTTCTGCCACGGTTTCCTCGTCTCGTCCGCCCACGCGCATATCGCAGGACCTGTGCGATCTTTACCCCGCTACCGCGCCCGCCAACAAGAAGCCTCGCCGATCCGCACCGGGCGCAGGATCGGGCCAAGGGGTAAAACGGACCCCCGCCCAAGAATTCGTAACACGATCCCGGTCATCGAGTGTTGCCGCCTATGCCAGGTGGGACCTGTAGTCGCGGCTCGTCGCATTGGTGGGCACGCCAGGCGCGTCCGGTCCGGACATCCATCCCTCGGGGCAGAGCAGCACGGATTTGATGAACGACGGCGGCGGAAGGTAGCTGTGGCTGGCGACGTAGTGGGCTATGAGCGTCGGCGCCGCGAAGACCTCCCCGGCGGCACCAGGGACGCGGATCTCACCGTTCCCCATGTAGAGCAAGTCGCCCTTGTGCTCGACGGTCAGCAAGCCCATCTGCCTCTCGCCGGGTGGGCACAGCTCGCAGACGTGGAAGCCCCGCGTCTTGTTCACGTCCTGCCAGCGAAGGATGTCGAAGAGTCGGGCGGGGAAGTCCTCCAGGACCGGCCCCGCCGTGTATTCGCGCCGTCCGTCGAGCCAACCCACATTGATCCGTTGGTAGGAGGGGGCGAATGAAGCGCTGTAAGGCCCATCGGCAGCGGCTACGACATCCTCGGCCAAATAGCTGTAGGGACTCAGATCACAGAAGAAGGTCACGCCGCTGTCTAGCATGCTGTGCCCATGAGCGTCATCACGTCGGCAAGGGCGATCACCACGCGACCGCGCTCACCCCGGCCGGCAAGAAGGCCTTCGACAAGGCGTTGCCCAACAACGAGCCCAGGCTCCGCGAGAGCAGCCAAAACGGCTCCACCCCTTTGACGCGACCCACCCGAACAGGCCGATCCACGGCCCAACCCGAGCACGCCGTACGAGACCGTACGCGGGAACGGGCTCCACCGGGCGGGGTGCGGGTGCGGACTGCCCGGTGGAGTCCGGCCGCTACCGCGTCAGCAGCTTCTCCAAGACGTCCGCCCCCTGTGACGCGCCGCCCGCCCCGCGCACGATCCGGCTCAGGGCCGCCGCCCCGGGGCGGCAGGACCGGACGTCCTGGACGGCGTCGCAGAGGCCCTGCACGGTCGGCTCGGCGAGCGTCCGGCCGACCTGCAGCTCCTCCGCCCGCCGGGCGATCGCCCGCTGTTCCGGAATCTGCGGCACCGCCACGAAGGGCACCCCGTGGTAGAGAGACTCCATCGCCGAGTTCATCCCGGCGTGGCTCAGGAACACCTCGGTGTGTCGCAGCACCGCCACCTGCGGCACGTGTGCGTGCACTTCGACGTTCGCCGGGATCGGGCCCAGCGACTCCTGGTCCAGCCCGCCCACCGCCATGACGACCTGCCAGTCGCTGTCCCCGAACGCCTCGATGCAGGTCCGGTAGAACTCGGGCCGGTCGTTGAAGACGGTTCCCAGCGATATCAGCAGTACCGGGGCCTGCGACCGGGGGCTCCACTCCTCAGCGCTCTGCCGGCTGCTCAGCGACGGCCCGACGAAGTGGAAGCGCTCGTCGAAGGTATCCCCCGACATCTGGAACTCGCGGGGGATGAACACCAGGCTCGTCGGGGCCACGTAGCCGAACATCAGGTTCGGGTCCTCGAGGAAGGTGTGGCCCTGCGCGAACTTCCCCATGTCCTGAATCGCGGCCACCAGCCGGGGGTTGGTGTGGTCGAAGTCGGCCGGTAAGTACACCTGCGCCGCCGAGAAGGACTCGTTCTCCGCGAAGGTCGGCACCAGGGAGATCTCCCGCACCTCGAGCAGGTTCGCCAGCATCCTCCCGGTGAAGGTCACCGAGTCGTAGCACACCGCGTCCGGCGGGTCGGCCGAGAAGTGCTCGGCCAGGACGGGGAAAGAGGCACGCGCGTCGTCGAGGTAGTACTCCATCGTCACGGCGAGCTGTTCCGCCGTGAACTCGCCCCGCGCCGCCATGTCGGGCGGCAGCTGCGAGGGCAGGGTCACCGGCGACGCCCCGGCGGCAAAGGCGGCGTCCATGGTGGCCGGTCCCGTGGCGTAGCTGACCCGGTGACCGCGCCGGACCAGCTCTTCGACCAGCGGCAGGGTCGGGTTCACATGCCCGGACGCGGGCGCGCTCACGAAGGCGAAATGGGCCATCAGTTCTCCTCCAGGATGACCGGCAGAGTCTTGTGTCCGTTGGTGAAGAAGGAACCCAGCGGCTCGAGTTCGGACGACGGGACGGCCAGCCGCAGCCGGGGGAACCGGGAGAACAGCGCGGACAGCGCCGTCGTCGCCTCCAGCTTCGCCAGGGGGCTGCCGAGGCAGTAGTGCACGCCGTGCCCGAAGGTGAGGTGGTCGGCCCGCGACGGCCGGGTGACGGAGAAGTCCTCCGCGTCGGCCCCGTGCTGCGCCGGGTCGCGGCCGGCCGCGCCGTAGGACAGCAGGATCGCCTCGCCCTTGCGGATCTGCACGCCGTCCGCGGAGATGTCCTCCACGGCGTACCGCAGCGGCAGGTTCGGCACCGGCGCCTGCCAGCGCAGGGTCTCGTCCACCACGTCCTCCCACGTGCTGGCCCCGGACCGGACCAGGGCGAGCTGAGACGGGTGCGTGGCCAGCGCGTGGACGGCGTGGTCGAGCAGGTTGACTGTCGTCTCGAAGCCGGCGGAGATGGTCAGCAGCAGGGTGTCCAGCAGTTCCCGCTCGGACAGTCGTGTGCCGTCCGCCTCCTGCGCGGCGATCAGGTCGCTGGTCATGTCGTCGCCGGGGTCGCGCCGTTTGGCGGCCACGAGTTCCTTGAGCAGCATGTACAGCTCACCAGAGGCGGCCTGCACGCCCGCCGGGTCCGCGTCGAGGCTGAACACCGCGTCCACCAGCCGCCGCAGGTCCGCGCCCGTCTGAGCGGTCACCCCGAACAATCCGGTGATGACCTGGATCGGCAGCGGGAACGCGAACCGTGCGCGTAGGTCGACCGTCTGCCCCGGCGGCACCGCGGCCAGGTCGGCGATCAGGCCGGCCGTGATCTCCTCGACGCGCGGCCGCATCGCTTCGATACGGCGCGGGGTGAACGCCTTGGCCACCAGGCTGCGCAGCCTGGTGTGGTCGGCCCCGTGGGCGGTGAACATGTTCTGCATCGCGACCCACATGATCAGCGGCCAGTCCGGCGGGATGTCGCCGTCGCGCCACATGGGCCAGTGCTTGTTCGCGTCCTTGGAGACCTTCGGGTCGAGCAGCAGCTTCTTCGCCAGGTCGTGCCCGGTGACGGCCCAGGCCGACACGCCACCGGGCAGTTCGACGGGCGTGGCCGGGCCGCGCTCGCGCAAGGCAGCGGCCTCGCCGAAGATGTCGCCGCCCGAGGGGTCGATGACATACGCGTCGGCGGGCGGGGCCTGCGCGCGCACCGGCTCGGTGAGGACGGTGGTCGTACGGGGCTTGGGCAGCTCGGTGACCTCCAGCAGGGTCGCGGTGAACCGCGAACCCATGCCGAGGCCGATCGACATGATGGTGTCGCCGGGCTTGAGGGTCTCGTCGTGCAGCAGGTGGTCCATGCCGAGCAGTTGGTCGCACGGCCCGACGTGGCCGAGCTCGCGCAGCATCGGCCAGGTGGTGCGGCCGAGGTCGATGCCGAGCGGCTCCAGCACGACGACCTCCAGTTGGGCCAGGCCCAGACCCGTGACGACGAACCTGGTGATGTCGGCGATGCTGACGCCGCCCTCCTTGGCGGCCTGCTCGACCGCGGTGACCAGTGCCCCGCTCATCAGCGTCAGATACGGGGCCAGGCCGGTGACCTCGATCGGCGTACGGTTGCGGTGGCCCTCGGGGTCCGGGATCGTCGGGGTGGCGAGGACCTCCATCTGGGTCGCGGAGCTGTTGGCGGTCGCGACCAGCCGCGCCCGGCCGCCCTCGCGGTTGAGCACGGCCGCGACCGCACCGTCGGCCAGGAAGATCCCGACGGTGGGCTGCCACCGTTCCCACCGCGGCGGCAGGAACCGAGCGGTAGCCGTGACCAGGGTCGCGGTCGCGGCCGGGTCGGCCACCAGGTGCGCGGCGGCGGACTGCAGCGCGGCCGAGCCGCCGTTGCTGGTCGCCTCGACCTCGTAGACGAGAGCGTGGCCGAGGCCGAGGACGCGCTGCAGGTGACAGGAGGACGCCATGTGGTCCTGGTGGTCCATCTGGGCGTAGGCGGCCATGGAGATGTCGGCGCCGCTGAGGCCGGACTCGCGCAGGGCTCCGATCGCCGCGTGCACGGCCATCGCGTGCTCGGTGACGTCGTCGGAGCGGGTGAACGACACGAAGTCCGACAGCGCGAGCAGCCGCCGCATGGTCTCGGTGTCCGGCACTGCCTGCGTCGCGGGCGTGCGGGGCGGCAGATACCGCCCCGTTCCGCCGATGTAAACGTTGTCCCAGATCATGCTTGGTCCTTTCCCCTGAGTGCGGACAGCCCCGCCCCGTATCCGTCGAAGTCGAGGAGCCATGTACTGATGGCCAGCGCCGTGGCCGCGGAGTGCTCCTCCAGTACGGTGAAGTGGTCGCCCGGGACGGTGAGCACCTCCTGGACGGTGGTGGACAGCCGGGGCCACGAGCGCTCCCCGGTGCCCACCAGCAGCACCGGCGCGGTGACGGGCTCCGGGGCGCCGGCCAGATCGAGGTATCGGCCCATGGCCACCAGCCGGTCGTCGTCGACCGGCTGGACCTGGTGGCCGGCATCGAGCATGCCGGTGAGTACACCCGGCAGGTCGTCGGGGTAGCCGTCGATGAGCACCACGGCGCTGGGCCGGGCCCCCCGCCGTTCCAGTTCCCTGGCGGTCGCCACCGCCAGCCACGCGCCCACCGAACGGCCGACCAGCACCGGCGCGGCGACGGCCGACGCGGCCTCGGCAAGTGCCTGGACCAGGACGTCGGAGTCCGCGGGCAGCGGGTCGCCGGCGAAGCCCGGCAGGGTGACCGCCGTGACATCGCGGGCGGCCTCCAGCGCCGCGGCGAACCGCCCGTACTCCTCGATGCCGCTGGACGCCAGCGCGGACGGCAGGCAGACCAGCGACGGCTGGAGGAAGCCGGTCGCGAGGGCGACCACCTCGGCCTTGGGCGCGTCGGTGGCCTGGCTCAGCCGGGACACCGTGGCCAGCAGATCGAGGCCGTCCTGCGCGCGGCCGATGTCGACGGCCTTGCGCAGCAGGCGCTCCATCGGCCCGGCGACCCGGTTCTCCGGCGAGCACAGCTGCCCGTAGAGGTGGTTGACGAGCTGTTCGGGCGTCGGGAAATCGAAGACGAGGGTCGCCGGGAGCTGGAGCCCGGTGGCCGCGTTGAGCTGGTTGCGCAGCTCGATGGCGGTCAGCGAGTCGACGCCGTGGTCGCGGAACAGCTGACGCGGGTCGTCGATCCCGCCGGGGGCCATCCCGAGGATGCTCGCGCTGCGCGTGACGACCAGGTCGAGTAGCAGGGCGCGCTGCTCGGGCTCGGGCAGGGCTTCGAGCCTGGCCCGCAGGTCGCCGGGGCCGGCCGCCGGGGCCGGCGCGCGCCGCGGCCGGGCGAGTCCGCGCAGCAGCGCGGGCGGGGTGTCGATCGCCGCGAGGTCGAGGCGGACCGGCACCAGCGCCGGGCGTTCGCCGGCCAGGGCGGTGTCGAACAGGTCGAGGGCCAGCTCGGTGGCCAGCGGCAGCATCCCGGTCCTCGCCAGCCGGCGGTGGTCGGCCTCGGTCAGGTTCCCGGTGATTCCGCTGGACTCGGCCCACTGGCCCCAGGCCAGGGAGGTGGCCGGCAGACCGCGCGCGTGCCGGTGCTCGGCGAGCGCGTCGAGGAACGCGTTCGCGGCGGCGTAGTTGGCCTGCCCGGGGGCGCCGAACACCCCGGACGCCGAGGAGAACAGCACGAACGCCCGCAGGTCCAGGTGTTCGGTGGCCTCGTGCAGGTGCCACGCGGCATCGGCCTTCGAGCGCAGCACCGTGTCGATCTGCTCCGGTGTCATCGATCCCACCACGGCGTCGTCGACGGCCCCGGCGGCGTGCACGACGACCCGCAGGTCGGGGATCGAGGCGACGAGATCCCTCAGTGCCCCGCGGTCACCGGCGTCGCAGGCGACCACGGTGAGGGCGGCGCCCAGCTCCTGCCGGAGCCCGGGCGGCTCGACTCCGCGGCGGCCGGCGAGCACCACGTGCGGGGCACCGTGCCGCGCGACCAGGTGCCGGGCGGCCAGGACGCCGAGGGTGCCGGTGCCGCCGGTGATCAGCACGGTGCCGTCCAGGGGCACGCCGTCCAGGGGCCTGGCCGGGGCAGCCCTCACCAGCCTCGGCACGAGGGCGGTTCCGTCGCGCAACTGGATCTCGGGCTCGCTGTCGCTCACGGCGGCGCGCACCGCGGCGGGGATCGCCTGCCGTGAGGCGGCCGTGCCGTCGTGCCGGACGGTCAGGATCCGCCCCGGGTTCTCGCTGTGCGCGCTGCGCAGGAAGCCGCGGGCGGCGGCCGAGGCCAGGTCGTCGCCGGTGAGGACCACGAGCCGGGCGGGCGTGTCGGTGGCCAGGAACTCCCGGACCCTGCCGAGTAGTTCCCGGGTCACCGCGTGGGCGGCCGCGACCGGTTCGCCCTCGCCGACGACCTCGTGGAGGACCGTCTCGGTGTACGGGCCGTCCGGTGCCGCCATCGGGGTCCAGTCCACGGCGAATAGCGTGTTCGGCCGGCGCCCGGCCCCGTGACCCGCTTCGACGGGCCGCAGGACGATCTCGTCGATGCTCACGACCGGCATCCCGGCGGTGTCGGTGATCCGCACCGCGTAGGTGTCCGGCCCGGTCGGGTGCAGCACCACGCGGACCGTCGCGGCCGACCCGGTGACCGACACACCGGAGAACGAGAAGGGCATCCGCGCCGGGCTGCCGCCGGCGCCACCGTCCTCGGCCGCGAGGCCGGCGAGCAGGGTCAGCGGCTGTATGGCGGCGTCCAGGAGCGCGGGGTGGACGCGGTAACCGGCGAGCTGCGCGGGGTCCGCCGGGAAGCTCACCTCGGCGTGCAGGTCCTCGCCGTGCCGCCGGATGCCGGTGAGCCCCTGGAAGGTCGGCCCGTAGTCGTAGCCGGCTTCGGTGAGCCGGTCGTAGAGCGAGCCGATGTCGATCGGCGCGGCCTCGCTGTCGTCCGCCCCGGGCACAGCCGTCCGGTCGGCCCCTGTCGCCCGGTCCGCCGGCGGACTGAGCACGCCGGTCGCGTGGCGAGTCCACTCGTCGGGCTCGGCGGAGGTGCGGGAGTGGACGGTGACGAGCCGGCGTCCGGTGTCGTCGGGTGCGCCGACGGTGACCTGCACGTGCACACCGTCGCGCTCGGACAGCACGAGCGGCGCCTCCAGGACCAGCTCGGACAGTACGGGGCTGGCCGTGTGCTCGCCGGCGTGGACGGCCATGTCCACGAACGCCATCGCGGGCAGCAGCGTCGAACCGAGCACGGTGTGCTCGGCCAGCCACGGGTGGACGGACGCGGAGAGCTTCCCCGTCAGTACCACGCCCTGCCCGTCGGGGAGCTTCACCAGGGACCGCAGCAGCGGGTGGTCGGGCGTGTCGAGGCCCTCCGACGGGGTGGTGGGCTGGAGCCAGTAGTGCTGGTGCTGGAAAGCGTACGAAGGCACACGCACGCCCGACGTCCCCGCCGTCGTGGCCGCGGGCGGCGTCCAGCGCACGGAGCCATCCGCCCACAACCGCCCCAGCCCCGCGAACAACCGCTCCGGAGAATCACCACCACGCCGCATCAACCCGTTCCCCACCAACAACGGATGCGGACCCACCTCCACGAACCCCCTCACACCCTGACCCGCCAGCCACTCCACGGCATCGGCGAACCGGACCGCCTCCCGCACCTGCCGCACCCAGTACCCGGGCTCCCCCATATCCACCGGATGCCCGGCCACCGTGGAGACCACCGGGATCACCGGCTCACCGAACGACAAACCCGCCGCCACCCGACCCAGTTCCTCCAGCACCGGATCCATCCGCGCCGAATGGAACGCGTGACTGACCGCCAACCGCCGCACCCGACGCCCACGGCCGCGCCACACCTCACCCACCTCTTCCACCGCGGCCTCGTCCCCCGACACCACCACATCCACCCCGTTGACCGCCGCCACCTCAACACCCGGCACCAGCGACCCCCCCACCTCCTCCACCGACGCCTCGAGCGACACCATCG
>NZ_JBITFB010000066.1:0-28149 GCF_044455625.1 Kitasatospora sp. NPDC051164 | reverse complement strand
GCCCTCTCCCCCAGCCGCGGGGTAGCGTGCAGCGCCGCGGGGCCCGCCCGGGGCCCCCCCTGGTGCCCGGGCCCCCCCGCGGGGGGGGCGCGGCGCCCCCCGGGGGGGGGGGGGGCCCCCCAACCCCCCCCCCCCCCCCCACCGCCGCTCGGCAGGACTCAGGCCTTCGGAAGCGTTATCCCCAACTCGAGCATCGCCGGGGAGGCCGGGCCGCCCTCGGAGCGCTCGGTCTTGTAGCCCTTGACGCCCGGGGCGACGGTACGCGGGTCAACGGCCTCGGAGGGGGCGCCGGTGGAGTACAGGCCGTCCGGGTCCTGGTCGCGGTCGTGGGGGAGGAGCCAGAAGACGCGCCGGCGGAAGGTGCCGGAGGCGCGGGAGGACTTCGCGTCGGGGCCGAGGATGGCGTAACCGACCATGCGGCCGTCGCGGTGGTAGGCGGGGCGGCCGCGGCGGGTCGTGAGGCGGTCCAGCGACTGACGGACGTAGTCGAGGTCGGAGGTGTCCTCCAGCCAGACGAGGTCGGTTTCGTGGGCGAGCTCGGCCGGGTCGATCAGCGCGCTCACGCGTTCTGCTCCTCTGTGTCGTCGGTGATCAGGCCGATGCCCGGGTAGTACTTGCGGCTGTTGGACAGGACCATCTCCTTGGGAGAGGTCATACCCAGTGTCTCGCGGACTCGTGCGGCGAAGGCACGCCCGGATACGGGATTGGCGCCCTCGAACCCGCACCAACGGGTGTAGGCGCCGAAGAGCTGGGATTGTTCGGCGCGCATGCCCTCGCCGGTGACGCACGCCTCCTTGAGGAAGCGGCCGACGTGGTCCTCGGTCTCCGCGTAGGCGGTGGTGGCGACCTGGACGCGTTGGGGGCCGGCGAGGTCCTTCTCACCGGCGAAGTAGCGGCGGGCGCCGTCGATGAGCCAGGCGAGGATGCCGGGGCCCTCCTCGGCGACGAGGACGTGCGCCAGGTTGTCGATCTTGCGTTCCTCGGGGACGACCCGTTCGAACGGGATCAGGCGCATGCGCCGCCAGAAGGCGAAGCCGCCGGTACCGACCTCGGGGCGGTGGTTGCCGAGCAGCCAGAGCTTGTGGGTGGGCTCGAAGGAGAAGAAGTCCTGGCGCATCCGGCGGGCCTTGATCTTGTCGCCGCCGGTGAGGAGCTTGACCCGGGCCTCGTCGAAGCGGTCGCCGGGCTTGAGCTCGGAGCAGACGATGATGCGGCGGCCGTGGAGCTCGGCGAGGTCGGTGGGGTGGCCGTCGAAGGTCTTGGCCATGAGGAAGCCGGGCGGGGCCGCGTCCGCGTAGTCGCCGAGGAGCTGGATCATGACGTCGAGGAGGACGGACTTGCCGTTCTTGCCCTGGCCGTAGAGGAAAGGCATGACCTGGGCGCCGACGTCGCCGCTGATGGAGTAGCCGAGCAGCAGGTGGAGGAAGTCGCGGGTCTGGCGGCCTTCCTGGTCGTCGCCGAAGGTGTCGGTGAGGAAGCGGTTCCAGCGCGGGGTGGGCATCCGGGCGGGGGCGAGGGTGGTGGAGCGGGAGTGGTGGTGGACCTGCGGGTCGGGCGGCGCGATGGCGCCGGTGCGCAGGTCGACCACGCCGCCGGGGGTGCACAGGGCGTAGGCGTCGGCGTCGAGGAGGGCGGCGTTGAGGACCATGCCGGGGGCGGACTTGGCCTGGGCGAGCATGGCGTTCATGCCGGAGGTGGACAGGGCGCGGCGGCGGTGCCGGCGCAGGTCGGTGTTGGTGTAGACGCCGCGCGGGTCGTGGGTTGCGACGCTCTCCGCCATCTCACCGGCGGCCCACAGGACGGTGTCGTCCTCGTCGAGCTGCCAGCGGTGGGTGGACCAGCGGTACCAGCCGATGCCGGGGACGTGACGGTAGTCGCGCCCGTAGAGGTGGACGAAGAGCTTGGCGTTGCCGCGGTCGGAGAGCGAGTCGGGCAGCAGGCCGTGGGCACTCGCCTGCGGTCCCGCCTGGGGGCCCGTCTGGGAGCCCGTCTGGGAGCCCGCTTGGGGGCCCATGAGGGCCTCGGTGGGCTGGACGGGCTGGGCTACCACTGCGCTCTGTGCGGTGTGTGCGGTGTGGAAGGGCTGGGTCGGCTGGGCGGGCGCCTGGGAGACGTCGGCGGGGGCGTCCAGGAGACTCTCCTGGACGGCGGCGCCGTGCCAGGGGGCCTGCGAGGGGCCGGGGACCGGCGGGTACTCCAGGATCTGCTGGGCTGCGGCCACGGGGTCGAAGACCGTCCTCTTGCGGGTGCTGTCGGTCATCCGCGGGCCTTCCCGATGTGCAGGGGCTGCCGGGCGCCGGCGGCGAGGCCGGAACGGATGACGGCGGAGCTTTGCCGGTCCTGGGTGGGACGGGCGGTGCGGGCGGCGTCGAGGAGGAGCCGCTCGGCGGTGGTGTGCGTCAGGTGCCCGGCGGAGACGAGGCCTCCGACGGTGTAGGCGGCGCGGTTGAGCTTGCCGGTGAAGCCTGCGCCCTCGGGGGTGGTGGCGCAGTCGGTGACGTCCTGCAGAACGGTGTCGAGGACGCGTTCGGCTCCGCGCTTACCGCCGCCGGCGGCCACGACGGCCTGGCGGGCACGGTCGGGTACGGGGGCCGGGACGGCCGCCGGCTTGGGCTCCTGCTTGTCCTTGAGGTGCCCGGTGCGGACGAGTTCTTCGCCGAGCCACCGGGGGAGCGGGGCGGGGGTTCTGGCTCCGGGCAGGACCGTGTAGGTGCCGGCGCTCGTCGTGGTGCCGGGAGCGACGATGTAGCCGCCGTGGGCACGGACGTCGACCTGCCAGGCCAGGGCCCGCCCGGTGGAGGAGCCGGTGGAGCAGGTGAAGCGGTGGTTGGCGTCATCCAGGTACCAGATGTGCAGGCCGCCGGAGGGCGTGCGCACACGCAGCGTGGACGTGTCCTCGGCGGGGGCGGGGGAGCGACGGAGGGCCGCGAGCAGCGCAAGCGTGTGGTAGCCGTTCTCCAGGCCCTCCAGGTCGACGTGCTCGTGGATCGGGATCCCCGGCAGGATCCGGTCCCGGGCAGGCACGGCACCGGGGTGACTGTCGACGTCGATGACGACCAGGCCCGCAGGGCCACAGGCGACACCGATGCCGAAGTCGGGGTTGGTCTGCCACCAGGCGGTGATGACGTCCTGGTCGAGGGTGGCGGCATGGAAGCCGTGGCACCAGCGACCGAACCGGGAACAGGCGCACTCGGCGGGAGAGTGCGGGGATTCCTGGCAAGGCTGACAGTTGGCGGGCGGCGTTTTGCGCCCCGGAGCCAGCGGATGGACCGGCCAGCCCTGGGAAGCGCACCACCGGGCAACGGCCAGCGCATCCGGCTGGCGGCCCGTTCGGTCGCTCCCCACGGCCTGCGGCGCCGTCACGCTGGTCCCTCCCCCTTGGTTCAGTAGCTGCTTCAGCTGCTTCAGTCGCTCGGTAGCTGCCCGACTTTCGGTCGCTCGTTCAGTAGCTGAGGGCAAAAAGCCAGGTCAGGGCACTGGCAAACGCCGGATCAGCGACTGAAGCGACCGAAGTCCAGAAGATAGCTCACACAGACTATCGGAGCGAGGACGTACGCACCCGGAGTGGCGGACCTTACGCGGAAACTCAGCGACCGAACCCTGGGGCAGCGACCGAGTCGCTTTGGTCGCTGTTTTCGGTCCGCCGACGTTTTCGCAGGTCAAAGCCGATTTTCAAACCAAACAGCGACTGAAGCGACTGTAGCTCGGGTCTATAACGCGCACACGCACACGGGAATGTCTTCATATACCCAACCTTGAGTCGCTTCAGTCGCTTCTGGGGTGGGCACAACGCCTCTGACCTGGGATTTTGTCCAGCGACTGAAGCCCAGCGACCGTAGCTACCGAGTCTCTCTCGCCCGGTCGCTCGGCGTGTCGCGCGTGTCAGGACTGCCTGAAGGTCCGGAGTTCGGTCGCTTGAGTCGCTTCGGTAGCTCCCGGTCAATGGGGGAGTGGCGGAGCCCTGTCGTGGAGTCCTCTCGACCCTCCCGCGCTTGCTGCGCGGAGAAGTCCCTTCCTTGAGTCGCTTGAGTCGCTTCGGTAGCTCCCCAAGCCGGGCGGGGAGATCGGCTGGAACGCTCGTGGCGCCAGGCTTCCACCGTCTCGGCCCCGGGCACCTGACGCCGGCAGCGACCGAAGCGACTCTGCCCCGGGATTGGACTGCTGTCCCCCTGCAGGAGCGCTTGCCCTGCAGGGGGACAGGCCGCGCAGCGGCCCTAGGCGTCTGACCCGGGGAAACGTGCCCCTCACCGTGCCGAGGAAAGAAGCGACCGAACTCAGTGAGCCCGGATCCGTTGCCCTTCGGTCGCTCTCGGTCGCTCTCGGTCGCTGGCATCCGGAGAGCGACCGAAGCCCGCCCAAGGACAGGCGTGACCTTTCCGTTCCACAGTCGTTGTTCACGCGGATCTGCTGGGCATGGATCGTCTTCCCGACCGACCGGGGCGACGGCAAAACGCTTTCCTCGGTGGTAAGGGCTTTGCGGATGGGCGTCACGCTGGGCGTGGTGGTGCTGACGACGGGCGATCGAAACGGGAGCTGTCCAGCGCTCCTGGACTCGGTGACCCCCAGGAGAGCGACGGTGTGACGGCTTACTGCCCCGCACCGACACCTTCCCTTGGTCCGGGAAGCCCGCGAGCAGGATCCCGTCTGGGTGTGGTCGGCTTCCGGGGGCGACGCCGAGGACGGCACATTCAGCGCGGGTACCCCACGTCTGGGCACGAGCACCCCACTGCAGCCCGGGGAGGTCACCACCTACCTTGGTGGCCACGATCAGCCAGAGCTGCATTTACACGGCCCAGGGCTGAACGCCTACTGCATCCATGCGACCCGGGCCTACCTCGTGTCCCCTCTGCTCGGCTCCTGATCAGAGCTTGGCACCACAGCCGGGCGGTACCGACAGCGGGCTGACAGACCGGGGGAGCGGTGACCGCAGGCGGATGCCCGAATCCTGTAAGCCCACTCCCTGTCTCGGGGAGGCGCTCGGATTTTCCGCCGAAAATCCGGTGCACGGGCGGCGACACCGGCGGCCTCACCCGGCTGTTCCGGCACCCCAAAGGCAGCCCGTGCGGGCTGCGGCTTCGCCCGGTGCGGGCCGGGAGAAGTGGTCGAACGGTGGCAGCGTGCGAGACAGCATGGGACGTCGCTCTACTCCTGACGTCTGTCCGGCACCGTCGACGCCCCGAAGCCGCCGCACCCACACCCTGACCCACGGTCGGCCCCTGGCTGGCAGTCGGCTGGCACCTGGTCGACGCCCGTTTGCCAGGCCCCGTTGGCGACGCGCACCTCGCGCACCCGCGTATCCCGCGCGCATCCCGCTTGCGCCGCCAACATCGGCCCCGACCCGGTCGGCTCGTGGTCGGACTGCAGCGATCAGCGCACGATCGCGCTGCGGCGCTCGACGAGGACGACGTCGCGCCAGAGGCCGTGGTGTCGGCCGAGTCGCTCGCGGGTCCCGATGACCCGGAACCCGACCTTGGCGTGCAGGACGAGGCTGGCGGTGTTCTCCGGGAAGATCCCGGATTGGAGGGTCCAGATCCCCGCCTGCTCGGTCGAGGCGATCAGTGCCTGAAGGAGGGCGGCGCCGACGCCTCGGCCGCGGGCGTCGGAATGGACATAGACGGAGTGCTCGACCACGCCGGCATACGCGCATCGGTCGGAGACCGGCGCGACCGCCGCCCAGCCGAGTACCCGGCCGTCCTGGTCGAGGGCGACCAGGCGGTGGTCGGGCAGGCGGGCGCTGTCGAACGCCTCCCAGGTGGGGGCGGTGGTCTCGAACGTCGCGTCGCCGCCGTCGATGCCGAGCTGGTAGATCGCCAGGACCTGGTCGGCGTGCTCGGGCAGCATGCCGGTGATCCGCACCGGCCCGGCGGCCGTCACGGCTGGGCCTGGATGCCGAGGTCGCTGAGCAGGCCGCGGATGCGGCGCTCGATCTCGTCGCGGATCGGGCGGACGGCCTCGACGCCCTGGCCGGCCGGATCCTCCAGCTTCCAGTCCAGGTACTTCTTGCCGGGGAAGTACGGGCAGGCGTCGCCGCAGCCCATGGTGATCACCACGTCGGAGGCCTGCACCGCCTCGGTGGTGAGGATCTTCGGAGTCTCGGCGGAGATGTCGATGCCGACCTCGCGCAGGGCCTCGACCACGGCCGGGTTCACGGTCCCGGCGGGGGCGGAGCCGGCCGAGCGGACCTCGACCCGCTCGCCGCCGAGGCGGGTGAGGAAGGCGGCGGCCATCTGGGAGCGGCCGGCGTTGTGGACGCAGACGAACAGCACGGAGGGGACGGCGGGATCACTCACAGGATGTCCTTGATCGGGAACGTCGGGAACAGCGGGGATGTCGGAACGTCGGGAACAGCGGGGCGGGCGGTGCTCAGCGGCCGGAGGCGGCCGGGTGATGGTCGCCATGCGGGACGACGACGTCCTCGGCGGCCGGGGTCGGGCGGCCGAACAGCAGCGCGACCAGTGCGATGCCGGCCACCAGGCCGACCAGCTGGGCGGCGATGAACGGCAGCACCGAGGCGGGGGCGATCCCGGCGAAGGTGTCGGTGAAGGCCCGGCCGATCGTCACCGCCGGGTTGGCGAAGCTGGTCGAGGACGTGAACCAGTACGCCGAGCCGATGAACGCGGCGACCGCGACCGGCGCGAAGTGCGCGCGACCGGCCCGGGCCAGGCCGAAGATCAGCAGGACCAGACCGGCAGTCGCCACGACCTCACCCAGCCACAGGTGCGGTGCCCACCGGGCATGGGTCGACCAGTGCACGAGCGGCTCGGCGAACATCGCGTTCGCGAGCACCGCCCCGCCGATCGCGCCGGAGACCTGGGCCAGGGCGTAGGCCGCGACCTCGCGCAGGCCGGGCCCTTCCCCGCTGCGGCGGCCGGTCCACCAGGCGGCCAGGGTGACCACAGGGTTGAAGTGGGCGCCGGAGACCGGGCCGAGCAGGGCGATCAGTACGCCGAGGCCGAACACGGTCGCGAGGGAGTTGGCCAGTAGCTGCACGCCGACGTCCTGGGACAGTTTGGTGGCCTGGATGCCGGATCCGACCACGATCGCGACCAGCGCGCCGGTCCCGACGAACTCGACGGCCGTCCGGCGGCCCAGCGGGGCGAGCTCGGTCATCTCGCGCCTGCCGGAGCCTCGAGGAGCGAGGAGAGGCGGGCCAGGGCTGCGGGCAGCACCCAGTAGTAGACCCAGGTCCCCCGGCGCTCGGAACCGACCAGCCCGGCCTCACGCAGCACCTTCAGGTGGTGGGAGATCGTCGGCTGGGACACGTCGAACGGGCCGGTCAGGTCGCAGACGCAGGCCTCGCCGCCCTCGTGCGAGGCGATCAGCGACAGCAGCCGCAGCCGCACCGGGTCGGAGAGGGCCTTGAACATCCTGGCCAGATCAACAGCGGCTTCTTCGCCCAGCGGCTCGCGGACCATCGGCGAGCAGCACGCGGCCGCATCGTCCTGGCCGAGCACCGGCAGTTCCAGATTCGACATGCGTCTATGTTGACAGTCATCTAATCCAGTGGCAACGTCATCCATATCGATAACTGTCGAATCAAGGACCCGGATCGGGGAGAACCGCCCATGTCCCGCGTTCAGCTCGCCCTGCGCGTCGCCGACCTCGAAGGCTCCATCGCCTTCTACTCCAAACTGTTCGGCACCAAGCCGGCCAAGCGCCGCCCCGGCTACGCCAACTTCGCCATCACCGAGCCCCCGCTCAAGCTCGTCCTCATCGAGGGCGAGGCCGGCGAGGACACCCGCCTGGACCACCTCGGCATCGAGGTCGAGAACACCGAGCAGGTCACCGCCGCCACCGCCCGACTGCAGGACGCCGGCCTGGCCACCTTCGAGGAGAACGACACGTCCTGCTGCTACGCCCTCCAGGACAAGACCTGGGTGCACGGCCCCGGCAAGGAGCCCTGGGAGGTCTACGTCGTTAAAGCCGACGCCGGCACCCTCGGCAAGAGCGCCACCGCCGGCGGCCACGCCTGCTGCACCAGCAGCAGACAGGATGCCGAGCCGGCCACCGCCGAGCCGGCCACCGCCGCGGCAGCATGCGCCTGCGGCGGCTGAGCAGGCGTCAGATCACCGGCAGGAGTCCCGCGAACCCGTTGGTCCCTGGCCCCATACGGTCACCAGAGACCGGCGGATTCGTGCTGTCAGCCCTCCCGGACTCCGTGAACGGATCGCCGAGCTTCAGGCGCTCATGCTGGAACAGCAGCCGCCTGCATCCGTCCGCCATCTCCGCCCTCTTCAGGGGGCCACTCCGTCGTAGCGAAGGCTCCTGAGGAGGCTGTCAGTGCCCTGTGCTTGGATACGGCACCGGCGTCGGAAAAGGGGAAGACATGACGCGCACGACACCGCCGCGGCCGCTGGATGTCGAGGTGGCGTTTCCGGAGCTGGCCAGCCTGGCAAGGACGGCCACCCGTCTGCACCCAAGCCCGGGTGCACCAACCGTCCATGACAGTTCGGTGGGCGGGCCGCTGCTGTGGCCGGCGGACGAGCCCTGGCCGGAGTACGGGTCGGAGTACACGCCCTACCGGCCGATGACGACGCTTGCGGACGTTCGCGCGCTGCGGGCCCTGCTCACCCAGGCATGGTCCCGACCTCGGGGGCCCCGGGAGAACCTCCTGGCTGCGCAGGAGAAGGAAGCGGTGGACCGGATCCATGCCAAGCATGCCCCGGCGATGCTGCCTCCGGGGCCGCTGCCGCTGATTCCGCTCGTGCAGCTCTACGCCCGGGACGTGCCCGGATTGCCGTTCCCGGAGGGGACTGACCTGCTGCAGGTGTTGTGGGAGCCGTCCGCGGAGATTGAAGGGTGCTCCGAAGCCGTGCAGCTGAGGTGGCGGCTGGCTTCGGGGGTCCGGGAAGTCCTGACCAGTCCTCCTGAGCCCGCCTATGTCGAGTGCAGTGACCACGTGCCGGAGCCATGCCGACTCCACCCGGAGCCGGTGCGTGAGTTCCCTCCCCACCAGGACCTTGACGAGAAACTGGCGGAGCGCTTGGACCACTGGTGCGCGCAGCAGTCGGTGAGTTACCGAAGCGACCTGTCCGTCGCTCCCGGATGGAAGGCGGGTGGGTGGCCGGCGAACTTCACCTTCCGCGACCCGGCGGACTCCGACGAACTGCAGTGCGGCGAGTGCGGCGGGCCGGTGGAGGCGCTGCTCACCATCGACGGCACCGAGTGGGACGGAGCCACTGGCAGCTGGCGTCCGATCGAGACGGGCGAGGACGCGGAGAAGCCGGCTGGGCATCCGTACCGGACCCTGCGGGAACCAACGATGGTGACCATCGGACGCGGCTACACCCTGCAGTTCTACAACTGCGTCAGCACGCCGTCCCACCTACCGCGCACGATCATGCAGTAGCGCAGACCCAGCTAAGGGCTGTCCCGTAGGCCGTGCTTCGGCTGACGGTGACAGGGCACAGGTCGACAAATTGGTGGCAGGCTGACCGTCGGTAAGAGACGATCACGACGTGCATGGCCCTGCTCTTGCCGGATGCGCCTGGATGCGTTGCGCGGTGGTGGTGCCGTGCTGACATCGGATCGATGCTCGGTCTGGCGCATTCCGCGCCGGCCGGAGAGGACGCGTGTGTCGCTCGCCCTTGAAGATCGCTTGGCCATCACCGAACTGGTCTCGTTGCACGGCCACCTCGTTGACGACGGAACCCTTGACCGGTTGGAGGAGTTGTTCACCGCCGATGTGGTCTACGACCTCACCGACTTCGGCCAGGAGCCACTGTCCGGGGTGGCAGCCATCCGAGAAGCGGCATGGGCACTGGGAGCGGCCAACCCTGTCGCACATCACGTCACCAACGTCGTCGTCACGGCGTCGGCGGATGGCCGGGTGCAGGTCCGTTCCAAAGGGCTTGGCATCAAAGCGGACGGCTCCTGCGGTTCCGTCTCCTACGACGACACCGTCGTGCGCACCGCTGACGGCTGGCGGATCAGCCATCGCAAGGTGTCGCCACGCCGAACTCCCTTGGGCGGGATGATAAAGCTGGGCTGACCAGGTACATCCCGCCTGGTCCCAACCGGTGAGGACGAGATTGTGCAGGCGGCCGATGCCGAGCATGGCGTGGTGGACACGTCGTGAACTACTCGGCTGGCTCGCCACCAAGGCCGGCGATTGTCACCGTCGCTTCGACGGCAGCGTCGACCTGGGATGGATCCGATTCCATGAATCACGCCAGGCCGAGCCGCTGGTGGTACGTGACGGTGTAGTCATCTGGCGACCGTAGCCTGCCGCGATCCGCTGCCACAGCGACGAGCTGAGGGCCGGTCTTCCTGATGGGCTGCTCCAACCCCGGTCACGGACGCGGGGCAGGAAATCGGTGGGGCGGCCCAGCGGGATCTGCCCAGCGGTTCGTCGATGGTCCCACTGATACGCAGTCGGCAGTCGGTGGTCGTCGCCCCGGTCGACCCGTCAAGGCTCGAGCCCGGGGACATCGTCCTCGCCCGTGTCGCCGGAACCGTGTACCTGCATCTGGTGTCGTCCATCGATCCGGCCAGGAAACGAGTGCACATCAGCAACAACCGGGGCCGCATCAACGGCTGGACCCATCACGACCGCGTCTTCGGTATCTGCGTCGCCGTCGACGGGGTCCTCCGGGCCGGTGCCGCGGACAAGACCCTGGCCGCCGACCCTGACAACCGGCCCGGAACAGTAAGGGGAACAGCAAAGGGAACAGGGCATCGGCCGCCCTGCCGAGATCCGACGCTGCAGCAGTAGCCAAGCGCCGAACAAGACAGGTGACTGCTGACTCCCGGAGTTCCGGGTTTGCAGATCACGAGGCGGGCCGGCCGCGAGGTCGACGCAGGGCATCCCTGGCCCAACCTCGCTCCAGCCGGCGCCAGGGTGGACGGCTACTGCTAGGCCCGTACTTCGCGGGTCACCGTTTCAGCTGCCCTGGTCGTGATCACGGCATCTGATCGTACGGGGCCGGCCCCGAGGGCCGGGCCTGCACTGCAGGGGTCACGGTTTCAGGTCTGTGGCCAGCGGGTTTGGGTGACGTCGACGCCGAGGAGTTCGAGGAGGTGAAGTTGGTCGCCGCGGGTGATCCGCACTGGCGGCCGGTCGGCGATGCTGCCGACGCGCAGGGCGAGTTCGCCGAGGTGGTAGAGGATCATGCGGCCGGTGGGTCGGACGCTGCGGTTGTCGGGTCGCTCGGCGGGCTGCTTGCCCGCATCCCGCTGTGGCACCCAGTCCACGACCTGCGCCTGCTGGAGGTCGAGGGCGGCGTAGACCTCGTCCTTGACCTGGGTGGCCGGGACCGGCGCGATGAACGGCACCTCGGCCTTCAGCAAGGCGGACACGTTCGGGTGGGACACCAGCTTGGAGTCCGCGACCATCAGGAACCGCGGGGACCGGGAAGTCATCGACACACCCACTCAATGCCCACGCCGGGGACACCCACTCAATGCCCACGCCGGGGACACCACCACGAGCCACGATCCATCCGAATCAACGACCTGCGAAGTACGGGACTAGGACCAGGCCGGCAAGGTCGCCGGGCCGGTCAAGCCGCATCGGCGAGGGGACGTCCGTCCCAACGGATGCCCTTCTCGCTGCGGGAGCGCGCGGCGCCGTGGGTGGCAGTGCGACGCGGATTTTCCGCAGAAAATCCAGTCTCTTCCGTGGCCGCTGCCAACGGCCACGGCACGCCTCGTTCATCGACACCCACAACGCCGAGGCACAGACCGTCATTTACCGCAATGTCCACCGAGTCCCTCGGCTTCAGGAAGAGGTGGAACACGAGGACAACGCCGAGGCGTGGCAGGAGTTGGGCTTCCGGCTGTCTCCTCGCGAGCGACCTCGTCTTCCTCGCGAGCTTCGCCGCGTTCCCTCGGCCGGCGCCCAGCGAGGAACTCGCCGGCACGGGGCGGTGGATGTACGAGACCGCTGTCCGCGACGGGTGGGAGCGACGCGCTGACGGGATCGCCCATCTCTTCGGCAAGGCCGAATGCCCGCGCCGTGTCGCCGTGTTCACCGTCGCGGACCAGTACGCCTCCGCCAACCGCCCGCCCTGGGAACCACCAAGGCGCATTGATCGGGCCGGCCCGCGAACTCAGTCTGCGGGGGCCGGACGGTGAACCCTTCGAACTTCTCGTCGGCCCAGGTCAGCCGTGACCGGCGGCCGGACTGTCAGAGGCGTGTTGTTGAGTGTGCGGCATGACCGTTCACGAACTCGTCGCGTCCCTGCCCGCGCCCAGCGAACTTCGGGCCCGCTGCCGTGCGTTGGCGCTGCTGGACTCGATCGTCTCCGCTCCCTTCGCCCCGAGCCATACCTTCGTGAACGACTGGCGTCCGGGCGTCGAGCTGGCCTTCATGGAGAACGGCTCCGGTGACCAGTACGCGGTCGTCTTCGACCCGGCCGGCGTGTTTCTCTACGGGTTCGACCACGAGAGCGACGCCACCCCGTGGCGGGAGGAGGACCGCGCGCACTGGCCCGGCCTGCTCGACGGCCTGCCCGCCTCGCTCGCGCACTACGCGCAGGTGCCCGAGTTCCAATTCCTCGACTTCTTCGACGCGACCGTGTGCGCCTGGTACGAGACCGGCTCCACCTCGTGGCAGTGCGGACCGGTCGAATTCGCCGACGGCGAGACGGACGGCGCCGACTGGCTGTTCGAACTCCTCACCGAAGCCGACGGCGCGCGAGCGTTCGCCGGCTTTGCCGAGGACGACCACCAGCGCTCCGTCGACGGGGAAGCGGTGGCGGCCGTACTGAAGGGCGCCCCGCTCGACCGCCGTACGGTTGCCGCGCTGTCGGCCACCGCGAACTTCGACACCGTCGCCACGCAGGCCCGTGTGCTGGGCTACCAGGTGCAGAGCAGCTGAGGCCGCGACAACCGCGCCGGCCGCCACTTCGGTCGAGCCAAGTGATCGACACATCCACCTCGACACATCCCCGTCGACACATCGACCTCGACGCGGTCCGCCGCGACGCGATCCGAACGTGCCGGTGGCATCCGGGGAGTCGCTCCGGGAGACCATCCTGAGAGCCCACAGCGCCGACGGGACGACACCGTGCAGGGCCGGTGGCCGTCGTCGCTCAGTGCCCGTACTAGTGTCATGGTCGTGCCGCGGCCGCGGTCCCCACCCGACCGGGCGGCACAGCCGGGACCGGCGCGGACGTGACTTCTGGGGGCTGAAGCGGATGACGATGACGTTCGGCGTGCTGGGCCCTCTGACGGTCGCCGTGGACTCCGAGCCCCAGCCGCTGCCGAGGGCCACCGTCCTGCGCGGGTTGCTGGGGGCCCTGCTGCTCGCGGAGGGGGAGTGGCTGCCGGTCGGGCGGCTGCTGGAACTCGTGTGGGCGGAGCAGGCGGACCGGATCGGCCGGGGCTCGGTGCACACCGGGATGTCGCGGCTGCGCACCTGGCTCGGGCGGTTCGGGGACGAGGCGGTGGCGCTGGAGTCCGACGCGCAGGGGTACCGGCTGGTGACCGGGCCGGGCGCGGTGGACCTCGGACGGTTCCGCGGGCTTGCCGCCGACGGGGACCCGGCCGCGGCGATCGATCTGCGGCGCGGCCCGGTGCTGGCCGGGCTGGAGCGCGTGAACAGGGACGACCCACTGGTGACGTCCGTGGAGGGTGCGGTGCGCGCCACGGTCCTGGCCCTGGCCCGGGCGGCCCTGGCCGCCGGAACGTCCGGAGCAGCGGGAGCCGCCGGAGCCGGAGCGGCCCGGGCCGCCGTTCCCGCCGTGACGGCGCTCGCCGAGGAGTATCCGTACGACGAGCCCGTGCACGCGGCTTTGCTGGAGCTCCTGGCGGCGGACGGACGGGCGGCCGAGGCGCTGCGCCGCTTCCAGTCGCTGCGCCGACGCCTGTCCGAGGAACTCGGGATCGAGCCGGGCGAGCAGGTGCAGAACGTCTTCCTGGCGCTGCTGGCCCACGACCGCGACGGCGCTCGTACGGACCCCGAGCGGTCCCGCGTGGTGCCCTCCCAACTACCGCGAGACGTAACCGACTTCACCGGCCGCGACGATCAGGTGCGGCTCGTCCTGGACGCCCTGGCGGCCGGCCGGGTGCCGGTGATCGCCGGCATGGGCGGCATCGGCAAGACGGCGCTGGCCGTCCGCGCCGCCCACCGCGCCGCCGCCGACTACCCGGACGGCCGGCTGTACGCGGACCTGCGCGGGGTGGACGAGTCGCCCGCCGACCCCGCCCGCGTCCTGGCCGCCTTCCTGAGGGCCCTCGGCGCCGACCCCCGCGAGATCCCGGCCTCCCTCGACGAGCGCTCCGCGCTCTACCGCACCCTGCTCGCCGACCGCCGCACGCTCGTCCTCCTCGACAACGCCGCCGACGAGCAGCAGATCGGCCCGCTGCTCCCGGGCACACCGGCGCACCCTGCCGACCACGCTGCCGACCTCCGGGCCGGCCACCCTGCCCACCGTTCACTCAGGCACCGCGCTGCCCGCCCCGCCGTCCTCGTCACCAGCCGCACCCCGCTCACGGCCCTGCCCGGCATCCAGCTCATCGACCTCCACGAACTCGACGCCCCCCACGCGCAGACCCTGCTGCGCCGCATCCTCGGAGACCACCGCGTCGCCGCCGAACCGGTGGCCGCCGCCCAGATCGTCGAGCTGTGCGGCGGCATGCCGCTCGCGGTCCGCATCGCCGGGGCCCGCCTGGCCGCCCGGCCCCGCTGGACCCTGGCCCGGCTCGCCCACCTGCTGCGCGACGAACGGCGACGCCTCGACGAACTGGAGGCCGGAAACCTGGCCGTCCGGGCCGGCTTCGCCGTCGGCTACGCGCGGCTGTCGGAGCCGACCCGCCGCACGTTCCGGCTGCTCGGCCTGCTCGACGCCCCCGACTTCGCACCGTGGGCCGCGGCCGCGATGGCCGACATCCCGCTGCAGCAGGCCGAGCGGCAGCTGGAAGAGCTGATCGACGCCCAACTCCTGCAGGAGACCGGCACGGAACCGCACCCGCGCTACCGCTTCCACGACCTCGTCCGGCTGTACGCCCGCGAACACGCCGAGGCCGCGGACGAACCCGCCGCACGCACCGCCGCGCTCCGACGGGCCTTCGGCGCCTGGCTCTGGCTCGCCGAGCAGGCCGCCGACCAGGTGCCCGGCCCGTGCTTCGCCCCGATCCACGGCGACGCGCCCCGTCATCCGCTGCCGTCCGCCCTCGCGGCAGCACTGCTGGACGACCCGACGGCCTGGTTCGACGCCGAACAGCCGGCCCTGAACGCGAGCGCCCGGCAGGCCGCCGCGCTGCGCATGGTGCCCCTGGCCTGGGACCTCGCCGCCTGCCAGGAGAAGTACTGCGACGTGCGCGGCCTGTACGACGACTGGCGCACCACGCACCTGGCCGCCCTCCAGGCCTGCCGGGCGGCCGGCGACACCCTGGGCACGGCCGTGCTCACCCGCGGCCTCATCGAGGTGACCACCTGGACCACCCCGGCCGACGGCACCCACACCCCGGCCGACCTGCCGGACGGCGCCCAGACGATGGTCGCCCTGGAGGACCGCGCGCGGCACCTGCAGCGTCTCTTCGAGCAGGTACGGGAACCCGGCGGGACGGCCGACGCCCTGGTCCTGGCCGCCTGGAGCCTGGTGGCCCAAGGCCGCGAACAGGAAGCCCTGGACGCGGCCCGCCGTGCCCTGGACCTCGCCACCACCCACGACCACCCGGGCGTCCAGGCCCGGGCCCACCAGATCATCGCGATCGCCTACGGGGAGACCGACCTCGACCGCACGATCGACCACCTGACCGAGACACTCCGGCTCGCCCGCCTGATCGGCAACACCCGCTTCGAGGCGACCGCGATCCAGTTCCTGGGAGCCGCCCACGGCCGCGCCGGGCAGCCGGAACGAGCCGGCGAACTGCTCACCCGCTCGCTCGCCATGGCCCGCTCCCTCGACGACCGCTACGTCGAGGTGTTCTCCCTGCTCTACCTGGCCACCCTGTATGCGGCCACCGGCGATGCCCGCGCCCGCCAGACGGCCGAGGCCGGACTGGCCATCGCCAGGCGCTTCGACCTCGGACACCACCTCGCCCAGGCCCTCGGCATCCTCGGCGAACTGGACCTGGCGGCCGGAGAGCACGCCTCGGCCATCGCCCACCTGGAGGAGTCCGTCCTGGTGTGGCGTGCCCGGGGCTGGCGCTCCTTCCTCGCCGGAGCGCTCCGCGCCCTCGGCCGTGCCTACGACGCGGCCGGTCTGCCCGACTCGGCCGCACGCGTGCTCGCCGAGGCCTGCGCCCTGAGCGACACGTCTGTCACCGGCCCCGACGCCCCGACCCGCGAGAACTGACGGCCGCCACCCCGGGCTCGACCAGCGGGGACGCCCTTACGACCTCGGGAGAAATCCCGACGGGCCCTGAAACTCCTCGACCAGCACGTCAACCACGCCATCGCCCTGGCCAGACTCCCACGAACAGCCTGACCAGGAACGGAAATCGTGCCTCAAGAACAAGGAACGCAGCGACCAGGTGTTCTAGCCTCTGGTGGCCGTGCGTCCGCACGGGCGGAATCGGGCCATATACGCCAAGCTGGGCCCACGACGCGCAGTGAAGTGCAGGCCGTTTTGGTCGGCCATCCGGTGCAGGCGGCCGAACGAAATCCAGTGCCGGTCGAAGAACTCGCCCACCACCAATCGCCCGTTGGGCCTCAGTACGCGTGTCGCCGCGCTCAGCACCCGCTCCGGTTCAGGGATCTCGCCAAGAGCTGTAACCACGTAGACCGCGTCAAAGCTGTGGTCCTCGAAGGGCAGTTCACGAGCGTCCGCGCGGTGTGGGTGGATCGTGGAGATTTCACCCTTCCCTGCCTGTGTCATTACGTGGTCCAGCATTTCCTGTTGGATGTCCACGATGTCCAGGCGTCCGTTCGGGCCCAACTGCGGTGCGACGTGCAACGCTTGCAGGCCGGTGCCAGGGCCCAGTTCCAGGATGCGTTCTCCTGCTCGCGGCTGGAGCATCGAGTCCAAATCTGTCTTGGTCAGGAATGGAAGCTGAATGTCGAGTAGTCGACGTTGTGCGTATGGGTAGGGTGCCTGATCGGTGAACCACAAGGCTCCCGCCGTCAAAGCAGCGACACCGGCCGCCGCCGCGATCTTGGTGTGGCGTGTCGGGTAGGTACGGTTCGGCATCCGACTGATATTGGCGTTCATAGTGATTCCTGTTCAGTGGTTTCGGACTGTGGGAACGGGTGGCGGATCAGTCGCAAGGCCAAGACGGTGCACACGATGGCGATGGGAATTTCCGCGCATACTGCCATCACGATCGCGATAGCCAGCGCGCCCCCGGGTGTCGCCGCGGTAACGTCGAACCAGGCGTCTGTCAGAAAAAGCGCAGCGGCCGCTGTGGCGGTCAGCGTGGAGCGGTTATCCGCCCGCTTCAGGAATCGACCGGTGGCGAATAAGGCCAGTGCCTCGCAACTGTCCAGACCCACCCAGTCCAGGGCCCAGTGACTATCCATCGCCTTCTTCGGCAAAGACATCGACAGATAGAGAACCCACGGGATCATCATCAGGCCCGCGGTGGCGAAGGCCCTGCCGAGACGTCGAGGGCTTCGGGTACCGGGTCTGTCCGGCACCGCCGACCAGCGCACGTGGTCAGCGCTGCCGAGCGCCTCGATCGTGTTGGTGGTCCGACATTCCGGGCCCTGCTTCATGCCCGGGGAGAACCCGCCAATATGGCGGCGCACGGTGCCGGACACGCCGGAAGCGGTCAGCACCTCGCTGGTCCAGAGCACAGTGATGCCAGGCTACTTACGGCCAGGACGTGAGGTGCGGGGCGCTCGAGCGACGGGTTCGTTGCGGTGGCATCCGCTGGCGCCCAGACCTGCTTGAGCGGGTCGCAGAGCCTGGTTTGGGGGCGTCCATCGGCGAAAGGGGCGCCGGAATCGGGCGCGTCCGGGCCCAGGATCATCCGCATCGTCGTGGACAAGGTCACACCGGCCGGCGCGGGCGGGCCGCCGTCGCATTTCTTCGTCGTGTCGCGACGATCGATCATCGGTGCGTTCGTCATGGTCACGAACCTACGAACAGAGCGTGATCCGTCGCGTCGGCTGGTGGATGTCACCGTTCCCCAGGCCGTCGGCTCGGGGGTGTACCCCGCGTACATCCCCGGGGCGACGCGCGGAGCCGAAGCCGCTGAATACGATCTCCGTATGTTGCGTCCTGAAAGCTGGTCCAGGCTCACGGGTGGAAGTCCCGTCCGGGTAGGCACCGGAGTGCCCGGTAGCAGGTCCCGGTTCGTCGTGGAGACGCGGCGGGCTGAGCGGGATGTCAAAGCCCCTTCGGGGGGAGCAAGCACGCGGGCCGTAGCATCAAGCGAACCTTGCAGCCTCGTCAGATCTACAACGGAGAAGCCGAGCCCCTCATATCAGGGCGAAGGCCACGTTTTGGGGGCCCTGTTCCGGGGTCAGCCCTCAGGGTTCTCCCGGGGTACGGAGGGCGGCACGTGTGCACAGTCTGGACCGGAACAGGAGAGACCCGTCTGACCACGCCTTTCGTCGGGCAAGAGACCGGACGTATAAGCCGATGGTGAAGTCGTCCGGAGGGAAGCGGGAGTCCGATGGGGTCGTAGTACCGCGGATCGGCGTGCAACACAACGCGCCGGGAGGGAAGGGCCCCAACTTTGATCACGTTCGCGGCGGAGGTAAGCGCGAGGGCATGACCGGAGAGAGTCTGGTCAACCACCCCGACGGGGATTCACTCGTCGTAGTGGACGGGCGGGTGTCCGTCCTGAAAGTGCGAAAACTTCAACGCGCGCTATGGACTGCGGCCAAGCAGTCTCCGGAGCGGCGTTTCCATGCTCTGTAGGACCGTATCCACAGGGGTGACGTCCTGTGGGAGGCATGGGAGCGAGTCCGGGCCAACAGAGGGAGCGCCGGGGTGGATCGGGTCACCCTGGAGTTCGTGGAGAAGGAGTACGGGGTTCGCCGGATGCTCGGTGAACTTCAACAAGCTCTCCGCTCAGGAATGTACCGTCCCGCGCCGGCCAGGCGCGTGGAGATCCCGAAACCACAGGGTGGCAAGCGGCCGCTGGGCATTCCCACGGTGCGCGACAGAGTGGCCCAGCAGGCGGCGAAGATCGTCCTGGAGCCGGTGTTCGAGGCGGGGTTCTCCCCGTCTTCGTACGGATACCGGCCGAAGCGGTCGGCGACGCAGGCGATGGAGCGTCTTCGGACGGGGTTCATCGAGGGCCGTTGTGTTGTCGTGGAGTTCGACATCCGGAACTTCTTCGGCGAGATCGACCACGGTCGGCTTCTCGCGGAGGTGGGGGCGTCGGGTGTCGGACCGAAGGGTGCTCAAACTGCTGCGGTTGTGGCTCCAGGCGGGTGTGATGGTGGATGGGGAGTTGCGGCGGACGGTCGCCGGGACTCCGCAAGGCGGGGTGGTCTCGCCCTTGCTGGCCAACATCTACCTGCACGTCCTGGACACCGAGCTCGCTGAGCGCGGTGTCGGCGAACTGGTGCGGTACGCGGATGACGGTGTCGTCCTGTGTCGATCGGTGAGCAACGCCAAGGTGGCCTTGGCGGCGGTCGGGGAGATTCTCGGCTCGCTGGGGCTGGAGCTGCACCCGGACAAGACGAAGGTGGTTGACCTCAGAGAGGGCCGGGAAGGACTCGACTTCCTCGGCTGCCACTTCAGAGCCCGCTTCTCGGGCCGGATGTGGGAGAAGTACCGCAAGCGGCGCTTCTACCTGCATCGCTGGCCCTCGCAGGCGGCAATGAAGCGACTCCGGGAGAAGGTCCATGACAGGACCGACCGCCGTCGGACGGGAACTGATATCCGCGACGTGATTGCGGAGTTGAATCCGATCCTGCGCGGCTGGGGCGCCTACTTCCGAACGGGGAACGCTGCCCGGAAGTTCATCCAGCTTGACCGCTATGTCACGTGGCGACTTCGCAGGCTCATGATCAAGAAGCGGGGTCGCAACCTGAGAGCAGGTCAGGTCGCTGTGTGGACGGAAGAGTGGTTTAACGGGCTTGGCCTGCACCGTTTGCGTGGCACGATTCGCTATCCGAAGGCAGCGTAACCATGTCAAGAAGATCATCGGTAAGCCGTGTGCGGGAAAACCGCACGCACGGATTGAAAGGGGAATGGGGAAACGGGTCCGCAAGGACACCGCGCCCCTGACTACCAATGGAAGAGCTTCTCCAGCGTCTCCCGACATCGAAGCGCGTGACCTGGCTGAGGTCACAGGCCGTGGTGTTGGCCACCGCCTGCTTTTACGCGCTGATGCTCAGCTTTACGATGCCGGTCCCTGAGGCTAGGCACTTCGACGGCCCGTTCTGGTTTCCCGGCCTCGGGCCCTTCCAGACGACCGGTCTGTGCGTCGTGCTCGCCCTTCCGGTTCTGCTGGTGCATCGTCTGCCGGCGGCAGTCTTCGCGGCGATCCTGGGCGAAGCAGCCCTCAGCGACATCTTCGGCGCGCGGCCTTTGACCGTGTTCGTCCTGCTCGTCGCCTTGGGCGGGCACCTCGCCGTCCGGCGGCCGAAGGCTGCCGCAGTCGGCTCCGTCGCGGCCGTCGCGACCGCGTTCGTCAACTTCACCCACGTCAACCCCGAGGGCTCCGTCGGCGACGCGGCCGGGTGGGCCGGGCATTACGCGTTGTGGCTCGCGGTCGCGTGGGTTATCGGGGGGGTGTATCGCAAACGCCGTGAATACCTCGGAGCCTTGCACGAGCAGAGGGCGGCCCGCGCCGTCATGGCCGAGCGGCTGCGGATCGCCCGCGAACTGCACGACAGCGTCGCGCACAGCATCGGGATCATCACGGTGCTGTCGGGAGCGGCGGCGCGGGTCGTGGACACCAAGCCCGAGCAGACGCGGCAGGCGCTGACCGGCATCGAGTCCACCGGCCGCCAGACGCTGCTCGAGCTGCAGCGCATGCTCGGGGCGCTGCGCCGCGCCGAGCCGGACGACGCCATGCCGGGGGCCGCTCCGCTGGCGCCGGCCGGCAGCCTGGCCGACGTCCCGCGGCTCGCCGAACGCACGGCCGACGCCGGGGTGCAGGTCCACGTGGCCTGGCGGGGCGAGCGGCGTCCGCTGCCGCCGGAGATCGAACTGTCGGCGTTCCGGATCATCCAGGAGTCGGTGACGAACGTGCTGCGGCACTCCGGTGCGCGGACGTGCCGGGTCGCGGTCGGATACGAGCCGGAAGGAGTGACGATCGAGGTGGTGGACGACGGAGACGACGGTCCCGGCGGGCCCGGCCGTCCCAGGCACTCGACGGCGGCCGGCGGGAGCGGCTTCGGCCTGCTCGGCATGCGCGAGCGAGTGACGTTGCTGTCCGGCCAGTTCAGCGCCGGCCGGCGTCCGGAGGGCGGATTCCGGGTGACGGCTAGGCTTCCGGCATGAGCGTGCGAGTACTGCTGGTCGATGACCAGCCGCTGATGCTGGTCGGGCTCGGGATCCTGATCGGCGGCACCGACGACCTGGAGGTGGTCGGCGAGGCCGGCGACGGCCGCGAGGCGGTGCGCCTGGTACGTGAGCTGCGGCCGGACGTCGTGGTGATGGACATCCGGATGCCGGGCATGGACGGGATCGAGGCGACCAGGCAGGCGACCGCCGAGCCGGACCCGCCCAAGGTGCTGGTGCTGACGACCTTCGACGACGACGAGTACGTCTACGGCGCGCTGCGCGCCGGCGCCAGCGGATTCCTGCTCAAGAGCATGGCCCTGGACGCGATCCTGGACGCGATCCGCGTGGTGGCGGCCGGCGACGCGTTGATCGCGCCGAGCGTCACCCGACGGCTGATCGCCGACTTCGCCGGAACCTCCGCCACCCCCGCGGCCCCCGCACCGGCCACCGAGCCCGCCGCGGACTCACGTCTCATCGCGGGGATCACCGACCGGGAGCGCGAGGTGCTGGCACTGGTCGGACAGGGACTGTCGAACGGTGAGATAGCCGAGCGGTTGGTGATCAGCGCGGCGACGGCGAAGACCCATGTCGCGCGTCTGTTCGCCAAGCTCGAGGCCCGGGACCGCGTCCACCTGGCGATCATCGCCTACGAGAACGGACTCACGCCGGGTAGACGGTAGGGCAGGGTGAGAAGAACGATCGCCGACCCCGAGTTCGCCGCGTTCGCCAGATGCGCGCGCTCACCCACCTGGCCGCGGCGGGATTCGGGGCGAGGTTGTTCAGGAGGTTACGGACCGGTGCGGGTGTCGAGAGCGTGGTAGCCCGCTTCCGGGGTCGAGGAGGATCGGACCGAGGAAGAACCTTCAGCAAGGTCAGCGCCTTGTACGTGCTTCATCGCTGTCTCACGGGCGTGTTCGCGCTGTCTCAACGAACCGACCTGAGAAACGCGCCGCGCGGTTCGCGGCGAAGCCCCGGGCTGTGAGTAGGGAACGGAGCCGGCGGATCGCGCCGGAGACGGTGGAGCGGTCCACGTCGAAGAACTCGGCCAGGACCGAGAGCGCTGTGAGCAGGAATCAGGCCGGAACGGACCGGATCACAACCAACGAACCGTCGTAGAAAGGTTGCTGCCGCAGAGTGCCGAACCGGGCGTCCCAAGCTCCGCTGTCCAGGTCACCCCGCAAATCCGCGGCGAACCGTTTGCGCGCCCGCTCGTCGACGAAGCTCCACGCCGAGCACGCCTGCCGGGCACCGGGGTCGAGCAGCATCTCGGGGCGCGCGTAGTACGCCTCGTTGAAGCCGTCGGTGCAGTCGACGGGTATCGGCACCAGGGTCACCGTCGTACGTCCACCGAGGGCCTCGGTCAAATCCGCGATCGCCGGATAGCGGCGCGCCTCGGTGTCCAACACCTCCGGCGCGTACTCGTACAGCCAGAAGTCCCGCACGAGATCGGGGTCGCAGGTCAGCACGACCGCAGGGCCCCGCGCCACTCGGCGCATCTCGCGCATCCCGGCCTTGTAGTCGCTCCACTGGTGCACGCTGAAGGTGGTCATCGCAGCGTCGAACGAATCGTCGCCGAACGGCAGGTGCTCGGCGACGCCATCGACGGCGGGCGACAGGTGCGCGGGCCGCTGGGCGCGCATCGTCGCCGACGGTTCGACTGCCGTCACCTCCAGCGTCGGGGACTCGTATGACCCTGCCCCGGCCCCGACGTTGACCACCGTGCGCGCCCCACCCAAGGCGGCGGTGATCACCTGCTCGATCCTTGCGTCCGGGTGCCGGTAGGTGGCGTAGCCGCCGCCTATCCTGCCGTAGTCCGCATCCCCTGCGCTGCCGTCCGCCCCGCGTTCGCTCATGATCCAAACCTAGCCACGCTGTCAACACGTCCATCCCGGCTACCGCGCCCAGGGGCGCCGACCTGGAAACAGCGTGCGCAGGTTCTCCACTGATCAACCACCAGGTCAATGCCAGCACACCCGAACTCAATTCCTCCCGCGGTCGTTACCGAAGCCTCACCGCCTGCAGGCAATCGGTAAGCCATCGGTAAGACGCCCCTCCCTAGGCTCGACCCCCACGGCACAGGACAGGTGCACACCGGGCCCAAACCCGGTCGACGCTCCCGTCCCGCACCCGCCCTATGGGCTACCGGCCGGGTCCGCGCAGGGGACGGACCCGGCCGGAGGCACGTCCACCGGGCTCCTGGCCGGAAGCAACGTCCACCAGCTCCCGGCCCGGCGAGCTCCGCACCCTCGATCAGCTGCCGCCGACCCCCGTCGCCCCGGACCGGATCACGACCCGACCGGGCGTCGGATGTTGCCCGGCATCCTCCGCAGTCCGCCCACGGCGGGGGAGGAGTTGGGACGGCAGGGACGGTATGCACGGAGGTGGGCGTGTACGTCGGAGGACGCATGTCCTCGCCCGGTCCCAACGATCCTCTCCCCGTCAAGGCCCGCCAGGATGCCCAGGACTGGGCCCAAAACATGACCGCGTCCATGGCACAGACCGCCGGAGCCAATCTCGACGTCGGCAGCGCCGAGCCGATCTTCAGCAACTGTGTCGGCAAACACGAGACGGGTCTCGTGGACCCATCCACGGGAGAATGTCATACGGGGGTAACCGACCGGCCCGCACACGACGCGGCTGCGGAGCCCAAGGCAGGCGTCGGCGGCCGCGTCGTCCATGGGGGATTCCCTTCCGTCGGGGCGGGCTGATGATCCGTCTGGGACAGCCGATCGGTACCAGGCCCTGTATGGCGTCTTCTGAATCTTCATGGGGCGCAGCACGTAGATCGGTACACAAGGAGCACTCGAGGTGCCTTCCTTGTCTCTGGCATGTTTGCTGTGGTTATTTGTGTTCAGGCCTCTGAGGTGCAAGGGTGTCCGCCATGAAGATCACGATCACGGTGGAGAATCCGACCCCCGAGGCGCTCGAGAAGCTGCTCGCCCTCGCCGCCATGCCGGCCGCCGTCGTGACTGCGGTGCCCGACGACCGTTGGACCCCGGAGCGGGCACGGTCGTACTACGACCGCCTGCCGCCCCGTGCGCAGCAGATCCTGCTCCAGGTCGTCGAAGGCGAAGGCGAGTGCGCCGCCGGCGAGTTGAAAGCGAACGGCCGAAGTCTTCGGGGATCCACCGGCGCGTTCCGCCGGGTGCTCTCGGAGGGCAGGAGGACCGGCCTCTGGCCGGAGGGCTTGCCCGTGCCGCTGGTTTCCCACATCGTCGGCGGACAGCTCAAGAAGCTCGAGATGCCGGGGCGTGGCACAGAGCAGTACGTCCTCCCGGCTTTCGAGGAGGGCTTGGGTGACCTGCGGAGTGGTGACTGACCAGGAGGGCCACCGGTTACAGAGGATCGTGCGGCGGGGCAGTACCGGCTCGGTTCGCTATCGGCGGGCGATGCTGCGGTTGGCCTCGGCCGGCGGGAATCGGGTCCCGATGATCGCCCAGCTTGTGCCGGCGGACGAGGAGACGTGCGGGATGTCATTCATCGGGTT
This sequence comes from Kitasatospora sp. NPDC051164, assembly GCF_044455625.1. Lineage (NCBI taxonomy): Bacteria > Bacillati > Actinomycetota > Actinomycetes > Kitasatosporales > Streptomycetaceae > Kitasatospora > Kitasatospora sp. NPDC051164. The sequence goes on along the minus strand of NZ_JBITFB010000066.1, from coordinate 3,363 downwards.
CGATGAGATGGGCCTGGCCTGCCCGCCACTTCGAGCTCCTGGGCGGGCTTCGGCGGCTCCGTGTCACTCCTGAGGGGTAGCCGCGGGAGCTGATCGCACCACCAGCCTGTACTTGTCCGGTGCCGTGACCGGACCTACGCCGTTGAGGCGATTCTCCGCAGGGACCGGAGAAGCCCTGGTGTGTGGCGCAAAGACGCTGAGATCGAAACATCAAGTTGTCACTGTCCTGCTACGGGCGCCGGGCCGGGGAACCCGCTCCGATCCGGCTGACGTCATCGACCTCAGAAGCGGGTAGGTGCGTTCGGGGGAGTGGTCGTTGATGGATTTCAAGGCGCGCATGGGGACGCTGGGCAACCGGTCGCGGGCGGCCGTCGCCGTCGCGGTTGTCGTTGTGGCGGCGAGCGCCTGGGTTGTTCCGACGGTCACCGGGTCGGTCCCCGCCCCCAACCGGAGCGTCACGCACGGCCATGACGGCCAGGACGGCGCCGCCCCGAGCAGCGGCGGCGGTGCACAGCAGGGATCCGGGGCCGTACCGGAGGGCATAGCCCACGCGTCCGAGGCCGGTGGCAACGCCGTCAACATCACCATCGATGACGGTCCCGACCCCGCTTGGACCCCGAAGGTCCTCGACGTGCTCAAGCGGTACGGGGTGAGGGCGACCTTCTGCATGATCGGACCGCAGGCCAAGGCCCACCCCGAGCTGGTCAAGCAGGTCGTCGCGGGCGGTCATCGGCTCTGCGACCACACCGTGGATCACGACACCTCCATGGACAAGAAGCCCGTCGCGTACCAGGAGAAGGAGATCCTGGACGCGAAGAAGATGATCGAGCAGGCCGCGGGCGGCAGCGCCCAAGTGCTGTACTACCGGGCTCCCGGCGGCTCGTTCACCCCCGACAGCCGGCGCATCGCCGCGGCGAACGGCATGCGTCCGCTCGGTTGGAACGTCGACTCGAAGGACTTCGAGAAGCCCGGTACGGCCGCCATCGTCGACACGGTCAGGAAGGAGATCGGCAACGGCCCGACCATCCTGTTCCACGACGGCGGCGGCGACCGCCAGCAGACCGTCGAGGCCCTCGACCAGGTGCTCGGCTGGCTGAAGGCCCAGGGCCGCCCCACAGGATTCCCGGTCCAGAGCACCCCGTGACACCTCGCCGCCAGGGCGACGCAGGGAGGCGATGACCCGGAGCGGCCCCTGCAGACCAGGGTGTGCGATCCGATGTCAGAGGGGCTTGGCAGGATGCTCCCATGCTCGCCATCCGCCCTGACCAGCGCCGTGACGACCGGCCAGTCCTGCCCGCTCCTCCCGACGTCCGGGGTGACTTCGAGGTGCACTTGACCGTGCGGCCCGGTGCCGCTGAGGCGCTGGCCGCGTGGGCCGACGGTCATGGCCTGAAGTTCACCCACATTCTGCTGGCGCGTGGCGCGGTGCCCTCACAGCCGATGCTGACCTTGCGCGCCGGCGGCACGCTGGAGGAGGTCGCCTCGGTGGCCTCCCGGACCACGGACCGCTTGGTCCGGGCCGGGTTCACCGTCCTGCGGGCGAAGATCGAGGCCACGCCGTGGGCGGAGGGCGTTCCGGCCTCGGACGAGGACGCCGTGCCGCACGGAGCCCACCGGTACTTCGAGCACCACGTCAAACTGCTGCTTCCGAGGCCGGTTTCCGCAGCCGCCGACCCGGCCCGCCTCGCCGAGCTCGTCGCGTTGCACGGTGCCCACCTGTCGCGCAATCCGCGCCGGGTGCGCGAGGACGGCCGGTGCGAGTGGTTCGTGACCCAGCGGTGCCGCCTGGTCGGCCTGGGCACCGCGGGCCGTCGGCTGGAGGCGCTGCTGGGGGAGCTTGCCGCCGACGGTCGCGAGGTGATGTCGGTGGAACGCGAGTTCGTCGTCGTGGACAGTGACGAGACCCTGGACGCGGGGTGGATAGCCGAGCACGGGCACAGTGCCGGGCCGTACGGAGAGGGAGACCCGAGATGACCGAGGACCAGTCCCAACAGCAGCCCCAGCCGCAGTCGCCGGTGGCGTGGGAGGAACTGAAGTACGGCCCGTGGCAGGGCGTCCTGTTGCCTAGGCAGCCGCCGGCGGAGGACGTCCGCGAGGACCTGGACCTGCCCAGGATCATCCGCCCGATCGACGACGAGGCGGTGAACCAGCAGCCGGTCTTCGACCCCGCGCTCGCCGGGTACAGCCGGGCCCTTCGGCCCAGCGAACCCGCCTTCGCCGACCCGCAGCTCGCCGAACGCTGGCTCGCGGCGCGGCGCGAGGCGCTGAACACCGCGTTGTCCGCCGTCGCCGGGTCACCGTGGGCCGAGCACCTGGTGCTGCGCGGCAGCGTCCTGCTGAGGGCCTGGTACGGCGAGGAGGCGCGGGAGCCCGGTGACCTGGACTTCGTGGTCAGCCCGGTGGAGTGGGAACTGGAGGACGAGCGCACGGACCGCATGCTCGATGAGCTTGCCGCCGGTGCCGAACGGCTCTCGGGTACGGTCCGGCTGCACGCCGACCAGGCGGTCAGCGACGAGATCTGGACGTACAGCAGGGTTCCCGGGCGCAGGCTCGTCCTGCCGTGGACGGCACCGGGCGTCCCGGGCGGGACCGTCCAGCTGGACTTCGTCTTCACCGAGCACCTACCCGTCCCGCCGCAGCCCTACCGGCTGCCGGGCGTCGCCGGCCCGCTGCTCGGAGCCACGCCGCAGCTCTCGCTGGCGTGGAAGGTCCTGTGGCTGGTCTCGGACAACCACCCGCAGGGCAAGGACCTGTACGACGCGATCCTGCTCTCGCGCACCGCCGAGGTGCCGTACGACCTGTTGCGCCAGGTCTTCACCCAGTCCGACGAGAACTGGTCACGCCGGCCGGTCCTCCCGCAGCAGATCAGCGGGCTCGAGGTGGACTGGGACGAATTCGCCAAGGACTACCCGCGGTTCGCCGAGCCCGTCGAGGAGTACCCGGCGCAACTGCTCGCCGGGCTCCACGCCACCTTCGCCGACCTCGGCGAGTACGCGCTGCGCGCCCGGTGGCTGGCCCCGCTGACCGAGGAACTGCGGGAGGTGTTGGCGCGCGAGGGAATGGACGAGGTCCAGCAGCGGATCCGCCAGCACTACCTGCCGGTGGACAACTCCCTCGTGGTCACCAGCGAACTGCTCGGCGGTGACCTCGACGGAGCCGGCCGCACCATCACCGACCATCTCGCCGCCCACCTCGGCGGCGCATCGGAGCGGACGACCCGCAAGCTGGCGGAGGCCGCCGCCCGCTATGCCTCGGATGTCGAAGGCGGCCCCTCTCTGTCAGCCTTGGGTGAGACATCCCGCTTTGTCGGGTTAGCCTGAGAGGGCCCGAGTAGGAGTTCCACCCCTGATGACCAGCACCAAT
>NZ_JBITFB010000065.1:0-28266 GCF_044455625.1 Kitasatospora sp. NPDC051164 | reverse complement strand
GCTGCACACCTACAATCACCACCGCGGACACACCGCGCTCGCAGGCAAGCCACCCGCCAGCCGCGTCCCCAACCTCACTGGTCAGTACAGCTAGCAGCTGCGGGCGAGTTGGGCGCAGGAACAGCGAACGCGCAGGTGCGGGGCCCCGGTTGTGGTTCACAGCGGTGGCAGTGAGCGTCGATGGAGGCCGGTGGGCTGGGCGGCCTCGAGGACCGGCCTGTCGGGCGTGTCGGGCGGTGGTATCACGGCTGGTGCCGGATCCGGGGGCGCCGAGCCCGTCTTGGTGCCGGGGTGTCGGAGGGTGAGGAGGTCGGCCGGGGTGCAGTCGAGTGCGGTGCACACAGCGGCGAGGGTGGTCAGCTTCAGCTGGGTCGGCTGCTTCGTGAACAGGACGGACACCGAGGCCGGGGACAGGTCGAGGCAGGCGCGTTCGACCAGCAGACGGCGCAGATGGGCGGCGGTCCACACCCCTCGCTCGGCCGCCGCCATCCGCAGCCTCCACTCCACCACCGGCCCTGCCCCGAGGGCCGGGACCGTCGATGGGGGCGAGGACGTCGTGCGTGCGTCGGTCATCAGATTTCCTCCGCCCCTCAGCCGGCCAGCGCGGTCACGGCGGTGGCGGTGGCGCGTTGCCAGGCGCCCTCGACGAAGCGGGCCGAGGGCTTGACGTAGGCCATGGTGGAGGCGATGTGCCGGTGACCGAGAAGGTGCTGCACGGCCACCAGGTCCATCCCCCGCTCGTAGTTGTGGGTCGCGCAGGCCCGGCGCAGCGCGTGCGGGGCGAACCGCTCCGAGGTCGGCCTGGCTTCCAGATCCAGGAGCCGGGCCAGGCGGTCGCGCACGGTCTCCGGCTTCAGCGGGGCGCCGTCGGGGTCGGGGAAGAGCGTCGCGGTGCCGGGGAACAGAGGGCGCACGTCCGCCAGGTACCAGGCGAGGACCTGGTCCAGGCCGTCCAGCATCGGCGTGAAACGCGGCCGGGGCCCGGAGGCGTTCGCAGCCTTGCCGAACCGCACGTGCAACCGGCCCGAGGTCCCCTGGGCGAGGTGAACGTCGCACCGGTCCAGACGCACCAACTCGCTGACCCGTACCCCCGCGAGGTACAGGGTGCGCAGCACCGCGTAGTCCCTGGCCGCGGCGCGGTAGTCAGCGGCCACGGCGACCCGGTCACGAGCGAAGGCGAAGAACGCGGCCACACGCTCGACCGTGGGCGGGACCCCCACCGAGGGTGAGCCGTCTGTGGTGTGCCGGGCGCGGTTGAACCGGTCCACCGGGCTGCCCACAAGGACACCGAACCGCGTATAGATGTCCGTCTGGTGGCGCTCGCGCAGGAATTCCAGGAACGAGCGCAGCGCCTGCACGTACAGCCGCCGGGTTCCAGGAGCCCGCCTCCGGGCCACCAGGTCCCGGACCATCCCATCGACGTCCTCGGGGCCGATCCCCCACACCGGCCGGTCGAAACGGGCCAGCACCCGCGCGAGGAGCGAGGTGGAGGAACGGATCGTCGACGGCGCGAACCCGCGTACCACCCACGTCGCCCGGAACGCCAGAGCGCACGCGTCCTGGAACAGCCACGGATCCGCGTCGGCCACCGGAACCGGGCCAGGATCCGCGACGCCGCCGTTGATCAGACACAGATGACGCCCCACCACCGGTTCCCCCGACCCTTCATCCGCATGGACAAGTCTTCAGGCAGCACCTGAAGAACCGTGGCACCACCCGACGGATCAACGAGCAGCCGAAGGAAACGCAACGCCACCAACACGCCGACCCCGCGTCCCACACCACTCCCTCGACATCCACTGCGCCTCGTCGCAGACCAGCACGTGGAAACCGCGGGCCAGGGCGTCCTTGAGGACGGCGTCGAACTCGATCGGGCGTGCGGGCGGCTCGCCGGGCAGGCCCAGCGCGCGGAACAGTTCGTGGCGGATGTCGCGCGGGGTGGGGCGGGCCCGGAAGGCGATCCGGTAGGAGTTGTGCGGCGCGAGCAGGCGCAGCGAGGCGTTCACCGACAGGGACTTGCCGTTGCCCGCCGCGCCGGAGATACACATCATCGCGCGGGCTTCGAGGGTGGCGGCGATGTTGTCCCGGGCGGTGCGCAGCGTCTCGGTGGCAACGGTGCAGGCGCCTTCCAGGCGCAGGTAGTGATCGGCGCGCTCCGGCGGCAGCATGCCGGGACGGACAGCGGGTGCGGTGGTCACGGTGAAGGGCTCCTGCGGGGGGCTCAAGAGAGGGGAACGGGCAGGCAGACAGGGCCGGTGGAGCGGGTGAGAACGCCAGCGCGGGCCGGGCCGCGGCGGCGGGTCGGGCGAAAGCCGTCCTGTTGGCGGGGCAGGGTCCGGGTTGTGGCCGCGGCGGGTGGTTCAGGCTGGCGGGGCAGGGTCCGGGCGTCTGTCATCGGCGGGCGTGGTGGCGCGGGGAAGGACCCAGCCGTCCGGGACCGGGGCGTGCGGGAGCAGCCCGGGCAGGGCCAGCGCTTGGAGATCCCGGCCGTCGGCGGCCTCCAGCTCGGCCGCGGCCTGCGCCGCGGTCAGCGTCTGGAGTGGCTCGGGGGTTCGGGGGGTGGTGACGGCCGCGAACCGTTCGGTGCGGAGCTTTTCGGCGGCGGCCAGGGCCTTCTTCAGCCGGCGTTGCTCGGCCGACCTGGTGCGGCGTACGGCGGCCCGTTGCTCGTCGGTGGCCGCGTCGGCCAGGTGAGCGGTGCCCAGGCGGGCTCCGGTGACGGCGTCGACGACCTCGACCTCGTGGGCGTGGTGGGGCAGGAACCGGATGCGGACCTTGGCCCCGTCCCCGGCCAGGCCCTGCATCCAGTCGCCGACGTAGTAGCGGCCCCGCCAGTACACGCCGCTGCTGGTGAGCGTGCGGGCACGGCCGTCGTCCTCCAGCGTGAACGCCCACAACTGCCCAGGCTTCGGGTCCTCGATCGGCGTGGGGTCCTCCAGCCACGCCTGCAGCGGGGTGCGGCCGGCCAGGGCCGGTGAGGTGTGCTCGGTGTTCCACTCGCGCACCCAGTCCAGCAGCCGTTCCACGAACGCGGTGAACGTCAGCGGCGCGGTGCCGTCCTTGGCACGGTCTCGGCGGCGGACGGAGGCGGTGGGGGCGTGGGTGTAGCGGGGCAGCGAGGCGAAGAGCATCCGCTCCGCGCACCGGTTCAGATTCTCCACCGTGCCCTTCAGGTGCGGGCTGTAGGCGGGCAGGTCGTGGACGGGGATGGCGAGAGCGCCGAGCGCGGAGGTGACGGTGCGCGAGAGGAAGTCCTTGCCGCGGTCGATGCGCACCAGGGCCGGCAGGCCGCCGATGGGCCCGTAGGGGCCGGCCTCGTCGTCGCGGGAGATCGCGGTGCGCAGCGCTGCCAGGATCGCGTCCCGGGACGGGGTGTGCGGGGTGATGGCGGCGCCGGTGACGGCGTTCGTGGCGCAGTCGATGAACCAGGTCACCCACGGGCACACCAGCTCGCCGTTCAGCTCGACCTCGACCGGGACGTGCTTGTGATCGCCCTCCCAGCAGGCGTTGCGCCACTGGCGGGGCCGGCGCAGGTGCACGTCGTGGCCGCGCCGGGCCCGCTCCCCGCCGACCAGGGCCGCGCGCTGGCCCGGGTTGAGGTCCCGGCGGATCGCCCGGTGCAGCGTCGCCAGCGACGGCACCGCCACCGGAGAGGGTGCACCCTCGTCGTCCTGCTCGCCCACGTCGTCGGTGTCGTCGGCTTCGGCCATGGCGCGGCCTCGGCAAGCAGTTCACGGTGCACCGCGGCCGCGTTCCCGCACCACAGAACGAGTCGGGCGTGTAGTTGCGGGGTGACCGTGAAACGCTCCCGCCCCTTCGCGCTGGACCGCCCCTCGGCACGGGCCGCGGCCAGCCAGCGCCACACCGTGCGCAGCGAGACTCCCACCGCGTCCGCGACCAGCCGCACATGGCCGGTCGCCAGCTCGCCCCGCGCGTCCAGGGCCAGCAGCCGGTCCACCGCCTGCTGCCGCGCCAGCGCCACCGGCACCACCGGCCCCGCGCCGGCCCGTCCGTCCTCCCCCGCCATGGGCACCACCTCCGCTCCCTGGGCCGCTGCGAGAACCCGTGCCCCTGCGCACAGGGGTCCTGGATCCAGGTAGCCGGAGTCTGCGCGTCGGTGACAGTGCAATCGGCATTCCGCTGACACCGGGGCGGGGCGTGCGGTAGGGGCATCACTCCCGAGACATCGGCGGGCCGTTCCTGTCGTTCGGCGGTACGCGTGGCGCCGGACGCCGGTGCAACACGGGGCCGCCGGGCGGGCTCCAGATGGCCTGGGCGCCGGTCGATAGGCTGACGGAATGACAGGAGTGCTGGAGTTCGGTGCGCTGCTGGCGCGCCTGATGGGGTACCGGACGCTCGACGCCTGCGTGCTCTCGACGGCGGGCGGCACCGGCACCGACCTGAAGGAGCTGCAGGCCGTACTCGACGGGCGGCGACCGACCGAGCGGCTGCTCAGGGACCTCGGACCGGTGCTCGGCCTGCATGCCGCCGACCTGTTCGTCCTGGCCGGGCAGCCGGTGCCCGACGACCTGACACCGGTCACCCGAAATCCGCACTGGTCGGTCAGCCCCACCATCTACAACACGATGGTCATGCCCGCCGAGAACCGGCGGCTGCTGCTGGACACGATCCGGGTGCAGCCGCTGGTGTCGCGGGAGGGGCGGGGCGGGGTCGACCGGCCGTACCACCGGTACGAGCCGGGCTTCGGCGCGGTGCTGCTGGAGCTCACGCACAACCGGAACCTCACCTGGACGTGCACGGCCAAGGCCCTGTACGCGGTGACCGGGGGGCGGATCTACCGGGCGGCGTCCACCATCGGCGGGATCGGCCGAGGCGCCGTCGACGTGACCCCTGAACTGGTCGCCGGCTTCGCGGGCCTGCTCGGCATTCCCGCCCGCGATCTGGCGGCGCTCGGCGGCGTCCGCCTGCCGGACGACCTGCCGCCGCTCCACCCACGGGCCGCCGACGTGGCCGCCGTCGTCTGGGAAGCCCGACGCCTGACCACCGCCCAGCTCGAGGACATCCACGTCACCTCCCGCCACCTGGCCGGCCGCTGACCGGCCCCCACCAAGGCTCCGGGAACCACGAGGCCAGCCACCGACCGCGAGCAGCCACCGGCGCGCCGTCGAACGTGGACCGGCCGGTTGCTACAAGGGCGAGCAGGTCTGGTACTTGCCCTGCAGGGACGAGGCGGCTGCACCGGCCACATCGGACCGGGGACCGACTGCGCATTCGTGGAGAAACCTCGTGACCCGGGAGCCCGGCCAGCCTGCTGCGGCGGCCGCGGCCCAGAACCGCAGACCGTCGTGGGGGTCCAGAGGCTCGAGGAAGTCCAGGACGTGGTCGATCGTAGCCGTGTCCAGGCACAGCCGCCGCATCGCCACCGCACGCAACGCGCCGTCGGCGAGCATCGGGGTACCGCTGTCCAGGCACCAGCGCAGGGAATCGCCTGCGGCCGCGGGAGCGCTCAGCCGCACGATGGCGTCGCCGAGCGCGGTGTACACCGCGGTCGCCTCGAACGGGCGCCGGGCAAGGTCCCGGAGCAAGCCGAGGGCAGGGCGGTGGCCGCACATCCCCAGCGCCATGACCATCTGGTACTGGGTCTCCCACGTACGGGGGTCACGCACCTCCCGCTCAAGGGCCTCCAGGAGCGGCGGACCCGCTGCGGGGTCGGCAAGCCGGCTCAACCGCATCGCGGCGGAACGCCGCTTCGGCGACAACCGGTGGCCGAGCTGCTCCACGGCCTCATCCAACGTCAACGCCATCACGGTCCCTGTCTGCGCGGCTTCGTTCCGGGCGCAGCGTAGGGCCCCGTACCGACAGCGACTGGCGGATGGCTGGGGAAGCGCGCGCTCCGGTGTCCTGGGCCGAGAAGGGGACCCGATCGATGAACGCGGCCGGACGGTTGGCGTGGGTGTATTCGTCCGCGATGTTGAAGACGCTGGCGCACACCGGGCATTCCGCCTCGCCGAAGAGGTGGGCGATCCCGTCGGCGAGCACCGCCTGCCCGTCACGGACCGCCATCCGGTGCATCCACCGGCCGGTCCCGGTGAGTTCCTCGGCAACGGCCGGTCACAGTTCCCGTCGCAGCTCCTCATCGCCGTCCCAGACCTGCGAGTAGCACCCGAACCGGCCGACGGCGATCTTCATCTCCGCAGCGCAGTTCGGGCACTCCAGCTCGTAGATGTCATCCGTGAAGCCCTCCAGGGCGTTCGCCCAGTGGTACTCCTGCGCTACGGCGAGCAGAGCGCGGAAGGAGACGAGATAGTCGGCCGGCCGCGACCGCAGGTGCCGGTCCAGCGCCTCGCCGAACTCCGTGATCGCGCCCGTGCAGTCGACCAGCAGGTCATCGCAGCCGTGGTGCGCGGCCGCGCGCTCGAGGATCCGCCCCGCCAAGGCGCGCGCCTGCACGCTGCGCGGCGCGAGGCGCACCAACCGCGGCAGGGCGGCGAAGCCAGCCGGAAAGACCAGGTCGCCCTCGAGGACGAGCCGCCAGCCCAGCTCCTGCCACGCATCCGTGTCGTCCCGGCGCTCCAGCAGCGCAAGGAGCGCCGGGACGCGATCGACATCGAAACCGCTGTCACGTATGCCTGCCCAGTCCACCACCCCGGTATCGAACACCGGACACCCGACATCCAGACCCGGGGCTCTGCGGGCCGGCGACTGGCATAGGGATCTGCATCATGGTGTCACCGGGCGGCGTCCCCTGATGTCACCACACATCCGCACCCCGGTGACACCCACGACTCCCCCGCCCCCACACGCCACCACCAACAAAGGCCAGCGACACCAGCTGATCCCCCAGTGACAACAAACCGCAGATTCGCAGCTGGCGGCCGTTTCTGTCTAGCTCGGGTTCTGCGGATCCCAGTTGCACTGGTGCAGCGCGAAGAAGACGGGAGACAGTGCGTTGCTGGTCCCTACGTCGGCGCGCCAGGACTCCACATCCCAGCTGTCGCCCGTGCTCCACCCCGAGGAATTGAGCGGATCCGGGAAGACGAAATTCGCATGGCAGATGAACTGCTCATACTCCGAGTTGTACTTCGACTGGACGGACAGCTGCTGCGGGGGCGGCGCCATCGTCCACAGCTGGTCCCAGGCGCCGCCGAGATCACCGACCGCGTTGCGGAATCCTGCGTCCGTCGGATAGGCGCGGATGACCACCTCGTTCGGGAAAGCGGCGGGGATCTCGACGCGCACCTGTTTGAACCAGTCCGTGGCGGCTTCGCTCAGATAGCCCGTGCATTCTCCCGAACATCCCTCCTCCCGGTGTCCGGAACTCCAGAACAGCGTGCTCTGCCGGTTGGAGAAATTCTGGTACGTCTGGTTCGTCGCAGTGTCGGTTTTCTCGTCCGAGGTGGGATATCCGAACGACCCGCCCTCCCAGCCGTAATCCCCCCACAGCTTCCCGATCTTCCCCCATACGGGGTGCGCGCCGTAGGCGGACGCCCAGTAGACGGAGCCGCCTTCGAACTCCTGACGGCGGCCGAATCCGTCGGGGTTCGCCAGCTCGTCCGACGTGGGGTACCCAAGCGGACCGGACTCCCAGTTCTTGTCCGCCCACTTCGCGCCGATGGCGCCCCCAACGGGATGGGCGCCCGTAGCTGGCTTCCAGTAGACGGTTCCCCCGGTGAATTCCTGCCTGCGGCCGACGCCGTCCGGGTTGACCAGCTCGGTCGTCTTCGGGCAGCCGAGAAATCCCCGGTCGTAGTTGTAGTCCTTGTACTTGGCGAGGATCGCTCCGCCGACGGGGATCCCGCAGAAGACGGGGTCGTCCGCCTGGGCGGACGGGGATGACCCCAGCAGGGCGGTCACAGCCAGGGATGTGGACGCAAGCATCGTCATGATGCGGCGAGCAGGCACGGAAATCCTTCCGGAAAGCAGTCAATTGTGCTGTTTTCTACGGGGGAAGAGGCCTTTCCTCGAAGGTTCCTTCCCGGAAACAGACGGCACCTAACCTCGATCTTGCATGACGGCCCGCCAGCCAAGCTGACGAGCCGTCATGCAAGATCGAGGTTAGGAAGCGACGTTGGACCTGTGCCAGCGAAGTTGGGACAGTTGTCGCCGAAATTGGGACAACGCTATTTCGTGACACCGAAGTTGGGATGGATCGGTCGAACGGTCAGCTCAGCCTCCCTGTCACCGGCCTCGTCGTGCTACAGCACGGCAACGCATGAGCTCAGATCGGCGGCCAGGAAGACCAAGCGCGAGTCTTCGGCGATCTTCACTCGTCCCAAGGCGATTGGGGTGTCACCCGCACGCCGGAGGTTGGGCAATCCCTGTTCGAAGTCCTTGCAGGTGACGATGCCGTCCTCCGCCATGCACTGGGCCCGCCATGCCCAGATGTCCAGAAGCCGGCTGGCAGGCACCGTCGATTCGGCCCACACCCGGAACGAAGCCCCAGCGCGCAGAGCCAGGGCAGCATGGCCGGCGGCATCAGTCTCATGTCGTTCGAGGGCGGCAATCAGGTCTTCGCGATCCACGACGTGCAGTATGACGCTCTGCGGGCGCCCGCAGCCCGCCAGTCCAGTGACCCATACAGCCAGGTATCGCGGAGACAGGCGCTCGGTCTCGCGCGGCACCTACTTCCCAGCTTCGCTGTCACAAACTGGTCTGCTTCCCTGGATCGCTGACACAAGCAGCCGTTGTCCCAACTTCGGTGACAACTGTCCCGACTTCGCTGTCACAGGTCACCGAGGCGGCGCAGCGCCGGGCCGGGGCCACCCTGTCCCCGCCACCTGTCGCGTCCGGACCCCACACAGGGGCTTTCCGGGCATCCACCCACGTCACAGGCCGCGACAACACCCCACACGACAGGACACGCGACAACCCGGCAGACGCGGGCAAGAAGGTGAAGGGCCGCAAGAGGTTCATCGTCACCGACACCCTCGGCCTGCTCCTGACCGTCCACGTCGTCGCGGCGAGCATTCAGGACCGCGACGGCGCGAAGCGGCCGTTGCTGTGGACCAGGCTCGACCACCCCAGCGTCAAGAAGGGCCTGGGCCGACCAGGGCTTCGCCGGCCGCCTGGTCGAGTGGGCCGTTCAGATCCTCGGACGCGACCTGGAGATCGTCCGCAAGGACCCTGACCAGCGCGGCTTCCAAGTCCAGCCGAAGCGGTGGGCGGTAGAGCGCACCTTCTCGTGGCTCACCGCCCACCGGCGCCTCGCCTGGGACTACGAGACCAGCCCGGCTCACTCCGAGACGATGATTCGATGGGCCATGATCGGCATCATGGTGCGGCGACTCACTCGCAAGGCTCCCGTCACACGGCAAGGTCCCAGGCCGCTCACCCGGGTCTCCGCAGTGGGACAGACAGCCGGCTCGTAAGGTCGTCGGCTCAGTCCACATCGTCACCGAGCAGAACCGCCTCCAGTGCGAGCAGCTCCGCATCATCGAGCTGCGGGACGACCCAGCCGTTGGCCTGCGCGTGCGCGATGAACTCCGGGTCGAGTGCCACGTTGTAGTGCTCGACATAGTGGGCCAGGTCCGAGTACCAAAGCCAGCGCCCGTCCGTCAGCAGGTGCAACCCGCCGATCACAGCGTTGTCGGGGCTGAGAACGTCACGCACGGGCGTGGTCGTCGCAGCCAGCAGAGCACCGCTCCGCAGGTACTCGACCAGCTCACGAGCGCTCGTGGACGCCTCGGCCCTGACCGCAGACCGCAGCGACGGTCCGTCTGGGCAACCCTGCTCAAGCTCTCTGAAGTCGCCGACGAAAGGGACTCGCTCACCATTCACCAGAAGAGGCTAGAACACCTCCGCGCCCACGATCGACCGAGATCTCAAACGCGGTCTGACAGGATCACACCCCGGTGCTCGTCACACCCCATTGCCCGTGACGCGCACCGCCAACACCCGCAAAACACGGCAGGAAGCCCGCCGGAAAACCGAGCGGAGGCCCCGCAAAAGCATCCGGAAAACAGGTCGGGAAATCCGCCGGAACGCCTGAAGGAAACACCCAGAAATTCCCCGCTCCCGAAACCCGCATGGCATGCCTACGGCGAACACGCACAGCAACCAAAACCCACCCCGCCAGACACCCGCGGAACAGGCCGCAGCCGAGCCCGCACCGGGCCGCCGTTGGTCCAGCCAACGCCGATCAACCCCCCTGAAATGCCCCAAAACAACCAACCGCCCACCAACAGGTCACACCCCTGGGGAGCATCGGGGAGGGCGCAGGACAACAGCCGGCAACCGGCGCTCGCCGACACGGCCAGCGAAATCCGGCTCAGGGCGCCACCGGCCGACTGCACGCGTGTGCGACCTACGATGAGCTGGTGTCCGACACCGCATTCCCCGCTGACCTGCTCGAACTCCAGCGCCGCTGGTACGCCGCCGAGGCCGCCTGGGCCGCCGACCCGACCGAGGAGAAACGAGCCGCGTTCGCCGCCGTCAGCGCCGAGCTGTACGCCCACTCGCACTGGGCCGAGACGGGAAACCGGCACAAAGCCGAGATGGAACTCAAGCAGGCCACCCGCCCGGACACCCCCCAGGAAACAGCTGCGACCTGACCGCCGGCGAGGCCCCGCCCGACCCGCCCGCGCGGGACGGCCCCCACATCCAGCCCGCCCCACCCACGAGCGGCCGGCACCAGCCGGACGCGAGAACGAGAAGATGGCGGTGGTCGTGGTGGTCGTGGTGTCCACGGCGGTGCGTCTCCTTCGTGTGCCGGGTCAGGCGGGGCAGCTGGTGCTACTCGGGGATCCAGCCGCGGACCTCGAGGTACTGGATGTCGGCGTCCTCGACGGCGCGGCCGGTCTCCACCAGCCAGGCCCGCATCGCCTCGGTGACGTCCCCGTGATGGTCCGCGACCCGCTGCGACCACTCGACGGCGTCGAACCCGCCCGTAGACGCGGAACCGTAAGTGCGCTCCTCGGTGCCGTCCGCGCGCGGGACGAAGCCGCGCCGGATGCCGCCGGAATCCTTCTCCGACCCGGCCGAGTAGACGTACTGGTCAGCCTTCATCCGCACCGTGAACGCCAACCGGCCGCCCACCCGGCCGGTCTCGTCCACGACCGGGGCGAGGTGGGAGGCGCCGGAGCGGATGGCCTGGCGCCCGGCGCGGCCCGCCATGCTCTCGCCGGGCGCGCCGACGACGTCCTTGCCCCGCACCCTCGCCTTCTGCCCGGTCCTGGTACGGCGGCGCTCCACGTTCTCGCCCGCGATCCCGGCCAGCGCCTCGGTATCCCGCTCCCCGCCGCGCACCGCCCGCACCACCTGGCGCAGCGCGTTCACGAACGCCGCGCCCTTGCCCCTGGTGAAGAACTGCGAGACGAGCGAGGCGTCACGGCCGAGGATCCGCGCGACCTGCCGCTTGGTGTAGCCCTGGTCGATCAGCTGCTGGGTGAGGCGGGCGGCCTCGTTCGGCTGGTTCACGTCAGCGGGACTCACCGGTCACCTCCCGGGTGCGGACTCGGACGGGCTGTCAGTTCCACAGGGCGATCTTGTTGGCCTTCGCGGCGCTGGCTGCGCGCGGTCGGGGTACGTGTCGGTCGCGTCCATGGCACGGCGGGCGCCACTTCTTCTCAGAACCAGTGGGGGCGGTAGGCGCCGCCAGCACGGGTGGGGCAGTCGTCGCCGGGCCGCATCGGCAGATCCCCCGCCGCGAACGCGGCTTCAATCTGTTCCGGCGTCATCTCGTGTCCGCCGACGGCGGTGAACTCCCATTTGTTCGGCTCGGCCTCCCGCCAGCCGTTCGGATCCAGCTCGTACACGCGGCGCACTGCCGAGTCCACGGCCACGATCGCGTACCTCGCCTCGGCACGGACCTTCTGGCCGATCGGCCAGATGCCCCGGTCGATGTCGTACTGGTCCTTGCCGCCGACTTCTCCGACCCGCCCGCGCGGGTCCTCCGGGTACATGCGCACCCGATCCCGGCGGGAGATCACGACGGCGACCCTGTCACCGAGGCGGACATGACGGAAACGCTGCTCGGCCGCCTGTCTGCTGATGCCCAGCGCGTCACCGATCTCGGAGAAGCTGGCGCCGTAGTACAAGGCGCTGCGGACGTCGCCGTCCATTCCTTCTTCGACGAGTCGGCGCAGGTGCTCGCCGACCGCGAGTGTGGCCAGCCGAGCCGCCCTCCGCTGGTCGTCCGACAAGTCCTGGTCGTTCGGGTGGAAGGGCGGGTTGTGGTGGTCCAGGCCCGCCAGCTTCAGGGCGGAGGTCCACTCCAGCTCCTGGACGGCTCCGCGGAGGTACCCGAGTTCCATATCCGAGGGCAGGCGACGCTCCATCTCACCGGTCATGAGGCAAGCATGCCTTGCCCCCTTCTGGATCGCAAGGAAGCAAGACATGCTTGCCTCCTAGTCCGGCCAATATTCCAGCTGTAGATCTTGATGTCGTCGGGCATCAGGATGGTGCTCATGACTGGTGATCCCTTGCATGTGTCCCTTGATGAACTGCGCAGGTCCTTCGATGTGCTGATCCGTCACGTCGAAGGCGCCACGGCGGGCGGTGCCGTCGTCCTGGACAAGGACTACTTCTGGTCGATCCCGTCCGACGAGCTGTACGACGTCGCGAAGGTGCCAGGCAACCTGACGATCGGGCAGCTCACCGAGTCCTGGCAGCATCTGCAGGAGCTGCTTGCCAAGGAAGATCGTGCTCTGGGATACCACCTGGTGTGGTTCGCCGACGTCCTGCGGGCGATCGGCCAGGACCTCGCCGCATAGTCACCCACCGGAGTAGGCCGCGATTTTCATGCCTGCGTGGTGGCCTGTTGCCAGGAGCGCCGGAAAGAGGTCGCGAATGGGGCTCAAGACCGCCCAGCCCTGCTACGCCGGCGCGGCGACGGCGGCCGGCCGCCCCGTACCGACAGCGCTGTCGGGGACGGCGGAGGTGACGGCGCCGTTCTCGTCGGGCAGCCACAGCCGGGCGGTACGCGCCCGGTAGGCCGCCCCGCGGCCGGACGAGCGGACCTCGACCTCGCGGCCGACCAGCTGGCCCCAGCCGTCGCCGAGCCCGGACCACCGCCGACCGGTGACCTCCAGACGCAGCGTGGAGCCGGGCCAGGGGCGGCCGTGGCAGAGCATGACGGCGCCGGTGCGGCGCAGGTGGGCCTCGAGGCGCTCGGGTGGGCGGACCATGAGGACGGTGCAGGCGTCGGCCAGGGCGGAGACGACCTCGCCGAAGTGCTGCTCGCCGACCTGGTCGGCGACGACGAGGCGCTGCAGGGGCAGGCCGTAGCCGGCTGCGGCGGCGAGCCCGAGGTGAGGCAGGTCTACTGCGGCGGCCCAGCATGTGGGGTCGGTGGTGAGGGGGCCTGTGGCGAGTGCGAGGAGCAGGGAGGTGTCGTCGGTCTCCACGGCGGTGCCGCGGATGAGGCCGCCGGCCGGCAGGAGTGGGGCGAGGGGTTCGAGGACGGGGAGGGTCTGGGCGGCCTCGCGGCGCGAACGGGCATCCGGCGAGGTCTGTTCCAGGAGATCGGCCAGGCGCAGGCGGCGCTCGGCCTGGGGCTGGGCCGCATTGGTCACGGGCGGACCGCCTCGTCGCGAACCGCACCGTCGCCGGCGGCGGCGGCGGCGGCGGCCGGGAACGACTGGGTGGCGGCCACGTCCCCGGTCTGGGGCAGCGGGCGCACGACGGCGTCGTCGACGATCACCCAGGCAGCGTCCTTGTCCTCGCCCCACCTGGCGTAGACGATCCACGGCAACCCGGGCCCGGGCCGGCGCCGGACGGTGACCAGCGCGGAGCGCCACGCGCCGCCGGTGCGCAGCCAGGCCAGGCGCCAGCACGATTCCTCGGGGGCAGCGGCGGGGTCGGGGCGGGTGGTGTCGGTCATCGCGCAGTGCCTCCGGAAGTCGGGGACGGGTACGGGCGGCCGTCCCGGCCCGAGGTGGGCCGGGACGGCGGGGTGTACGGGGCGGGTCAGCCGGTGACGGTCTCGGCGTGCCGGTGGAGGGCGTCCAGGAGCGCGGTCTGCTGGTCGGTCAGCTTGCCCTCGGCGCGGGCCTTGTCCTGCTTGCGCAGCCAGGTGCCGGGCCGGAACGCCGGGTCGGCTTCGCCGCCGGTGCGGTTCGCCGGGCCGTCCAGGGTGCCTCCTGCGGCGAGGTAGGCGAGCAGGCGGCGGTACGACCTGTTCCAGTCCGGTTCCAGGCGCCACAGCTCGTCCAGGGCGTCGAGCTTGGCGACCTGGTCCTCGGTGAGGCCTGTGGCCTTGCGCTGGCGGCGCATCCACGCACCCACCGCGTAGTCGTCCAGCTTCGCCGTGGCGGGGATGGCGAGGTGGCCGTGTTGGTGGTGGAAGGCGGCCGCGTAAGCGGCGCCGCGCTCCCAGGCGTTGGCGTTCTTCGACCAGATCATGCCGAGCGCGTCCAGCTCGCTGACGCGGGCCGCGTCCAGCAGGTGCTGGCCGTGGAGGTGGCGCTGGCGGGTGAGCCAGGAGATCAGCTCGCCGTGCCTGGTCTTGTCGGTGGGGTCGAGGTGACCGTGCTGGAGGTGGAACACCGCCGCGACCGCGTGCATGCGCTGCCACTCCACGGCGCGCGGGTTGAACGCCCGCAGCTTCACGGTCTGGAGGATCCGGGCGACGTGCTGCTTCGCGTTGATCCGCAGCCACTCGATCGGCGACTCGACCGGGGCCGGCTGCTGCTCGCCCTCCCCTGCCGAGGTGGCCTCGCCCTCGGCCGGCTTGGCCGCGGTGGTGTGCGCGGTGCCCTGGGAGCGGGAGGCGCGCAGCTCGGTGATCCGGCCGACCACCCGGGCGTCGTGGGCGGCGAGCGCGCGCAGGACCCGCCAGATCGTGCGGAAGGAGCTGGCCTCGATCTCGGCGTCGGCCTCGGCCTTCACGGCCTCGCCAGCGTCGTGGACCTCGGCCGGGTCCGCGGCCGCCGTGTCGTCGCCGACCTCCGGCGTCGGCAGGTAGACCGGGACGATGACCCAGGACACCTTGTCCTGCCGGTAGGACTGGCGCAGCGCGCGGCCGACGGCCTGGACGATGTCGATGACCGAGCTCTTGGGGTCGGCGAAGCAGATGGCGTCCACGGCGGCGACGTCGATTCCTTCCGTCAGGAGCCGGCTGTTGCAGAGGATTCCGCACTCCTCGCCGTCCTCGCCGGTGTGGGCCTTGAACTCGGCGAACGCGGCCTGGCGCTCACGCAGCCGGTCGGTGCCGGCCACCGCCCTCGCCCAGATCCGCTCCGGGCGCTCCGCGTCGGGCAGCAGCTCCGAGGCCTCCATCAGGGTGCTCGCGAACTCCCGCGCCGCCGACACCCGGGAGTGGAACGTGATCACCCGGCGCAGCTCCAGGTCCGCGACCGCGCGCAGCACGGCGATCTGGAGGGCGAGGCGCAGCAGGTCCTCGTTGCTTCGCTGAGAGCGGAGGTCGGCGACGGCCGGGAGGTTGAGCAGGTCGCGCAGGTCCTCGTCGGTGACGACGGGGACCAGGACACGGTAGTCGGCGAGGTCGCCGTGTTCGATGCCCTGGCCGAGGGTCCAGGTGAAGCAGGTCTTGCCGTATATGCGCTCGTCGTCCATGGAGCAGATGACGGGCAGCTTCTCCGCGCCGTCGCTGCCGGCGTCGGCGAGGTCGGCCAGGCCGTCCTTCGCGCGTCGGTCGTCGGCGATCCGCGGAGTCGCGGTGAAGTACAGCCGGCGCTTCGCCGGGACCTGGGCGTCGGTGTGGACCGCGGCCCAGGCCTTGCCCTGCGAACCGGCCGTACGGTGGGCCTCGTCGATGACCACCAGGTCCCAGGCCGGCAGGCCGAAGTCGCGGTGGGCCTGGACGATGCGCTCCAGGCTGGCGTAGGTGGCGTACAACTCGATGAGCCAGCTCGTCACGCCCGGTGACCTGAACGCCGACGGTATCAACGACCTGGTCGCCAGGGACGAGAGCGGCGACCTCTACGCCTACCCGGGCACCGGCGCCCTCAACGGCACCAACACCCTGGGCGCCCGCGTGAAGATCGGCTCCGGCTGGAACTCGATGACCAACCTGGTCGGCGCCGACCTCAACAGCGACGGCACCGGCGACATCGCCGCCGTCCAGGCCGCCCCGGGCAGCACCGGCAGCTTCTACGTCTACCCGGGCACCGGCTCCATCAACGGCATGAACATCCTCGGCGCCCGCACCCAGATCGGCACCGGCTGGTAGTCGAACCGACACAGCGTCAACTCTCCCCAGGGGCATAGGGTCGGTCACGGCATCACTGATGCACCGACGGCCCTGTGCCGCCTTCCGCAGGACGAACTTCCGGGCCGACGAAACATTCCAGGCACGGTGAGAGGACGAGCCCCCATGACCACCCCGCCCCGCCGCAAGACACGAGTACGAAGTGCAGGCGCAGTCGCCACGGCACTCCTCTCACTGACCGTGGGAGCCGCGAGCAACCCGGCCTCCGCCACCACCGCGACCACCGTCCCCGACGGGGCCGTCGCGACCTACAACACGGTCACCCGAATCGGCACCGACGGGCTGGGCTTCCAGTGGGACAACGGCCGGGAGGCTGCCCGAGCAACCACCTTCGAGTCCGCGCACCCCTCACTCAAGCGCACCGGCATCAACGGCGTCCTCGCCGCCACCGACACCTCTGCCCGCGCCCTGTGCCACCCGTCCAACATCACCGGCGCCCAGGGCTTCTGCTGGTCCGCCCAGGACGACGGCACCTCGTCCTGGGTCCCGCAGGGCCTCACCGGCTCCGGCGAGTCACCCCAGGCGCAGACCCTGGTGAACGGCCGCAAGGTGCTCATCGCCAGCTGGCACGGACCCTCCGACAGCGCGGAGCGGATCACCTTCACTGATGTCACCGACCCGGCCCATGTGACGTACAAGCACGCCCTGCTCGTCGGCCTCGCCCAGGACGGCACCACCTTCACGGCGCTCGGCGGTCACGCCAACTCCGTCGTCTGGTCGGGCAACCGGCTGTACGTCGCGAGCAGGGGCGACCGCCTCGACGTCTTCGACCTGAACGACATCTGGCAGATGGACGACACCTCCGACACCGCGGTCGGCGTCGACGCCAACGGCAGGACACACGCCGCCGGCCACACCTACGCCCTCCCGCGCGTCGGCGCCTACACCTACACGGGGACGGGCTCGCCCGGCGACTGCGGCGCCTACGCGGGTGTCCCCCAGCGCCCCTGCCTCACCTCGGCCTCGCTCGACCTCACGGGCTCCCAGCCCGCCCTGGTCACCTCCGAAGGCGACCCGCACAAGGTGGAGGGGGACTTCGGCAGGGCGAGTGCGCCGATCGTCCGCTGGCCCATCGACCCCGTCACCGGCAAGCTGAAGGCCGACGCCTCGGGCCGGGTCCAGGCCTCGGACGCCTTCGCCTCCCCGATGGGCGGCGTCCAGGGCGTCGCCATGAACAACGGACGTTTCGTCATGGCGGGCCCGTGCCCGGAGTTCGTGGACGCCTCGCACGGCGGCACCAACATCCCCAGCTGCCTCTACCACGCCCGTCTCGGCGAACCGGTGCGCCTCGTCACCCGTACCGGCGTCAACATCGAGAACCTCTCCTACTGGCCCGGCACCGACGAGCTCTGGATGGCCAACGAGAACGACTACAACCGCATCGTCGTCCACACCACCTGGCCCGCTCAGCCCGCCCCGGCGGGCATGGTCAACCTGACCTCCGCCGACTTCACCGGCGACGGCAGGAGCGACCTCGTGGGCACCGAGGCCGCCACCGGGAAGCTGTGGCTCTACCCGGGCAACGGCAACGGCTCCTTCGGAGACCGCATCCAGATCGGCTCCGGATGGGGCTCCATGGGCATGATCGCGGCCGGCGACGTCACCGGCGACGGCAAGGCCGACCTGCTCACCGTCGACACCGGCACCGGAAACCTGTACGTCTACCCCGGCACCGGCACTGCGGCCGGAATGAGCACACTCGGTGACCGGACGCAGATCGGCTCCGGCTGGAACGGCATGCGGGAGGTCACCGTCCTGGACGTCGACAACGACGGCAAGCCGGACGTGCTGGCCATCGACCGCAGCGGCGCCCTGTGGGTCTACCCCGGCACCGGAGAACTCAACGGCAGCTCAACTCTCGGAAACCGTAGCCAGATCGGTGCCGGCTGGGACAGCATGTCCGAACTCACCAGCCCCGGCGACCTGAACGCCGACGGCAAGGCCGACCTCGTCGCGGTCGACCGCGACGGAGTGCTGTGGGCCTACCCGGGCAACGGCTCCATCAACGGAACGAGCACTCTGGGCAACCGCGTCCAGATCGGCACCGGCTGGGACAGCATGCGCCAACTCGTCGGCGCCGACTTCAACGGCGACGGCAAGGGCGACCTCGACGCGGTCCAGGCGCCCACCGGCTCCACCGGCGGCCTCTACTTCTACCCGGGCACCGGCAGCACGGCGTTGGGAGCCCGCACCCAGATCGGCCAGGGCTGGTAACCGGTCCGAGAGCCCCCTTCCGCCGGACTCGACATCGCCACGGCCGACGACGGCACCGACGTTGGGGGACCTCCGGTGGTCGCCTCCGCCCTCGCACAGGCTGGCCACCTTCGCCTTCCCAGCGGCGGCTGGCGGTGATGACTAGGTCGGCCAGGGAGACCGGTGGCGGGTCGCCGCCGTCGGCGGGGGTGGGGTGATGGTGACGGGATCGGGAACGGTGGTGAAGGAGTAGAACAGCCAGGGTTCTCCGCTGCTGGCGGTGGCCTCACCGTCGGCGTCGGCCGGTCCGGTGGTGCGCGCGGTGGTCGTGGTGGTCTGGTTGACAGTGCCCATGGATGTGTTCCTTGTCGGGGCGGGGGTTATCGGGTGGCGTCGGCGGCGTCGTTCAGGACGAGGTAGCCGGTGCGGATCTCGGGGGCGCCGAGCGGCAGGTCGGCGGGGTCGGGGGTGGTGATGGGCATCTGGTGCCAGGTGCCGTCGGCGGCGGCGGGTTCGGTCCAGCTCCAGGTGCCGGTGGCGGTGGCCGGCTGGGGAAGGACGGCGGTTTGCGGGTCGGGGGTGGTGGCGGCGAGGAGGGGGCCGGTGCGGAAGCAGACGGCCATGCGGGCGAGTGCCTGGTCGGTGTACTGCTGAGGGACGTGCACGCGGGCCACCGGGAGGATGTCGGTGGTCGTGGACGGCGGCCCCGGGGTCGAGCAGGAGCGTGGCGGTGGCGGTGCTGGTGCCGTGGAAGGCGAGTTTGAGGCGGTCTCCGGTGCCGATGTGCCGCAGGTAGTCACCGGCGGTATCCGCGGGTTCGACGGCGGTCTCGAAGTGGGCGTAGTCCTCGCCCAGGATGTAGCCGACCAGGCCGTCGTCGGTGGCGGTTGTCTGTCCGAGGCGCACGGTCCATTCCCAGTCGGGCATGTCGGGGGCCGGGGGGCTCAGGATGTCATTCCAGCCGACGGAGGTGCGGGCGGGTCCGTGCAGTTGCAGATCGAGACGGGCGCGGACCAGGGCGAGGGGACGGCCGAGGAGGAAGCCGAGGCTGGTGTCGTCGGGTCCGTCGGGGTCGATGGTGGCCAGGGCGTCATCGAGCATGCCTCGGAAGGCATCCAGCGCCGCGGGCCCGCGGCGGATCTCGGCGAGCAGGCGGTGGGCGTGGCCGGCGATGTCGGCGAGCTGGTCCAGGGTGGCCACGGGGGATCCGGGCAAGGGAGCCCAGATCACCGCCTTACTGCCGCCTGATTGCAGGATGGTGCGCAGTTCACCCCACAGGTGTCCGTCGGGGGCATAGCAGACCAGGGTTTTGTCGAGGCGGTTGTTCAGCAGCCAGGCCCAGACCGGGTCGGCGGCCGGGGTGAGGTCGATGGGCTGGTCGATGGTGTTGTTCAGGAAGCCGAAGTGGAGGCGGGCGGGCTGCAGGAGGCGGGGGGCGAGTTCGACGAAGCGGTCGGCGTCGGTGGACTGGACGGGGTGGTCGGGGACCATGGAGGCCGGGCGGCACAAGCGGAAGTGCTGGGGGTTGCCGATCTTGCTGACGGTGCGGCCGAAGCGGTCAACCACGGCGAGTTTGGTGAAGGCGAGCTGGCCGGAGCGCAGTTCGTAGAACGGCGATGAGGTGGAGGGCTGCCCGGGGAAGGCGGAAGCCTGGCCGGGGTAGGGCGTTTCGTGGTCGCCGTTGCCGATCAGGTCGGCGATGGGCCCGGTGGGACGCAGCGTGGAGCGGGGGTCGCGCTGGCTGATGCCGGTGGTGAAGCCTTCCAAGCGCTGGGAGAGAACGTCCATACTGCGCAGCTCCTCGCGCAGGGCGGGGATGAGGCCGTCGGGCAGATCGGTGCGGCCGGCGGCGTAGGCGGCGAGTTTGCCGTCGGTGTCGTGGCCGGCCGTGGGGGTGAGGATCTGGCGGCCGGTGAGGATGACGGGAGTTTCGGGGACGGTTCCGCCCTGCCACCGGTAGCGGCTGCCGTCGAAGTGCCAGCGGTCGGTGCCGTCGGGGTCGCGGTAGGTGAGGGGGACGTATTCGGCTTCCCACATCAGGTACAGCGGCTGCCAGGGCCGGCGCCAGGCTTCGGTGCCGTAGGCGGGCAGGGGGCCGGTCGCTCCGGTCAGGTCTGTTCCGGTGTGGCGGGCGCGGGCCAGGATGAAGAACTCGGTCAGCAGGGCGGGGATGGCGATGTCCTCGGGCAGGCCGGCGGTGTTGACCTTGTCCACGTCGCTCTGCACGGTGGCGGCGGTGATGGTGCCGACGGCGGTGACGGTGCCGTCGGCGGTGCGGCAGGGCAGGGCGGATCCGCGGGTCATCGGCGCGTGCAGGTGGGAGCTTTGCAGGAGGACGACGGGGTCGGCGGCCTGCTCGAACATCTCCCGCGGGACGCGCTGGAGGGTGTGGCCGGCGCGCATGCCCTGGTCGGCGGCGTAGCGGGCGGCGGCGGCCTCGAGGTCCTCGGTGGCGGTGGGCCAGGGGATCTGTTCGCGCAACCCGTCCCGGCGCGAGGTCAGCGCGGCCACCTGGCCGGCGGCGCCGTGGGGGATGTTGGAGTCGAGTTCGTCGCGGATCCGGTCGCGGAAGGCGGCGGGCTGGTGTTCCATCAGCGACAGCGCCCACAGCACGTACAGACGCTGCTGTGCGCTGGTCAGTTCGCGTTCGGCCTCATCGTGTTCGCCCTGAAGGCGGTTGAGTTCGGTGACCACGGCCGCCCGCGATCGCGCCAGAATGGCAGGACCGGACCAGCAAACCCGACCGGTTCAAGCCCTACCTCGAACAGCGCATGGCCGAAGGCTGCACGAACGTGTCCAGGCTCCACCGCGAGCTGGAAGAACGTGGAGCACGCTGCAGCTACAGCACCCTGCGCGACTACATTCGGCCGCTACGACCCGAGCGTTCGGCCGCGGGGAACACGCCGCCGCCGGCTGGATCACGCGCCACCCCGACCACCTGCGCGAGGACGACCAGCCGCAGCTCAAGACCCTGCTGGCCCGCTCACCCGAACTCACAGCCGCCGCCGGCCACGTCCGCACCTTCGCGACCATCATGACCAACCGCGAAGGCGACCGGCTGCCGCACTGGATCGCCGACGTCTGCGCGGACGACCAGTACGGCCTGGCCGGCTTCGCCACCGGACTGCTCCCCAACCTCGACGCCGTCATCTACGGCATGAGCACCCACTGGTCGTCCGGACCGGTCGAGGGCCGCGTCAACGACCTGAAGCGCTCAAGCGCAGCATGTTCGGCAGAGCGAAACCACCCCTACTGCGCAAACGACTCCTCCTGATCGCCGCCAGCCGCCGACCACAGACCGTCACGGCCCGCTGATCGACGTCACGGAATCCATGCCCAACCACAAACGACCAGCCGCCGCCGGCAGACCGAACCCAGTCGCGGTGGCACCGGCCCCTGCGGGATGCTTGGGTCGTGCGCCTGAATATCGAGGGGTTACCCCGCTGCCGCGGATGCTCTTGCTCAGCGAGTTCCTGCTCCACGCCGACTTCCAGGTCGAGCTGGACGCACCGGTGTTCGTCGCGGCGGGCGACCGGGTCTCCTACGAGGACGGCGGTGTCGTGGTGGCTCGCTCGACCGGTGAGCAATATAAGCACCCGATCCGCGACAGCTACTGGATCTGCCGATGATGGCGACGGGCTCGATGCGCATCGCCATCTTGCAACCACCGGCGTGGCTGTGGGAGACACCGAGCGATTCGCTGGCTCGGGCCCTGCTAGACGAGTAGATCCGATGTGATCAGTGGTCATACGCGGTCAGCGAGCGCGTGACTGGTGCGCCGATCTTGTTGTTGTGCCAGATGCCGGCGGCCATCGCGAGGACGCGCTGGGCGACTCGGATCGCGACGCCCTCGAAGGTCCGCCCGCTGTGTTGTTCCAGGTCGAGCTGCCCTTTGAGGGTGTCGTTGACCGACTCGATCAGCTGGCGGACCTTCTTGAGGATCGGCTCGCCGTAGCGCTTCTTCTCACGCTTGAGGGAGAGCCGCAGCAGTTCGATGCCGAGTTCGGCGAGGTCCTTCTCGAACGGTTTCGAGGCGAAGCCTTTGTCCGAGATGAGCAGGATGCCGTCGCGTCGGGCGACCAGGTCGGCGTCGACTTCGAGCATCGCGGCCAGGACCTCGCGCTCGCCGATCTTTGGGTTGGCGAGGGCCCACATGATCGGCATGCCCGTCGGCGTGCAGACCAGGTACAGGCGCAGGCCCCAGAAGAAGCGGGAGTGGGACGCGCAGTAGCCATAGCCGGCCCAGCCGGCGAGGTCCGAGCGCTGGACAGTCGGGCGCGACATGCCGCACGACACCGGGGTGGAATCGGTGATCCACACCGTGTCCGTCCAGAAGTCGCTGTCCATGGCCAGCTCCCGGATCATGCGATTGACCAGCGGCAACGCCGCGCGCAGACGCTTGTTGTAGCCCGCGCGCTGGGGCAGGTACGGGAACATGCCGCACAGGTGCTTGCGCGCGTAGCGCAACCAGCGGGCCTCGGAGTGATAGCCGAGGAGCGCCTGCGCCACCGCGAGGCAGACGAGTTCGGAGTCGCTGAGCAGCGGAGGCCGCCCCATCCACCGCGTCCCTCCGATCTCGTCGTCGATCTTCACGTACAGTGCGGTCAAGAGGGTGTTCAGGTCGGTCGTCACAAACTGATCTTGGACACTCTCACCCCTTCGACGGGGCGGAACTTCGGATCTACTCGCTCGGACGAGAGAGCGCGCAGGCGGCACGGAACAAATGGACGGCGCTCGGCCGCCACCGGGGAGATGAGCCACGGTCAGGGCGCGGCACTGCCCCACAGTAGTAGGGCCGCGGAGCCGCCGATCAGCAGTGTGATGAAGCCGTACACCCACGGATTGGCAAGACCGTCGAAACCGAGGATGACGATGGCTTTGGGCCAGCTCGGAAGGTAGGCGAGTTCGACCTCGTCGTCCGGTTCGAGCGAGCAGGAGTGCGGAGTGCCGGTGGCGCTCTCCGCCTCCACCCGCGTGCCGTCCGGGAGCTCGAAGCGGACCACCGGGTGGTATTGGAGGTCACCGTCCCCATCGGTGTCGGTCCGGACGTAGAGCACCCGGCCGACGGTGCGGACGCCGCGGCGGCGAACCTGGTGCACCC
Organism: Kitasatospora sp. NPDC051164; assembly: GCF_044455625.1. Taxonomy (NCBI): domain Bacteria; kingdom Bacillati; phylum Actinomycetota; class Actinomycetes; order Kitasatosporales; family Streptomycetaceae; genus Kitasatospora; species Kitasatospora sp. NPDC051164. The sequence goes on along the minus strand of NZ_JBITFB010000065.1, from coordinate 4,843 downwards.
TGTAGGTCTCCCGGGCGCAGAAGCCCGCGCCGATGCCGAGCAGCGCTCCGAACGCGAGAGCGACAGTATTCATGGAACCGGAGCCTAGACGCAGATCCGAAGTGATCAGTGGTCATACGCGATCAGTGAGCGCGTGACTGGTGCACCGATCCCGTTGTTGTCGACATCGAGCATCGCGGCCAGCACCTTACGCTCGCTGAGCGACATGCCAGGCGGAACTTCGGATCTACTCGTCTAGTGCCGCGCATCAACCTCGGCGATCTCATGCGCGCTCACCTCCGCCAGGGCACCGACCTGGGGATCCGATCCGCCGAGATCATGAACTCAAGCAGGCCACTCCCGGACGAGATCATCAATAAGGTCGTCCGGGACCACCTGTGCCAGGCCCCCACAGCTTTCCTCCTCGACCGGTACCCGCTCAACGCCGACCAGGCGCTTGCTCTGGACGAGTTGCTCCACGAACTCGACACGCCCTGGACAGCGTGGTGCGCCTGCACCTTCCCGAGCAGGAGGTGGAGGGCCGCGTCCGCCACCAGTCCGCCCGTCGCCTCTGCCGTAACGACTCGGCCCACGTCTACGAGCCAGCGGTGGACACCCTCGACGTCGATGACGCCTGCAATGTCTGCGGCGGTGAGCTCTATCAGCGTGAGGACGACAAAGAGACAAGCATCCGCGGCCGGCTCAGCAGTTACGAAGCGATGGTGGAGCCCATCATCCGGCACTACGCAAGGCAAGGGCTCCTCGTCACGGTCGACGCTGTCGGCACACCCGACGAGATAGCCAGTCGCGCGCTCACCGCGCTGCGACAGCATCAGGCATCCACCCGAAAGTGACGGAGCGTCACCCAGCGCACGGAAGCACGATCGGTTTCACGAAATCCGTACCTGAACCCTGCAAGTGGCCCCACCGAGGAACGGTTTAGGTTGGCCCCACCTGCCGGCCGGCGCGGTGAGGTGTCGGCGGCAACTGCGTCTGCACGCCAGTACGACCGAAGGTGCTCAGCTCTTCCTCTGGTTCCGGGTTCGGAAGAGGCGAGATGCTCGGCGTAATCGAGAGGCGATACGGGCAAGCGTACGGAACACTGCGCCAGGTGATCGTGATACAGCCTGTTCTGGAGATCAACACACCCGAGGGCTTCGACCTATGGCCTATCGCTGGAGTCGAGCCGTTCGCCTTCCTGCCCCTGAACGGCGAACTCTCACCCGCCGAGGTCGGGACGGCGATGATGCGCATCATCGCCTGCAACGACATCGATCCTGACGGTGACCGCCTGCCACGGCCGACTGGCCCGCTCCAGTCCTTCCTTCATGGACTGCTGACCTTCGACAACCTCTACGCGGCCGGTGGCCTGCGAGTCACCGACCACTCCACGGGGGTCACCTTCCTGCCCGGTTGCTGCGACGGACTGGAAGACTGGCGCGACTGGCACGTTTTCGTCGACGGCGGCAGCCTGCTTGGGTTCGGCCACGAGCCCGTGTCCCCGGTTGCAGAACGTTTCGGCGACACCGTCCGGCTCACCGTCAACGCCGAGCAGAGTGGCAGCCCGGTGATCGAGCTGCCCATGACCGAGCTCCGCCACCTGCTCGCTGGCGTCGAGCGCGACCTGACCAACTTCCTCGTGCTGGCGACCGCCTGGATCCATCAGCAGATGCCCGAGCATTCGGGTCCGGTCGTTGCCGCCCTTGCCCGCGTTCTCGACCTGCCTGCGCCGGCCGTGCCGCCAAAGCCATAGGGCGGCCGACGGCGTCGGCTGGCGGGTGCGGCCCGGGATGTTGTTCGTGTGTTCCGGCCTGGGCAGATTCAGGTGTCTGCCCAACAGTGGGGGTGCACTCGTTTGGAGTAGTGCGGGATTGACCGGGCTCTGGCAACCGCATCACGCTGTGTGAGTTCGCAGTCACGGCCGTGTCAGGAGGCCGAGAATTTGCAGCGCGTTGAGTTGTTCGAGCGGATCCGCCGGGACAAGAGGCTGAAGAACGCCTCGGTCCGGGAGTTGGCCCGCCGTTACTCGGTCCACCGCCGGATGGCCCGCCAGGCCCTGGACAGTGCGTTTGCCTCCGAAGCGGAAAGAGCCGGTGACCCGCCGCTCCGCGCTGGACCCGGCCAAGGGCTGGATCGACGAGATGCTGCGGGCGGACCTGACGGCGCCGCCGAAGCAGCGGCACACCAACAAGCGGATCTTGGCCCGGCTGCGGGACGAGTACGGGTTCACCGCGGACGCCTACACCACCCTCAACGACTACCTGCGGGTGAGGCGTCCTCAGATCAAGGACGAGGCGGACCGGGCTCGGATGCTGCACGAGGGCATGGTTCCCCAGTCCCGCCGGCCCGGAGAGGAGGCCGAGGCGGGGCGTCGGCGTGCCGGTCGGCGCAGCATTCCTCGAACTGGGCCTGTTCCAGGGCTTGCTGGATGTTCTCCAGGGTCATCCGGCCGCCGGCGGCGGACCCGGCTGGCGGCCTAAACCCGGCTGGACGCGGTTGTACTGCGGGCGGCTTTGCTGGCGCCGAGGATCGTCCGTATGGCGACGTTAAGCAATTCGGTCGTTCGAACGGCCGGGGTAGTGGCTGGTCTTTCGCTGGTCGCGCTCTCCGGTTGCACTTCTAGTCACACGACAACCGGTCCAGCGAGCTCGGCGCCTTCTTCCAGCAGTAGCGCTGTGGCTAGCACCAAGGGAGGGCCACAAACGTACAAGATCGGGACGCCAGTCGAGGTCAAGGACGACCAGGGCAGTACACGGAGACAGTGAGCCAGGCTCACTACACCACTCAAGGTGGGAACAGCGTCTTCACTGCCCAGCATGGTGGCTGGCTCGTCGCAACGGTGGACATCACGGTGGTGTCGGGCAAAACGTCGTTCAACCCGCTGTACTTCACACTCATCGCTCCCGATGGTTCTCGGTGGAACGCCGACGCGACGGCCGGCGGCTACACACCTGCCCTGGCATCCGGAGATCTCTACGCCGGAGACAAAACCCATGGCTACCTCGCCTTCGACGCCCCGAGCACAGCATCGGGGTCAGGCGCGAAGATCGCGGCGACAAGTCCTCTCGGTGATGCGATCGTCTACTGGTCGCTTTCGTAGGACGGTGTGAAGCAGGCGGTCTTGACGCAGCGCCGACTACGGCGTCGGGCGAGGACGGCTTCGAGGACCAGGTTCCGCGCCCAGCGCGCGGTGGGCGGCTGGCCGTCGCAGGCGCGGCGACATCGTCGAGCGGTCGACCTCCACCATCAGCACCGGCACCCCGATTGCTTGAGCTTCATCTCGGCCTCATGTCGGTTCCCCACCGTCGCCCAGTAGGAGTGGGCGTACAACCCCTGCTCCTGGACGACGGCACCACCGTCCAGATCAGCCTCGGACTCTTCGTCGCCAACAGCCGCGCCAGGCGCGCGGACATCCCCACCGAACGCGCCGCACGACTCACCGAACTCGGCATGCGCTGGGAGTAGCTCGCGCATCCCCCAAGGCTGGCCGTCGAGGTGCAACCCGGCATCGTCCGGCCCGTCTGAGGCGAAAAAGGGCCAGGTCAGGGGTGCAACTGTCCAGTCTCAATGAAGTGAGTCGCCTACGGTCGGGCTGACCTGCGCGGACTGGATTGCGTGAGACAGGCTCGATTCAACTAACGCAGCCGCTGCGGGAGAGGCAAGTACAGCGAAACGTGGTCCCCGGTGCGGCCCCGCCGGCTGCTCCTACTTGCCAAGGATCAGCGAGTTGGGTGAGAAGCGCATCCTGTCTTCCTGGGCAACGACGTCGTCGAGGTCGGTGAAGTAGAACGACGCCGTCGTGCCGGCCACCACGTCAAGGAGGAACTGGCTGCACGAGGCCGGATAGGCCTCCCAGAGCGGACCGCGCCCCTCGTTGAGGATGACGGTCCATTCCTCCGGCTCGACACCGGGCCGGACCAGCCAGTACAGGAAGTGTCCCGCACCTTCCACGTACCCCCAGGGCACGAGCCTGGCGTTTCGCTCATCGAGTTCCGACGGCTTGTCCTCGCCCGCTTCCCAGAGTTCGGCGAGGATCTCCTCGCGTTCCGCGGTCTGGTTGACCAGGTCGTACATCGCGTCCGGACAGCCTGGTTCCAGCAGCCAGAGCACCCCGGCGAAGAGGCCGCCGCCGTAGGCCTGGACGAGCCGTTTGTAGTCGGCTGGCAGGGCAATGCCCAACGCCTCCTCCACGGCGGCCCACTCCGCGGTGCGGCGGTCACCGCCAGGCGGCGGGCAGAGACGGAGAAGTGGTTCGGTATGGCGCAGGCTCCGCGCCGTCTGTATGTCGCTCGGTAGGGCACTGAACCGTGGCGGAGTCCTGGTGGCGTCCAGTACCACCGCGCGTATCTGGTCGCCGACCGCGGCGCGGGGAGTGTCCGACCGCCATGAGGGGTGCTTGGTCTGGTCGATGAAACCGTCGTCCCCGTCCACGTGGACGGCGGTCCCGGCTGGGGCCACAGCCGTGACGACCACGTCGTACTCGTAATGATCAGCAAGCATGACGTCCAGCCTGCACCATGTCGGCAGGCAGGGAATACAGCGGGTAGATGGGCCGGTCCCCCGGCGCGCACCCCCGCCTAAGTTCACTGAGACAGAAGGCTGAACGCCTGGGTTCACTGAGAAGGCGACTCGACTGAGCGAGACAGGACATCTGCCCGGTGGCCTGCGGCCACTGCGTGACCCTGGCTTTATAGGTGAGTTGTGGGATCAGGCACACATTCCGTGACGACGATCAACGGCGTTCTGTCACGGTGAAATCGCGTCATGTGAGAGGACGTTAAGTCCCTTTACTCATGGTTGGGGATCGCTCGTTCGTGTGATCGTTCGATGAACTGACGCGCTGGCCGAGGTGTAGGTGATGTTG